>NZ_ATHO01000137.1 GCF_000445065.1 Sphingobium quisquiliarum P25 | reverse complement strand
GGCTCTGTTGCAAAGATTGGCGGCAGTCAGAGGTAGGCTGTCGCTCTGCGCCGATCAGGCGGCTGCTGCGAAATGGTGGTTGAGCATGCCCATGGCCTCCGTCAGCGCCGAGGGCCCAATGCCAAAAGCTCTCTCCACAAGGCGCACCTCGCCCCTGATGCCGGGCTGCAGGCACCAGGGGCGAGCCTGTCCTTTGCGCAGGGCTCGCATGACTTCGAATCCCTTGATCGTGGCATAGGCCGTGGGGATCGATTTGAAACCGCGCACCGGCTTGATCAGTATCTTGAGCTTTCCGTGATCGGCCTCGATCACGTTATTGAGATACTTCACCTGCCGGTGGGCCGTCTCCCGGTCCAGCTTTCCTTCGCGCTTCAATTCGGTGATCGCTGCACCATAGCTCGGCGCTTTGTCGGTATTGAGCGTGGCAGGCTTTTCCCAGTGCTTCAGGCCTCGCAGGGCCTTGCCCAGGAACCGCTTCGCTGCCTTGGCGCTGCGGGTCGGCGACAGGTAGAAATCGATCGTGTCGCCCCGCTTGTCGACTGCCCGGTACAGGTAGGTCCACTTGCCCCGCACCTTGACGTAGGTTTCATCCAGGCGCCAGCTCGGATCAAAGCCACGCCGCCAGAACCAGCGCAGCCGCTTCTCCATCTCCGGGGCGTAGCACTGGACCCAGCGATAGATCGTCGTATGGTCGACCGAAATGCCGCGTTCCGCCAGCATTTCCTCAAGGTCGCGATAGCTGATCGGATAGCGACAATACCAGCGCACCGCCCACAGGATCACATCACCCTGGAAATGGCGCCACTTGAAATCCGTCATCGTTCCGTCCGTCCAATCTCCGCCAAGCATGCTCAAGCTTCACGATTTTTGCAACAGAGCCCACGATCCAGTTGGTGGGCGTGGCCATCCTGCGCGAGTTCGGCGTAGTGATCACCGCCATCCTTCTGTCTGGACGTTCCGCATCTTCCTTTGCCGCTCAGATCGGTTCGATGCGGATGAACCAGGAAACCGATGCGATGCAGGTTATGGGTGTGGACCGTTTCGATGCGCTGGTAATCCCGCGCATATTAGCCGCGCTTCTCATGATGCCTCTCATGACCTTCTGCGCGGATATCGGCGGTCTTGCTGGCGGACTGTTGGTCAGTTGGGTGACGATTGATATCAGCCCGGTCTTTTTCATCCAGCGTACGCTCGAAACGGTAGACATTAAGCATTTCTGGATAGGCATGTGCAAAGCGCCGTTTCTGGCTCTGATCATCGCTGCTGCGGGCTGTCGGCATGGCCTTATGGTCGGCGGCGATGTCCAAAGCCTTGGTCAAAATGTGACATCCGCGGTCGTCCAGTCAATCTTCATGGTCATTATGTTCGATGCGATTTTCGCGGTGATCTTCATGGCGCTCGATCTGTGAGCGCGCCTCTGGAAACCGATGCCGAAGACGTGCCCATTCGCGTCAAAGGCCTGCGCACGGCTTTTGGCGACAAGGTCATCCATGAGGATCTCGGCCTTGAGGTCAAGCGCGGTGAGATATTGGGTGTGGTTGGCGGATCGGGTTCCGGTAAGTCGGTGCTGCTCAACACTATCCTGGGCCTCAAGCAGCCCGATGGCGGATCCGTCGAGATATTCGGGCAGGACATCCGCGATCCGCAAGCGCACAGTGAAGTCGAGCGTCGGATTGGGGTGATGTTCCAGCAAGGCGCATTATTCTCCTTTCTCACCGTACAGGAAAATGTCGAGGCGCCACTTCTAGAACATACGAAACTCACACATGAGTATGTGCACGATCTTGCAAGGCTGAAGATCAAGCTTGCTGGTTTGCCGGAAGATGCAGGCTGCTTGAAGCCTGCCGAGCTATCTGGCGGAATGCGCAAGCGCGCGGGGGTAGCCCGCGCAATCGCGCTGGATCCGGATATCCTCTTTCTCGACGAGCCGACTGCCGGCCTCGATCCAATTGCTGCAGCCGAATTCGATGATCTTATCAGAACATTGCGGGATGCTCTTGGCTTCACCGTGTTCATAATCACCCACGACCTCGATACTCTGTACGCGATTTGCGACCGCGTTGCGGTTGTCGCTGACAAGAAAATCGCCGCTGTTGCAACGATCAAAGAACTTGAACGGTCAGATCACCCGTGGATCCGGAGCTATCTTCTGGGACCGCGAGGCCGTGCCGCCAAAAAAGAGAAAGAAAGCTGATGGAACGCCATGCCAACTATGCTCTGGTAGGCGCCGCCTCCATCGCGTTGCTTATCGCCACGCTTGTTTTTGTTGTCTGGCTCGGCGGTTCGGCCAAAGGAAGTGATTCTTACCAGATCGTGTTTCATGGGCCGGTCAGAGGCTTAAGCGTTGGAGGCGAAGTGCAGTTCAACGGCATCAAGGTCGGGGAAATCGGCGGAATCCGCCTCGACCAACGCGACCCCAACCGTGTTATCACGGATATCGAACTGACGCGCGGGACACCGGTCCGCGAAGATTCGGTCGCATCCTCTGAAAGTCAGGGCATCTCAGGGGTCAGCATCGTTCAAATCAGCGCTGGCACGCCGAGCAAGCCCCTTCTCAAGACCAATGATCACGGTAAGCGACCTGTCATCCCCAGCAAGCCCAACGCTATGTCTTCGTTGCTGCAAGGCGGCGGACAGGTGGTGGCAAGCGCGACCGAGGCACTGAGCCGTGTGAACAAGGTCCTGTCTGACCGTAATATCGCCAACATCGGCGGCGCCATTCGCGATGTCCGAATGACTACGGCGGAACTGGCGGCCAATCGGACCATGTTCGCCCATGCCGGTTCTGCGCTCGCCAAACTGGATCGGGCGGCTGACGATATTCAGGGCGCGGCCTCGTCCGTTCGGCAGATTGCCGATGGCGATGGCAAGCGCGCCTTCGCCGACATCTCCCAAGCGGCAAACGAGCTCAAATCGGCAGTTCATGAGGCTCGCGGCGTGATCGCCAAACTCGACACGCAAAGCGCCGATATCGGCACGACCACGATCCCTAATATCAATGCGACTATGCTGACATTGCAAGAAACAGCTGAATCGCTGGACGGGCTAATTCGCGGGATCCGACAAAGTCCCCGCGAAGCTCTGGCCAAAAGCCGGGGTACTGAACTGGAGTTGCCTAAGTGACATTATCAACCAGGAATCGGACTTTTGCACTTCTGTCGAGCGCCTTGCTGCTGGCTAGCTGTGGAAACCTGCTAGGCGGCGGCGAGCGCGCTGACCTTTTCAGGTTTGGCGTGGTTGACCCCACGCCCGTCACCGGGATGCAGGGTGCGCTCCCGACTCGCTCTGTATCTCTGCTTCGCCCCCGGTTCTCGCAGGAGGTGGAGGGCGATCGCATGCTCACCACGCGGGGGGAGCGTGCGCTCTACCTCAAGGGGGTTCGTTGGGTGGCGCCGGTCCCCGATCTTTTCACCCAGGCGCTGATGCGTCAATATGCGGCGCGGGCACCTGACGTGCGCCTGACGGGCGTGAGAAACGCCACCGGGGCATCGCATGCGCTGCAGATTGATATCGAGCGATTCGAAGCAAGGTATGCCCTAGATGGGGGTGAAAAAGCACCGCCCACTGTCATTATCGAAGGCGATGCAACCCTGTTTGATCTTTCTGATCGTCGTCCCGTCGAGGCCAAGCGCTTCTTGGTGCAGGAGCCAGCTTCCGCAAATACCACAAGTGGGATAGTCGCCGCTTTCGATCGTGCAGTAGCTCGCTCAACCACAGAATTGACGGATTGGTCCGCGGATACAGCGCGGAAGCATTCCACAGAGCGCGCGCTAGATACATCCAAGGATCGGATGGATCGCAAGCAGGAGATAAATTGATCATGAGCCTGTCGCCGATCTCAGCAACTTTCGGGCGTAATTGCATGTACAAAATCGCCATGCGCCGGATACCTTCGTAGGTATCTACGAGTTTTGTTTTTATTTGAAGGACCGACCCGATCGGAGCCAAATTAAGTAAGATAGTGAATATCGGGTTCCAGGTCTTAATAAGCGATAGCATATCGACCATGTGATAAGTCAAATCTTGCAATTCCTAATATTTCTATCCGATTAGCCAATGGAATCTGCTGCCGATTCAATTGCTATTGATTTGACAATTCAATTTATGCAATGCGGGTGATGGTGGAACGATTATCCAACAGCATCGTTACGACGTGGTCACGTTTAACGTGATGCGGCCACTTGACCGCTCGCAATCTATTCTACGGAGAAGGTACTATGCTGAAAGTCATTATGGCCGCGGGCGCGCTAGCGCTTTCAGGTTCAGGGGCTCTTGCCCAAGCTGTTTCGCCAACGAACACAGGTTCAATGTCGAGCATGGATACCGGCACG
This sequence comes from Sphingobium quisquiliarum P25, assembly GCF_000445065.1. Lineage (GTDB taxonomy): Bacteria > Pseudomonadota > Alphaproteobacteria > Sphingomonadales > Sphingomonadaceae > Sphingobium > Sphingobium quisquiliarum. The sequence continues at coordinate 28,557 of NZ_ATHO01000137.1, read as the reverse complement.
ACACCGATAGCTGGACAGAATGAGCCAGCGTTTGTGATGGCTGCATCGGATGCGAACCTCTATCAAATAAAAGCGGCGCAGCTCGCCGTGACCAAGGCCCAGCGTGACGATGTGAAGGCTTATGCCAAACGTGTTCAGACAGAAGCGCAAATCGCCCAGAAAGCTCTCATGGCGGCGCTGCGCAACGATCAGCGGACGATAAAAGCGCCATCGTCATCGCTTTCCTCCGACAGAGCCGCACTCGTGAAGCTGCTCCAGAAGACGCCGCGCGGCAGCTTCGATAATCTTTATCTATCCCAGTCCGCCCAGGTACTGCAGGCGGCATGGGCCATCAACAAAGGCTATGCGCAAGACGGCACCGACCCAGCCTTGAAGCAAGTCGCGGGCACCGCCGTTCCCACACTTGAGCAAGAACTCACCAACGGGAAGGCACTTCTTCCTTCAGCATTGACCGGCGGTCAATGATCATAGTGGCGCCCGTTCTTCACGGGCGCCACTCAATGTGATCGTCATGCCCTTGTGGGCATCTGCTGTTATTTCAAGCGCGGCAACAGTGAACCCCACAGCGGTCGTGTTTATGCTTTCAACCTTGTCTTCAGGATATTTGGCGGATGATGATACTTATTTTTGCCATGGCGGCTCTTGGACAAAGCCCCGAGCAACCCGCCAGAAAAGATGAGACAGTTGACCGCGGTCGGGAAATCGTCACTCAGCCGGCGAAAGATATTGGCGCGGCCAAAACTGAAATTCCAGTTATTCTGGAAAGAGCGCAAGAAAATCCATATGGCCTCTCCGGTTTGAAATCCTGTGCGCAGATCAAGGCCGCAACCACGGAGCTCGATAGCGTCCTCGGACCTGATTTTGCCGTCGGCAACAACAAAAAAGAGAACAGGCCTGGTCGGCTAGCCGAGGCTGGAGGAAAAACTATTGTTAACACAATCATACCGTTTCGGGGCTTAGTTCGGGAGATTTCGGGCGCAGCTCCGGCCGAAAGACGCCTGGCGTCAGCAATCGACGCCGGCTTCGCGCGCCGCGGCTTTCTTCGTGGAACAGCGCTCGCACGGCGCTGTCCGGGTAGTAAAAATTAACGACGAAAGCTGACGCTATTGAATTCAATGCCGCTGTGTGAGGCTGCGCATTATCTCGTGAGCTTGGCATTGCAGGGCAATAACTCCGGCGAGACTAACAAGAAAGTACTAGCGGTCGAGACCGCCCATAATATCGCTGTCGGACAAGGTGACGGCACCCATCCAATCAAAGTGGCACGGCAATTTTCGGATGGCGCTGCTCATATCACGATAGCCCATCGTTGCGCGGATTGAACCTGGACATCGGATCTCGGCTCAGTTTTTATCGACCGTCCTGTAGGCACCAGTAATCTTCTCGCCGAAATGGTGGGCATCATGCGCGTTCAGCTTCTGTATTTGTGCCCCAGCTTAACAAATCGTTCCTCGGTATATTCTGATTCTGACGTGAAGTTGGGGGGAGCTACAGCCTGATAGGGCGGCTGATGGTTAGTACCGGTCCAGCGGCGTCGGGCAAGAGCGAATGATAGGGGCGTAAACGCTGAGGTTCCATATAATATGCAATTGCCGAGCGCCCTTTAATGCTGCAAGAGCAGAACCGCACCGCGCATCATGGGGAATTGTAATTTATATGGCGGACAAGTCGGCCACTGCTTCGGCGGATCCTGAGGGCCTCGGCGAATCGGCAGCGTCCCCGCTTAAATCGCCACGCGTTCGCCTGGCGATGCTCATTAGCGCGATCTTGCTGCTCATTGGTGGCCTTGTCTGGTACTTGGATCATCAGAACCGGGGCCGATACATGCAGGTGACCGACAACGCCTATGTTGCGGCGGATTCCGTCATCACAGCGCCCAAGATCGCCGGATATGTTGAACGGGTGTTCGTTATCGAGAATCAGACGGTTCGGCAGGGGCAGTCTCTAGCTGAACTCGATCCCCGCGAATATCGGGCGCAGACTGAACAGATTACCAGCCAGATCGAAACGGCAACGGCTGCGGGGGATACGACGCGCTCTCAGATTTCCGAACAACAGGCAACCATAGCGCAAGCGCAAGCCCAGCTCGACGCGGCGCGCGCCGAGGCTGCTTTCGCCGCACAGCAGGTTACGCGATATCAGCCGCTTGCCGCATCCGGCGCCGAGCCAGGGGAGCGTTTCGCGCAGCTTCAGACGCAGGCACGGCAAGCTCGCGAGCGAACCAATGCTGCGCATGCCGCGCTGATTGCCGCGCAACGGCGTGTCGGTACACTGAGCGCGCAGGTACGTCAGGCCCAGTCGCAAGCAGAGGCCGCGCGTGCCCAACTCAAGGTGGCGCGCGTCAACGTCGAATCGACAGTGCTTAAGGCTGCCATCAATGGCCGTGTGGGCGACCTGGCTGTCCGTGTCGGGCAATTCGTGCAGCCCGGTACGCGCCTGATGACACTGGTTCCTGTCGATCGATTGTTCATAGAGGCGAATTTCAAAGAGACTCAACTGGGGCTTATGCGCGTCGGCCAGCCTGTTGGCATCGAAATCGATGCGCTCCCTGGCGTCGAACTGACCGGGCGTATTGCCAGTGTCGCTCCTGGCACGGGCGCCCAGTTCTCGGTGCTCCCCCCCCAGAATGCGACCGGAAACTTCACAAAGATCGTACAGCGCGTGCCTGTACGCATTGCAATCGATGCTCCTCTCGAAGTGCGCAGGCTCCTTGTGCCGGGAATGTCGGTTGGAGTAACGGTCGATACGCGTTCAGCCAGAGGAGAGATGGATCGACTCCGTCAGGCCGTAAGCCGGAAGCGTTGACAGTGGTCACGGTCACAGCATCTCCAGACGCAGCTCGTTCCGCGCGTGCGGACTTGACCGCTTGGATCGCTGTGGCTGCCGGCTCGCTCGGCGCACTGCTGGCGACCCTCGACATCTCGATCGTCAACTCGGCACTGCCAACGATCCAAGGCGAAATCGGAGCAACCGGCACTGAGGGAACGTGGATCGCCACCGCCTTTCTCGTTGCCGAGATCGTCGTCATTCCGCTGAGCGCTTGGCTGGAGCGGCTTTTGGGACTGAGAACCCTCCTTCTCATTTCCGTGACTGCCTTTACCGGGTTCTCCATCCTATGCGGCATCGCCACCGACCTTATGACGATGATCATCGGACGAACCGGGCAGGGCCTTATGGGAGGGCTGCTGATACCGACCGCCATGACGATTGTCGCAAAGCGACTCCCGCCACCCCAGCAGCCTATCGGGATGGCCCTTTTCGGAATGACAGTAATCTTGGGGCCCGTTCTTGGCCCCTTGCTCGGTGGCTGGCTGACGGAAAATTTGAGCTGGCATTATGCCTTCTTCGTCAATGTGCCGGTCTGCGGGATACTCCTCTTGCTCCTGTTGCTCGGCCTGCCGCACGAACGTACGAATTGGGTCTATCTTCGCGAGGCCGACTGGTTGGGTATTATAGGCCTGATCCTTGGCCTTGGAGGACTGACGATCGTGCTCGAGGAGGGGCACCGTGAAGACTGGTTCGAATCGACGCTTATCATCCGGCTGACGTTTATAACAGTAGCAGGGTTTGTGATGTTGGGGATCGGACAGATCCGGGCAACAAAGCCCGTCCTTAAGTTGCGAATCGTCATGAGCAGACAGTTCGGCAGCGTCGTTATAATGGCGCTAGCGCTGGGCATGGTGATGTACGGATCGACCTTCGTCATCCCGCAATTCCTGTCGCTTATCGCCGACTATAATGCCCTCGAGACCGGACAGGTCATTTTTCTCATGGGCGTTCCTGCCTTCTTTGTGATGCCATTCGTACCGTTTCTGATGCGGTTTGTCGACATCAGGCTGGCCGTTGGTGCTGGCCTCGCGCTTATGGCTGCTAGCTGCTTTGTGAACACCAGTCTCACAGTGGAATCCGCAGGCGAAGCCTTTACTACCGGTCAGCTGCTGCGCGGGGTGGGGATGATCTTTGTCATGCTCTTTCTGAACCAAGCCGCCATTACCTCAGTCAGCAAGGAGGATGCTGGAGATGCCTCGGGCATCTTCAATGCTGCGCGAAACCTCGGTGGCTCATTCGCTCTGGCGGCCCTGACGTCGTTCCAGGACCAGCGCATGTCACTCCACAGCCGACGGATGGAGGAAACGCTGTGGGCAAACGATCCAAGCGTGCAGGAGTATATCGCGGGGATGTCTCATACTCTGGGAAATATGGACGCCGGCCTTCAGTCGCTCGCTGGCACTATTCAGCAGCAGGCGTTCGTCATGACCTATAACGACATATTTTTGACGATGGCGGTAGCGACTTTTGTGACGCTCCCGTTCGTGTTTTTCCTTCGCCCGCTCCCCAAGGGGATGTCGCTGACGATGCATTGAGGTGGTAATGGCAAAGTTAAGTGGTCTCATCCTTCCGCTGCTCCTTGGTGGATGTGTGGTCGGCCCGGACTATTCCGGACCACCAGAGCTCGGCCAAGCCGCGCCGCGGCCAACATTCGTTCGTCAACCAGCAGATGCATCGACCAGCGAGCCTGAACTCGCCGAATGGTGGGCGACGCTGCAAGATCCGGTTCTCGATGAGCTCGAGCGGCGCACTCTTGTCGCGAATCCCTCGATTGATGTTGCGCAGGCCCGACTTCGCCAAGCCCGTGCGTCTGTACGCCAGGAGCGAGCAAACCGCCTGCCGACGGCTGGTGCTCAGGGCACGGCCATATTTGCCGATCTTCCCGGGATCGATCTCCAGACCAGTCAAGGAAGTACTACACCCACACCTGTTCCGGCGCCTTCATCCGCCCAGGATGCGGACACGTCTCTGCGTTTCTACAACCTTGGTCTGAACGCAAACTGGGAAATAGATCTCGCGGGCGGGCAGGTGCGAAAAATCGAAGCGGCAAACGCGCTGGCGGCGGCAGCGGCGTATAATGTTGCAGACGCAAAGGTCCAGCTCAGCGCTGAAGTCGCGCAGACCTATACCAATCTTCGTGACCGGCAGCAGCGCGCCGCCGCTTTTCGCGAAGGTCTCGACATTCAGCGGCAGCAGCTCGCCCTAGCCCGGCAGCGTTTCGGGCAAGGCACAATCCCGGCCTTTACTGTCGGCCAAGCGAACCGCGCGGTTCAGGCCACGATCAGCGATCTCGCCGCAGCCGATGCTGAGATCGTAATATATATGAATGCGCTAGCGGTTCTCGCCGGTGAAGCGCCGGGATCTCTCGATCCGCTATTGACGCCACGGCGCGATATCCCGATGCCCCCTGCGCGGGTGTCGATCGGAGACCCTTCGGCGCTCCTGCGTCGCCGTCCCGACATCCGCGCTGCGGAGCGCAGTCTCGCTGCCACAACTTCCCGGATAGGAGTCGCGGAAGCAGCTCGTTTTCCGAAAATCAGCTTCATGGGGATTCTCGGGATTGGCGGCACGTCGATCGGAGACCTGGTAGATCTGGGCAATATTTCCAACATCGCCGTCCCTCAGCTGCAATGGGGCTTGCTCGATTTTGGACGAACGTCAGCGGCGATATCACAGGCACGCTCTGGTCGCGATGAAGCCGAGGCACAATATCGGCAGGTAGTGCTCGGCGCGCTTGAGGATGCGGAGACGTCGCTTGCGCGCTTTGCACAGCAAAGGCGAAACGTCGCCGCTTTTGCCGAAATCAAGCGGTCAGCAGATGAAGCGGCAACGCTGATGCGGCAGCGCTATGCGCGGCAGGTCATTTCGAGAGGCGACGCTCTTGAGGCTGACCGCCAGCAGCGGCTTGCAGAGGCAAACCTGCACAGTGCGGTTGCGGCCCTCACCGCCAGCTATGTTGCCATACAGAAGTCGCTTGGACTGGGATGGACAGAAGCTGGGAGTCAAGCCTCAGCCCTTATGAGCAAATAATGATGGTATCTGTCCGGACTTGCCAATACAAGAATCGGCGGCCCTGCCCACCGCCAATGATGACTTTTGGCACAGGGCAACCCGCCTGTTCGGCATCCATCCTGCGGCCCTTGCGATTATACAGAGTTTCGCGGGGTAACGCGCCCCGGGGCGATTGCGATGTGTTTGACGGGGGTTGCCCCCGATAGGATGAAATACGGATTCACGACCGCATAGCCGGACGCAACATCGGACCGGAGACAACCATAGAGCAGTTTATCGGCCTCGACGTGTGATTGAATAGAATTTTCTGTCCGACGAAGATCTATCCCGCGGGGAGTTGTCCTGACCGCGTATACGACCTTGTACCCGACAGACGGCATCACCCGCAGACGGAAGATGGGGGCGCTTGTAAGACCAGCCAAGCTTACGACCTCACGACCATAGATCGACGAAGGGGGCACTTCAAGGTTTGTTACACGGACAGCGGTAAGTTGAACATAGAGGCAACATTGCGGGGTCAGATGAGCTTCGACCCCCTTCATGCAACTTGGTCGATGGGTTCGACGCCAAGATTGAGCGGCCTGAAGCCGTCGTTATCGACGCCATGGCCGGTGTTCTGCCAAAGATAGTCGCCGGTGAGGCTGATATGCCGCCAGCCCAGCGGCGCGACATGCGCAAGCAACTCGTTGGGGGCAGGCTCGCCCGATCGGCGTAGGTGATCGACTGCCCGGCCCATATAAAGTGTGTTCCAATAGATGATGGCGGCGGTGACAAAGTTCAGCCCCGATGCCTTGAGCGCCTGGTCCTCGAACGTGCGATCCCGCAACCGGCCCTGCTTGTGCGCGAAGACGGCCTGGGCGAGGAAATGCCGCGCTTCGCCCTTGTTCAGTCCGGCCTGGCACTGCTGCCGGAGCTGCTTCGATTCCAACCAGTCGATTGTGAACAGTGCGCGCTCGATGCGGCCCACCTCCTGGAGCGCGAAATCGAGACGGTTCTGACGGCGGTGCGCGGCCAGCTTCTTCAGCATGACCGACGGCAGCACGGCATGGGCCTTGATGGATGCGGCCAGACGGACCAGCTCGTCCCAGCTCTCGCGGATCACCGAGGTGTTGATCGGGCGGCCGATCAGGGGCGCCAGCGAAGGGTAGCGACTCTGGCCCTCGAATGTGCCGAGCTTGCGGTCTGCCAAGTCGCGCAGGCGCGGGACAAACCGGAAACCGAGCAGATGCGCCAGGCTGAACACATGGTCGGAACTGCCGCCGGTGTCGGCGTAATGGGTGGCCGGTTCGATGCCGGTTCCGTGGGCGACCAAACCGTTGAGGACGTAGGGCGCCTCGGCCGCGGTCGCCGAGATCAGCCGGGCGTGGAACGGGGCATAGGTGTCGGCGACGTGGGTATAGATCTTCTGCCCGGGTTCCGAGCCGTAATGCAGGTTGACGCTACCGGCGGACCCGCGGCGACCGCTCCTGAAGAACTGCCCATCCGAACTCGACGTGGTGCCGTCTCCCCAGAGCCGGGTGAGCGGCAGGGCGGCCTGCGCATCGATCAGGTGGCGCAGCGCGCCCGCATAGTTCTCGTCCGAGAGATACCAGCTGTGTGTCCACGCCAACTGCGCGTAACTGATACCCTGACTGGCGTTAGCCATTCGCTCGATCCCGAGATTGGTCGCGTCCGCCAGGATGGCCGCAAGAAGGGCCTCGGGATTGGGATGCGTCCGCCCCGAACGGAGTTCGGGGAAAGCTGACACAAAGCCGGTGCGTCTCGCCACCTCGGCCAGAAGCTCGGTGATGCGGACCTTAGGCATGATCCGATCAACGAGTGCATCGAGCTGGTCGGCTGCCGCGGGTGTCGTTGCCGCGACCGGGGTGACGCGCAATTCGTTGCCCCTCAGCTCGACGCCGTCGAGCGTGCCGCGCTTCAGTGCATTGCCGAACCGGCGCAGCCGCCAGTCGAGCAACTTGGCACGTCCGTCGAGGTAGCGGTCCACGTCGGTGTCGAAAGGCAGATTACCGGCGATTGCTGCGGCCTCGGAGCGGGGCAGCAGATAGGCATCGAAGCGAAGGTGGTCGCGGGTACCCTCCACCCACAGGTCTCCCGAGCCAAGCCGCTCGCGCACCATAGCGACGGTTGCCGTCTCATATCGTCTCCGATCGATGCTTCCGCCCTCCGTGATCGCGGCTTTCCAGCTCTTCGGGAATGGCATGGGTGCGTCGATCGGCACCTCGCGCTTGCCGGTCGCGTTCAACTCGCGCACCAGCTTTACGGCCGCGAGCACGCCATCGCGCGACCCCGTGGCCTTGAACCGGAATGCGTCCAGGAAAGCCGGCGCATATCGACGAAGCGTCATGTACTTGTCGGACGCCCTGACCAACGGCTCGTCACGAGCGAGATCGGCGATCGCGGACACCTCATCGGCCACACCCATCAACCGGTCCCAGCCAACGCCGGTCTCGAGCGCAGACCAAGGATCAAGCCCGTCTTCGCGCGCGACACGAAGCGTACCGATCGTCGATCCGAACATTCGCATGAGGCGGCCGACGTCCTTGGTGGTCGCCTCGTAGCGGCGTTTTTGCGAGGCTCGCGCCTTGGCGAATAGGAGCCCGGTCTGCTTGGCGAACATCTCGATCGCGGCATCGGCGAGCCGGGCTTCAAGGTCGATCATGGCCGCGGCCAAGGTCGCTCGCCGGCGACGGAGCGAATAGTCCGAGAGGAGGAATGCCGGCGCAACTGCTCCTTCACGTACGAGTTGGCGAAATCGGCGCTCGTGGATGCTCTCGGCCACCCGCGCGTCGATGCCGATGCCGCGGACGTAGGACAGGCGAGCGAGGATGCCGGCGAGATTTCGGGCGGATGGGCTGTCGCCCGTGTCGCGCAACCACGCGAGCGGGGTCACCCCACTTTTCTGATCGGCGACCAGCAAAGCGTCGAGGGCGCCGACCTGCCCTGGCGTGAGTGCGGCCACCACGATGTCGGCCGCGAGCTTGCGCGCCCTTGCCCTTCCTGCGATCCCGATCCGCTCGATGCGGGCTGGCGCCGGAAGAACGATGCGGCCTGCGCGAAGGTCGTCGATGATCGCAGTCGCAATGGCCATGCCGCGCTCGGTTCCTCTCGCCGCCTCGGTCGCGACGTCAAGTGCGCGCCCCACGTCGCCGGGCTCGAAGCCGCGCAGGCCCAGACTTCCCATTGCTTCCCAGGCGTGCTCGAGCCGGGTCTGTGCGCGGTGGGCATAGCCAGCCAGCGTGCTCGATCGCAAGCCGAGTTGGTCCGCTATGTAATGGGCCAGAAAGTCGGGCACCACCTCGTCGTGTCGTAATCCAAAGCCTGGATACTGCAGAAGCGCCAAGTGGAGCGCGAAGCCAAGCCGGTTGGCGTCGCCACGCCTCGCCTCGATCAGCGACCGATGCTCGGGCATGACGGTGTAGAACTTGGCGAGCGAGGCGCGGTCGAGCGGTACGCCGAACAGTGCTCGGCGCTCGTCTCCTGTCAGAAGGTCGCGTCGGGCCATACGACTCACTCCCGTCAACCAGTAAGCGTAGCCTTGCCGCGCCAGGGACGCGAGGTTTCGCAAAACTTGTAAGTTCCGCGACAGATCGGGACCACACGGAAAATCTGGCACGTGTAAACGCTCGCGCTAAATGGCGGCGTTCTGATCGCGCTATTTGTCAGTTGCCGGGTCCGATGACGAGGCAATCGCGCGCGGCCTGAACGATGTCAGCGGTGACCTCCTCGACGCGGTTGAGGGTCATGATCCGCCGCATCTGCGCGAACAGGCGCTCCATGAGCCGGAAGTTGCCGCGCGTGATGCGGATCACGGCTGCCTGCGCTTCGATCGCGTCGAGTTGGGCCGGGTCGAAGCTGATCCCGAAATCGCCGGCGTGGGTCGCGAGCAGCAGCCGCATTTCGGTCTCGGTAAGCGGTTTGAACTCGTGGACGAAGCCGATCCGCGAGTAGAGCTGGGCATAGCGGGCGAGGCGCTTCTCCAAGCCCGGCATACCCATCAGGATCAGCCCGAAGCCGTGGCGATCGGCCATGTCGCGGAGATGTTCGAGCGACTTTATGGTCAGGCGGTCGGCCTCGTCGACGATGACGAGGGGGCAGGCGATGCGGGCGGCGTCATGGGTGATTTCGTCCTGCGAGCCGCCCGCGACCGTCAGCCGGGCATAGCCCAGCTTAATGAGGTTGAGGCCCAACACCGCGTCGATCGTCTTGGGCGTGTTGCTGACCGACACGGTGTAGAAGACGGCGCGGCAGCGAGCGACCTTTTCGCCAAGGAGCGCGGCAATGGGACGGAGCGCGGCATATTCCCCCAGGTCGGGGAAGCTGGAAAACTCGCGCGCCGATCGCGTCTTTCCGACGCCCGGCCGGCCATGACACACGCCGATATAGCGGTAGTGCGCGCAGGCTTCGGCAAACTCGACGAACCGGGCATGTTCGCGGGTCGCCAGGAACGGCTGCTCGACCAGGAACTCAATCGTCAGCGGCGTAGAGCCGGAGCCCTCGGTAGGTGGTGGGCCGGGAAGCCGTATCCTCTTGGTCGCCATCGAAGGTCTCCGTGGGGGCAGGCACCTGCTTGTCGCGCTCCTTCGCGCCGCGCCGGGCGCGCTGGATCGCGCGCAACGACGGGTGCCCAGCGTGCTCGGAGCTGAGCGCACGGCAGACGAACCGGCCCTGGTGGTAGACGTGGATCTCGGTCAGGTCGCGGGGGTCATAGACCGCCTCGACCTGCTCGCCGACGAAGGCCGCGAGCGTGGGTTCGACATAGCGCCTGCCCATCAGACGGATGCCGTCGCGCAGCACTTTACGGGGCTTGGGCACGTGCACGAGCAGCATGTCGAGCTGTTCAAGGCTGTCGGGCATTGCGGGCAGGAACCCGCCCTTCTGCCAGCGCGTGATCGGCGGTTCGCCGGTGCTGCCATGCGGGCGACGATGATAGACGCCGCACACGAACGCCTCGAAGCGGGCGCGCAGCTCGTCGAGCGTGAGCACTGGCGCCGACAGCGGCTTGCCCGCGATCAGGTGGCCGGGCAGGTCGGGCAGGAACATGTCGTTGATGGTGCGGAACAGCCGCTCGATCTTGCCGCGCCCGCGAGGACGCCCCGGCAGCGAATGGATGAGGCGGATTTTGAGGGCGATGCACGCCTGCTCGATATGCTCGGAGATGAAATCCGAGCCGTTGTCGACGTAAAGCTGTTCGGGAATGCCGCTGACGATCCATTCGGGATTGGGCTTGCGCCAGATCGCCTGCCGCAAGGCGAGCGCCGTGTTGAGGGCACTGGGGGCATCGAGGCTGAGGAAGTAACCGGCGATGGCTCGGCTGTGATCGTCAACGATGACGGTCAGCCAAGGACGCACCGGGGTTCCGGCATCATCGAGCACGAGAATGTCGAGAACGGTATGATCGGCCTGCCACATCTCGTTCGAGGTCGCGGCTTCGCGCCGATGCACTAGCTCGTGCTGGTCGCGGTAGACGGCCGGATCGGAGGCTGCGGCGATCTGGCTTGCCGGTATCGCCCTGACGACACGCGCGACGGCCGCATAGCTGGGGGTTCGGTGTCCATGCGCGATGGCGAGTTCCTGCACCTTTCGGTGAATGGCGGCGACCGGGGGTCGCGGGCGCTTGGTGGCGAGAGTGCGGGTCAGTTCGACCAGATGTTCCGGCAGGTGCAGCCTGCCCCGATCGTTGCGCGGCAGACGCGCGAGACCGGCAAGTCCTTCGGCACGGTAGCGCCCGAGCCAGCGCTGCAACGTCCGCTCGCTCAGCGTGCCGGTGCGGGCGAGGTCCGCGAGCGGGATGCCATCGGCGAGGTGCGGTTCAAGGACGCGGTAGCGCTCGATCGCCAGCGGCGGGACAAGCGCCGGATGCGTCACCGCCGACGGTCCGTGTCGCAGGTAAGGAAAACGGAGATTTGCCTGCCCATCGCCATGCGAGTCCGCTCGCGTTGCCAAACCGGCCTGTTCGACGTAAATCTACCCGGTAAAGAAAACTAGGGCAACATAGACCTGCCGATGACGACTTTCTTCCCAAACCGCGCCCGATCGGGGCGCCACCGGCCCTACGCATGAAAATCGGTTACGCCCGCGTATCGACCGCCGAGCAGAACCTGGACCTCCAGCGTGATGCGCTGAAGGCTGCCGGCTGCGAGAAGGTCATCACCGACAAGGCCTCCGGGGCGACTGCCGCTCGCCCTGGATTGGAAAAGGTGAAGGAGCTGCTTCGCGCCGGCGACACACTGGTGGTCTGGCGCCTCGACAGGCTCGGCCGCTCGCTCCGTGATCTGATCGGATGGATGACCTACCTCGACGAGGAAAAGGTCGGGCTGCTGAGCCTGCACGAGGCGATCGACACGACCACCACGTCGGGCAAGCTTACCTTCCACCTGTTCGGGGCATTGGCGGAGTTCGAGCGCAACCTGATCCGCGAGCGGACCCAGGCCGGTCTCACCGCAGCCCGCGCTCGCGGCAAGAAGGGTGGCCGGCCGGCCGCACTCGGCAAGGACAAGCGCGACCTGCCCGTCAGGCTCTACCACGAGAACACGATGCCGATCGCCAAGATTTGCTCGATGCTCGGCATCTCCAAGCCAAAACTCTACGCCTATGTGCGATCGGCCGAGACCAAGCCGGTAGCCGCGTAGCGACGCTCGCCGACAAATAGCGCGATCAGAATGCCGCCACTTAGCGCGAGCGTTTACACCGTTCGCGGTCCCGATCGGCCCAGCGTCCCCCGGAACCGTTCGTTATCGGGAAGGCATCTAAGCGGTCTGCACCATCCTTCATCTAAAGTTCTCCAAGCGCTTCTGAGGATTTTCGGGCGCACCAAAAGCACTTGCTCCTCCAGTGGCTGGAGCATGTAACCGCAATTTGCTCTCCTGCGGACGGGGGGCTGGAGGTGGCTTTTTGACGGCCCGTGTTGAAGCAATCGGTATGTCTCGACGCTCATTAGTGGCGCGGCTGGTGGCCTGTGGAACCGGCTTGGTGCTCGGTTCTCCAACGCTCGCGCGACAGACTTCCCGGTCTGCGGGCTCGTGGAACTTCGGTGCGGCTCACCTCGAATGGGAGCCGCTGGAAGTCGGCACGGGTGATACCCTCCTTGTTTCGGCACAAGTGCGCGGAGTGCCGGTGCGGGCGGTGCTCGACAGTGGCAGCGGCGCGTCGATCATGAGCACGGCGCTCGCGGCGAAGCTCGGCTTGAACGATGGTGAGCGGCGCATGATTAGCGGGCTGAGCGCCAAGGCCCCGGTGCTGCTGGTCCGCGACATCGACGTACAGCTCGCCCGCGAAACCCGTCGCTTACCCTTTGCCGTCGTTGGTGATCTGAGTTCAGTGTCGGCGGCCTTCGGACGACCGATCGATATCCTCCTCGGTGCCGATATGTTCACGGGTAGCTGCATCGCGCTCGATTTCGCGAAAAGGCGTATGGCGGTCGTCAAGTCAGGCACGTTTCTCGCCGGTCCCGACTGGCGCGCTGTCGCGCTCGGGCGCGGTGCCAAGCAGGAGCTGTTCATTCGAGCTTCCGTCTCGGGTTTGCCTCCCGTGCCCTTGATGATCGATCTTGGCAGCTCGGCCGCGCTGATGCTCTCGTCGGCCTATGCCCGCGATCAAGGGCTGTTGAACGGGAAGCTCGTCTCGACCGCGGCGATCGGCGGCGTCGATGGTGTGCGTATCAACGATGCTTTCACGATCCAGAACATCAACATCGAAGGGCTTGGCGTCTCGAACGTCCCCACACTCGGGATGAGAGCTTGGCTCTCCACCAGCACGGTTGGCAATGTCGGCCTACCGCTGATCGCTCAATTCGACGTGGTGTTCGACGTGACCGCCGGATTCGTGTGGCTCCGGCCACTCGGTCCTCGTCGTCGCCTGCCGATGCTGAAGGACCGTAGCGGCCTTGGCCTCGCAGCCTCACCAACGGCGCTCACCGTTGTTCATGTGGCGGCGAACAGTCCCGCGGAAAAGGCTGGCTGGGCGGTCGGCGACCGGATCGTGGCGGTGAACGGCCATTCGATCGATGCGAACTATACGCGTGGGGAGCTCTGGCAAGTGCGCTCCCGGCCTGCTGGCACCCTCGTAAAGCTGACGATGGCCTCGGGTGATGTGCGCGAGCTCAGGCTGGCCGATTATTATTGATCGGCTTGAGGGTGGCCTTTGCCGATCGCCTTCATGATCCGACAATCGGCCATGCGCGCCTTGGTGCAGCTCTGGCTGAGCATTGCCAACTCATCCCGCAACACCGCGAGTTGCGCCAGTCTCTCCTCCACATCCTTGAGGTGCTGAGCAGCGATAGCTGAGGCGGCACCACAATCCTGGTCCGGGTTCTGCGCCAGCCCCATCAACGAACGGATCTCGTCGACGGAGAAGCCAAGCCGGCGACCGTTGCGGATGAAGTGCAAACGCTCAATGTCACTGGCATCGTAGGTTCTGCGACCCGACGCCGTGCGAGGGGCGGATCGGAGCAACCCGATCGACTCATAAAAGCGGATCGTCGTCACCTTCGTCGAGGTCTCGCTGGCGAGCTGCCCAATCATCACCGGCTTCATCATGCCATCCTTGCTTATGCGAACGTGTCGCACATTTCGCTTGCTTCTACAGCGACTGGAGGTGGTAAGGAAGGCCGCATGAATGCTTCTACCGAAAGCTGCGGGTGCCACGGGGAGCCCGCGCGCGCGCAAACCGATCCGGCCTATCGCCGTGCGCTGCTGACCGTCGTGGTGCTCAACCTCGGCTTCGGAGTCGCCGAGCTGTTCGGCGGGTTCATCGCCGATAGCCAAGCGCTGAAAGCGGATTCCCTCGATTTTCTCGGGGACGGGTCGATCAGCCTTATCGGTCTTCTCGCGCTTGCCTGGTCCGCACGGGCGAGGGCAAAGGTCGCGCTGACGCAGGGGTTGTTTCTCGGTGCGCTTGGCGTGGGCGTAATCGGTTTCGCGATTTGGCGCGCCCTGAACGCAACCGCGCCCGATGCCGAACTGATGGGCACAATCGGCGTTGTCGCGCTCGCGATCAATGTCGTGTCCGCCTTGGTGCTTGCGCGTTTCCGGGAAGGGGACGCCAATGTTCGCGCGATCTGGCTGTTCAGCCGCAACGACGCGCTCGCCAACGTGGCGGTGATCGCCGCGGCCGGTCTGGTGGCGTGGACAGGAAGCGCCTGGCCGGACCTCGCCGTCGCCGGCCTCATCGCCCTCCTGTTCCTCCACTCCGCTTATGAAATCGTCACTGGCGCTCGGCGCGAATTGGGAGAGCGGTAGTGCGTCTGCTCGCGTTGATCCGGGCAATGCTCTCGTTGCGGCTGCTCTCCGCGCTCGCGGCGCTGCTGATCCCTGCTGCGGCAATCGCCGAACCCGGCGACGTGCAAACCGCATGGCGGCTGCTCGACTATATGGCCGTCGATTATGGCGGCGCGGTCGCCAACGGTCGGATCAAGAGCACGTCGGAATATGCCGAGATGACGGAGTTCGCCGCGTCGGTCTCGACACGGCTTCAGGGCCTGCCGGCGAAGCCGGAGCGTCAAGCCCTCATCCAGCGGGCTGCCAACCTCCAGGCGGTGATCGCGGAAAAGGGACCGACTGAACAGGTGGCAACATTGGCGCACGGGCTCGCGGCCGATCTGTTGCGCGCCTACCCGGTGCCGCTCGCGCCCGATAAGGCTCCGAACCTCGTCTCCAGCGATGCACTGTTCCGACAATCCTGCGCGTCCTGCCACGGGATGACGGGCAACGGCCGTGGCCCTGACGCCGCCAAGCTCGCTACGCCCCCGATTGCTTTCACCGATGCCGAGCGCGCGCGCCAGCGCAGCGTGTTCGCGCTCTATCAGGTGGTGACGCAAGGCATCGACGGGACCGCGATGCAGAGCTTCGCCGATCTGCCCAACGATCAGCGCTGGGCGTTAGCATTCCGAGCCGGGAGCTTCGCCTTCACGGATGCGCAGGCGCGCGAAGGCGAGCGGCTTTGGAAATCCGACCCGACCCTTCGCCGGCGCATTCCGGACCTGAAAACCCTGGTCGCGCTCACCCCGGCCGCGCTCGGCGCGGCGATCGGCGACGCCAAGGCTGACCCAGTGCTCGCGTTCCTGCGTCGTCATCCCGAACAGGTGATACAACAGGCTCCCGGCTCGCTCGCGGTCGCCCGCGCCAAACTCGCCGAAAGCGTGGCGGCTGCGCGGCGCGGCGATGCGCGCATGGCGAAAGAGCTGGCGCTGTCGGCCTATCTCGATGGGTTCGAGCCGATCGAGCCAACACTCACCGCGCGCGACGCGACGCTGATGGGTCGAATCGAGGGCGCGATGGGGGAGTTCCGCGCCTCGATCGACCGGGGCGCGTCGCCCGATGATCTCGCGGAGAAGGTCGCAGTACTGGGCGGCCTTTTCGACGATGCGGAAGCGGCGCTCGCGCCTGATGCCGCCACCGAAGCGTCCACGTTCCTGGGCGCGTTCACGATCCTGCTGCGTGAAGGGCTCGAAGCCCTGCTCATCGTTGTCGCCATGATCGCGTTCCTGCGTAAAGCCGAGCGCGGCGAGGCGCTGCGGTACGTGCATGGCGGCTGGGTCAGCGCGATCATCGCGGGCGGGATCACCTGGGCGGTCGCCACCTATGCGATCGGGATCAGCGGTGCGAGCCGGGAGCTGACGGAAGGGTTTGGCTCGCTGTTCGCCGCGGTCGTGCTGCTCTCGGTCGGGATTTGGATGCACGGCAAGGCGCAGGCCGATCAGTGGCAGCGCTATATTCGCGAGAAGATGTCGCGGGCGCTCTCGGGCGGGTCGGGCTGGTTCCTGTTCGGGCTGGCGTTCGTCGTAGTTTATCGCGAGGTCTTCGAGACGATCCTGTTCTATGCCGCGCTTTCGGCGCAAGGTGACAACGGGATGCTTCTCGCGGGGGCCGGGTCGGCGATTGGACTGCTCAGCCTGATCGCTTGGGCCATGCTTCGCTACAGTCGCAAGCTGCCGATCGCGCAGTTCTTCCGCTATAGCTCCTGGCTCATGGCGGTCCTGACCGTCGTGCTGGCGGGTAAAGGCGTCGCCGCGCTCCAGGAAGCCGGCCTTATCAACATCGCACCGCTCGCGGACGTGCCACGGCTGTCGATGCTCGGCGTGTTTCCCACTTGGCAATCGGTGCTGGCGCAACTCCTGATGGCGGTCGCCATTGCGGTCGGGTTCGCCTGGAACGGGCGCGACCGATCCCGCTCGGGTTCCGGCTCAGTGACCCTTGGTTCGAATTAGTGCAATGACATGAAAACCCTTCCGTGATAGAGGCAAGCTAGTGCGAGCCTTTTTGCCTTTCCTGACATGCCTGATGCTGGTCCTGACCAGCTTCTCCGGCATGGCCCATGCCGCCGATCTGGCGGGGGGAAGCATCGCGGGCGTTGAGTTCACGGTCCATACCGCCGGTGACATCGATCAGGTGCCATCGGACTCGGACAAGAATGTCCCGCATCATCACAATTATTGTCACGGACACGACGTCGGCGCGCCTGCGCGCACGACGATGGAATATACCCCCGTCCTCACAGTGCCCAAGCCGACAATCTCCGCCTC
Source organism: Sphingobium quisquiliarum P25 (assembly GCF_000445065.1). Lineage (GTDB taxonomy): Bacteria > Pseudomonadota > Alphaproteobacteria > Sphingomonadales > Sphingomonadaceae > Sphingobium > Sphingobium quisquiliarum. The sequence goes on along the minus strand of NZ_ATHO01000137.1, from coordinate 11,195 downwards.
TGCGTCGCTCGACGGCCGCACCGGCATGGTCCATTTGAGGCCCCCCCAAGCCTGACGTCCGATTTGGGCGTGCGTTGGCGCGCCCCTGTCGATCATCGTCAGGAGTCCTATTTTCATGAATCGTATCCTCGCGGCCATGCTGGCCGCAGCGTCTTGCGCCACGATGGCGCAGGCGCAGGTCGGACCGTCCGCGCCTGTTGCGCAGGATGCGCCGGTCTACACGCTTGACCAAGCGGTCAGTGCAGCGGGCGGTTCGGCCCCTGCTGCGGAAGCGGCGACAGCTGGAATCGACGCGGCCCGTGCAGGTCGCACAGTCGCCGGCTTGCGGCCCAATCCGGTGGTTCAAGGCCAAGTCGAGAATGTCATCGGCTCCGGGCCGTATCGGGGGGTCCGCAGCGCGGAAACCACGGTCGGCTTTGCGATCCCGATCGAGCTAGGCGGCAAGCGCGGCGCCCGCGTCGCGGTCGCCAATGCGCAATTGTCCCGGGCCGAGATCCAGGCCGCGATCATCGCGGCGGATGTCCGGCTTCAGGTAACGCAGCTCTATGTCGAAGCGGTCGCGGCCGATCGCCGGGTAATGACAGCCCGCGATCAGGCCCGGATCGCCAGCGATGCGCTGCGGGCCGCGAGCGTTCGCGTGCAGGCAGGGCGGGCATCGCCACTCGAGCAACAGCGCGCGGATGTCGCGCGTATCAATGCCGACGCCAATGTGGAGCGGCAGCTTCGCTTGGCCGAGGCGGCCCGCGCCAATCTGGCGCGTCGGATCGGACGGCCGATCGACGGCCTGCTCGATGACACGCTGCTCGATCGCCTTCCCGATGTGAACGTCTATGGGCCGTTGGCACCGGTCAACACGACCGGCACACTCGCGCTGGCGGCAGCCAACGCGGATTTCTCCATTGCCGAAGCCGGCGTGCGGCTCGCGCGCGCCAATCGCGTGCCTGACCTGAACGTCGGGCCGTCGATCCGCCGCCTGGAAGCGACCAACGACATGGCGGCGGTGTTCAGCGTGTCGATCCCGATCCCGGTGTTCAACAATGGTCGCGCCGCGATTGCGCAGGCGACCGCGCAGCGGACCCAGGCGGATGCGCAGCGCCGCGTGACCGCGCTCGACATCGAACAGGCGATCACGGACGCGCAGGCGCAGGCGGCCAATGCCGCAACGACGGCTCGTGCGGCGTCGGGGCCGGCGCTGGCGGCTGCACAGGAGGCCGCCCGCATCGCGCGGATCGGCTATCGCGAGGGCAAGTTCGGCCAGCTCGAATTGCTCGATGCTGAACGCACGCTCGCCGAAACGCGGGTCGCCGCGATCGACGCGCTTGCCAATTACCAGAATGCCCGCGCGCAAGTGGAGCGACTGACCGCTCGTGCGCCCAATGGGGGGAATCAGTGATGAAGAGCTTTTATCTCGCGGGCGCGGCGTCGCTCGCCCTGCTCTTGGCTGCCTGCGGCGGCAAGGATGGCGGAAACGAGGCAACTGCCGAAGGCGCAGCTGCCAATGAGACGGCAGCGGGCACGGAAAAGGGCGGTGCTGAAGGCGGTCATGCCGGTGAAGGCGTCGTCACATTGGGTGCCGACCAGATCGCCACAGCGGGCGTCCAGGTCGGACGGCCGATCATCGGCGGGGCCGGGACGATCGAGCTGCCCGCGATCATCGAGGGCGACCCACAGGGAACGCAGGTCGTCTCGGCCGCAATTGCGGGACGCGTGGTCGCGCTCACCCGTAACCTCGGCCAATCGGTCGGACGCGGCCAGACCATTGCGGTCATCGAAAGCCGCGAGGCGGCGCAGATCAAGGGCGAGGTCGAGGCGGCGCGGGCGCGGCTTCAGCTCGCTAATTCGAACCTCGCGCGCGAACAGCGGCTGTTCGCGCAGAGAGTCTCCCCTGAACAGGATCTGATCGCCGCCCGCACAGCGGCGACGGAGGCGCGGATCGCCCTGACGCAGGCGCAGAGCATGGTTTCGGCGGCGGGTGTCGGCGGCGGCGGGCTCAACCGGCTCGGCATTGCCGCGCCGATCTCGGGCCAGATCATTGCGCGCCCCGTGACGCTGGGACAAACGGTCGCGGCGGATGCCGAACTCTATCGCATCGCCAACCTGAGCCAGGTGTCGATCGCGCTTAATCTCAAGCCCGAGGATGCGGGCCGGGTGCGTCCCGGCAATACGGTGCTGGTGAAGGCGGCAGGCCGTCAGGCGACCGCCCGCGTGACCTTCGTGTCGCCGGCGCTTGATCCGCAGACGCGGCTCGTGCCTGCGCTCGCCACCCTCGACAATCGCGGTGGCGAATGGCGGGTCGGCGAGCCTGTGACGGCAGCCGTGCAGCTCACGGGCAGCGGCGGGAGCGGGGCGGTCCGCGTGCCGACGACGGCGGTCCAGAGTTTCGAGGGCAAGTCGGTCGTGTTCGTGCGCACGCCCACCGGCTTCAAGGCGACCCCGGTCCAGCTCGGCGATGCGTCGGGCGACACGGTGATCGTCCGGTCGGGCCTGACCGGCAACGAACAGATCGCCACCACCGGAAGTTTCACGCTCAAGGCCGAGATCGGCAAGGGCGAAGCGAGCCACGAGGATTAAGCCATGATCGCCCGTATCGTAACCTGGGCGGTCGAGAAGCGCTGGCTAGTCCTGCTCCTCACCGTCATCGTCGCCGCCATCGGCGCCTTTTCCCTCTACCGGCTACCGATCGACGCGGTGCCGGACATCACCAACAATCAGGTCCAGATCAACGTCCGCGCGCCTGCCCTCTCGCCCGAGCTGGTCGAGAAGCAGGTGTCGTTTCCAATCGAAACCGCGCTCGCCGGCACCCCCGGCCTGGAATATACGCGCTCGTTGAGCCGCAACGGCTTCGCGCAGATCACGGCGGTCTTTTCGGACGCGACGGACATCTATTTCGCCCGCCAGCAGGTGGGCGAGCGTCTGCGGGGCGTGCAAGAGAATCTGCCCGACGGCGTGAACCCTGAAATGGGTCCGATCGCGACAGGCCTGGGCGAGGTGTACATGTACACCGTTCGTCTCGATCATCGCGAGGACGACAAGCACAAGCCCGGTGAACCGGGCCAACAGCCCGATGGCAGCTACATCACGCCAGAGGGCGAGCGACTGACGACCGAAGAGGACAAGGCGACCTACCTGCGCACCGCGCAGGACTGGATCGTGACGCCGCTTCTGAAGACCACACCGGGCCTCGCCGGTGTCGACTCGATTGGCGGTTACGCCAAGCAGTTCCTCGTCGTGCCCGACGTGCAGAAGCTGGCCTCGCTCGGCATCACGCTGACGGACCTGGGAAATGCGCTGGAGCGCAATAACACCAGCGTCGGCGGTGGCTTCGTCAATCGCAATGGCGAAGGTCTGGCTGTTCGCTCGGATGCGCTCGTTCGCAATGCCAGCGAGTTGGCCAGGACCGTGATCGCGACACGTAACGGCGTGCCGATCACGGTCGAACAAGTTGCGACTGTGAAGACGGGTCAGGCGATCCGCATGGGTTCGGCATCGGAGAACGGTACCGAAGTCGTCGTCGGCACGGCGATCATGCGGATCGGCGAGAACAGCCGCATCGTGTCGACCGCGGTCGCTGAGAAACTGAAGACGATCAACGCTTCGCTGCCTCCTGACGTCGTAATTCAGCCGGTGCTGAACCGCACCGAGCTGGTCAATTCGACGATCAAGACGGTCGCGAAAAACCTGTCCGAAGGCGCGGTGCTGGTCATCGTCGTGCTCTTCCTGCTGCTCGGCAACTTCCGTGCGGCCCTGATCGCGGCGTTGGTCATCCCGATCACCATGATGCTGACAGGCTTTGGTATGCTGCGCGCTGGGGTCTCGGCCAATCTGATGAGCCTTGGGGCTTTGGACTTCGGTCTGATCGTCGACGGCGCCGTCATCATTGTCGAAAACGCGCTGCGCCGGCTTGCCGAGCAACAGCATCATGAAGGCCGATTGCTCAGCGTCAAGGAACGGCTCGCGACCGTGGCAGCCGCTGCGCGTGAGATGATCCGTCCCTCTGTGTACGGGCAGGCAATCATCATCCTCGTCTACGTACCGCTGCTCACGCTGACCGGCGTGGAGGGTAAAACGTTCGGACCGATGGCGCTGACCGTCATCATCGCGCTCGCCTTCGCCTTCATCCTCTCTCTCACCTTCGTGCCGGCGATGATTGCGATCTGGCTGTCGAAGAAGGTCGAGGAGAAGGACGGCCGCATCATCACGTGGCTGAAGAAGCGCTACGAACCCGGTCTCGACCGGGCCATGAAGCGCCCGACGCTGACGATCGGTGCGGGTGTGGGAAGCCTTGTGGTGGCGGCGCTTGCTTTCACTACGCTCGGCTCGGTGTTCCTGCCGCAGCTCGACGAAGGCGATTTGCTGATCCAGTCGCTCCGCATTCCGGCAACGTCGGTCCAGCAGAGCCAGGCGATGCAGGTGCCGATCGAGCGGATGATGTCGAAGCAGCCGGAGGTGCAATTCGTCTATTCCAAGACGGGCACCGCCGAGCTGGCGGCCGACCCGATGCCGCCGAACGCGACCGACATGTTCGTCATCCTGAAGCCGCGCAAGGATTGGCCGGATCCTGAGCTTCCCAAGGAGGAGCTGGTCAGCCGGATCGAGGGTAATCTCGCGAAGATTCCGGGAAATGCCTACGAGATCACCCAGCCCATCCAGATGCGCTTCAACGAGCTGATCGCCGGCGTGCGCGGCGACATCGCGGTGAAGGTGTTCGGGGACGACTTCAACCAGATGAACCGGACGGCCGAGCAAATCGCGGCGGTGCTGCGCAGAACGCAAGGCGCAGCGGACGTGAAGGTGGAGCAGACGACCGGTCTTCCCATGCTCGACATTCGCGTCAACCGCGACGCGATGGCGCGGTTGGGCGTTACGGCTCAGGATGTGCAGGACACCGTGACTGCGACGATCGGCGGGCGAACATCGGGCCAGATCTTCGAGGGCGACCGTCGCTTCCCCGTGGTGATCCGCCTGTCGGAGGCGCAGCGTGCCGACATCGGCCTGCTCCAACAGGTGCAGGTGCCGGTGGCAGGCGGCGGCTATGTACCGCTGTCCAGCGTCGCCGAGATCAAGGTGGTCGATGGTCCGAACCAGATCAGCCGCGAGAACGGCAAGCGGCGCGTGGTGGTGCAAGCCAACGTGCGTGGCCGCGACGTCGGATCCGTCGTGGCGGATGCGCAGGCGGCGATCGGCAGCCAACTCCGGCTGCCTGCCGGCACCTATCTCGAATGGGGCGGCCAGTTCGAGAACCTCCAATCGGCAAGCGAACGGCTGAAGCTGGTCATTCCGGCTTGCTTCATCTTGATCCTGCTGCTCCTCTACGGGGCGTTGGGATCGGTCCGCGACGCCGCGATCGTGTTCACCGGCGTGCCTTTCGCGCTGGTGGGCGGCGTCCTGTTGCTGTTCCTGCGGGGCATGGACTTCTCGATCTCGGCGGCAGTGGGCTTCATCGCCCTCTCGGGCATCGCGGTCCTCAACGGCCTCGTCATGGTCAGCTCGATCCAAGATCTGATCCGATCAGGGATGAGCCGCGAGGAAGCCGCGCATGTTGGCGCGATGCAGCGTCTGCGACCCGTCATCATGACCGCGCTAGTCGCCAGCCTCGGCTTCGTGCCGATGGCGCTGGGCGAAGGCGCCGGCGCAGAGGTTCAAAAGCCTTTGGCGACGGTCGTCATCGGCGGTCTGATCTCGGCGACGCTTCTTACGCTGTTCGTGCTGCCGACACTCTATGCCCGGTTCGGGCAGAAAGTGATCGAGAAACCCGAGCACTACAATGAGGAGCATGAAGGGGACGACCACGGTCAGACCTTCGTGAACAACTTGGCCTGATGGATGGGCGGGGCGATCCGCGATCGCCCCGCCCATCTCTGGGAGATGGGGATATGCCTCGCACCATAACCAGCTCGATGCTTCACGGCGGGCCACTGCGCATCTGGTCGGCACTCACCGATCCGGATCATCGCCGGGCGTGGAGTCCGCTCGTATTTCTCGATGATCCGTCCCGGCTCGGCGACACAGAATGCACCTTTGCGATCCAGGGCATCACCCGGCCAATTCGGACGCCAGCACGGATTGATCGATTCGATAAACCGCACGCCTTCGCTTGGTCCTGCGGCATCCCCTATCTGTTCACGCTCGAAGAGCGGTACGAGCTGGCGGGGGACGATGGCGGCACCAGGCTAACGCATAGCTGCACGCTGCGCGGGGCGCTCTCCCTGCCGTTCGCGGCGATGATGTTGCGCCGCCTGCGATCCCTGATGGTCGAATCTGACGATCGCCTCGCAACCTATCTCCGCTGGCGGGTAGGTCAGCCTGCCCGGGCTATCAATCGTCAGCGCGTCCCCTTCCGCTACAGGAGGAAGGCGCGATGATGATGCACTGTAAGCGGGTGCTGCCCGCCGTCATCCTCGTTGTCGGGCTCGCGGCGTGCTCGGAAAGAAAGCCGCCAGCCCCGCCAACGGAGCAGCAGATCCATTCGTCCGACAGCGCCGTGACGACCGGGGAAATGGGGCGGCATAGATATCGCTGTTCCGACGGGGAACCGCTGTTCGTCGATTACAAGGACAACGGCCTGCAGATCGATTTGCGGCGCTCCAACGGGGGACCGCCGATGATGCTGACCGCGCCAGCGCAGGGCCTGCAATATGTCGGCGAAACAGCCACCGCGACCTTCAAGGGGTCGCAGCTCACCATCGTGGAAGGCGATGGCCGTACCCGGATCTGCGAGCAGGAAGGCACGCGATGAACTGCCCTGCCTTCGAACGCCACAGGGCGCTTCGTCGGAAGAGACCGATGTCTGACACGTCGATTTCAAATGTGACAACCTTGTGCGGCCTGAATCGGGCCGGTCTGGCGATCGCGCGCCTCGGCGTCGTTCTCGTCTCCGGGGCGGTTATAGGGGCGTGTAATCCAGCGCCGACCCAGCCTACCGAGCCGGCGCATGAAAAGCATCTGACGTCGAAACTAATCGCGCAGCGCATCATGTACTGCGACGACGGCACACGCGCCGATGTCGACTTCATCGATGAAGGCTTGAAAATGGCCGTCACCTGGCTGCCGAAGGGCAGGACCGAGATCCTGCGCGCGCAGCGAACCGGTGACGAGTTTCGCGGCGACCATTCGCGGGCTGTCGTGGCGGGCGGATCGATCGCGTTCACGCGACGCGGGAAGATCCGCGTCTGCCACCGAACCCCGGAGGAGTCCTAGGAAATGCAGGCACTGCTCTATACGCTTGCGCCTGTGCTGGCGGTCGTGCTCGGCGCGATTGTCGCGAGCCGCACCAAGTTGAAACCTGGCCTCGTGGCGGGCCTACAGCATCTCGCTGCCGGCGTCGTGTTCGCGGCGGCAGCGACCGAAATCCTGCCGCAGGTCAAGCATGAGGCATCGCCCAGCGCGACGTTGATCGGCGGGGCGGCGGGCGTCGCGACCATGCTGGGGCTCAAGGCTCTTGAGGCCCGCTTCAAGGGGCCGATGGCGCTACTCGCCGCGATCGGCATCGACATTCTGGTGGACGGCCTGGTGCTCGGCCTCGCTTTCGTGGCGGGCGAGAAGGCAGGTCTCCTGCTGACGATCGCGCTCACTCTGGAAGTGTTATTTCTGGGACTGACGCTGACCGACGAGCTGGCGGAAACCTATCGCTCGCGCTTGCGCATCATCGTGATCGTCTCGGCATTGGCCCTGCTGCTGCCGATCGGCGCGCTCGCTGCCGTGCCGGTCGCCGCGCTGTCGCCGGTGATGATCGCCGGCTTCCTCAGCTTCGGGCTGATGGCGCTGCTCTACCTCGTCACGGAGGAGTTGCTGGTCGAGGCGCACGAGAAACCCGACACCCCGCTCATCAGCTCGATGTTTTTCGTCGGCTTCCTGGCCCTGCTGACACTTGAGGAGATGATGGGATGATCCCGGGCAACGACAACAATGGCGGGCAGGAGCGCCGCACACTGTGGATCGTCCTGCTGCTGAACGCGGCGATCGCTGCGGGCTTCTTCGTTTCCGGCTTCTTCGCGGACTCGAGCGCGCTGATCGCCAACGGCGTCGACAACCTGTCCGATACGGCTGTGTATGCGCTGAGCCTTGTGGCGCTCACCCGGGGCCAGACATGGAAGACACGCGCCGCGGTCGCTTCGGGCGTCATGCTGCTGATCTTCGCGGGCGGCATCTTGATCGATGTCGGACGGCGCTACGTGCAGGGCAGCGAGCCCATCGGACCTACCATGATGGTCATGTCCGCGATCGCCGGCGTCGTGAATTACCTCTGCCTGCGGCTGCTCCAGCGCCTCAAGGATCCGGACGTCAATCTCCGGGCCGCAACCACCTTCAGCTTCAACGACTTCATTTCCAACGGCGGCATCCTGATCGCCGGCGTGCTGGTGCTGTGGTTGGGTACCAATTGGCCGGACCTGCTGGTCGGCTTCGCCACCGCCATCATCGCCATCAAGGGCGGTGTCGAAATCCTGCGCGACGCGCGCGCCGAAACCAAGAAAAGCGAAAGGAGGTCGTCATGAACGACAAGCTCGAACTCGACATTCCAGTGTTGTTGCCGGACCTTCCTGACGCGGCCGATGCCTGCCTGGACCGTCTCGTATCAACCCTGTCAAAGCGCGAAGGTGTCGAGCGGGCGCATGTGATCTGTCTCGACGGCAACACGCCAGCGGCGCTGTGCATCCATTTCGATGCCGCCAAGCTGCCGCTGCCACGGTTGCGCGAAATGGTGCGCGCCGCAGGTGCCGAAATCACCGAGCGCTACGGCCATGCGATCTGGCAGGTGACGGGGATCAACCACGAACGTCGGGCGCGCACGGTCAGCGATGCGCTGTGCGCCTTGCCCGGCGTGGTCCAGGCAAGCGCCAGCACCAGCGGGTCTGTCCGGGTCGAATATGATCGCCGCGAAACCACCGAAGAGGAGGTGCGCGCTGCGCTTCGCAAGCTGAAGGTGAGGGTGGGCAAGCGGGTCGCTGCCGATGAACATGCCGGCCACGACCACGGCCCCGGGGGCCACGGCGCGGGCGAAGAGAAGCACGGCCCCGGCGATGGCCACGACCATAGCCACGCCGAATTTCTCGGCCCCAATACCGAGCTGATCTTCGCGCTCGCCTGTGGCGCGCTGCTGGGGATCGGCTACGCGATCGAGAGGCTGGTCGCTGGCGCGCCCGAATGGCTGCCGACCGCCTGCTATATCGCAGCCTATTTCTTCGGCGGATTCTTCACGCTGCGCGAGGCGATCGACAACCTCCGGATGAAGAAGTTCGAGATCGACACGCTGATGTTGGTCGCTGCGGCCGGCGCCGCTGCGCTGGGCGCATGGGCCGAAGGTGCGCTGCTGCTGTTCCTGTTCAGCCTCGGCCATGCGCTTGAGCATTATGCAATGGGCCGCGCCAAGAAGGCGATCGAGGCGCTGGCGAAGCTCGCGCCCGAAACCGCGACCGTGCGACGCGGCGGGCAGACCAGCGAAATCCCGGTCGAGCAGATGGTCGTCGGGGACATTGCCATCGTCCGCCCGAACGAGCGCCTGCCTGCCGACGGCTTCGTCATCAAGGGCACCAGCGCGATCAACCAGGCCCCGGTCACGGGTGAAAGCATCCCGGTCGACAAGGTGCCGGTCGCAGATGCCGCAGCGGCACGCGCCAAGCCCGATGCAGTCGACGCGGAAAGCCGGGTTTTTGCTGGTACGATCAACGGCGGCGGCGCGATCGAGATCGAGGTGACACGCCGTTCCAATGAAAGCGCGCTTGCCAAGGTCGTGAAGATGGTGAGCGAAGCGGAGACGCAGAAGTCGCCGACGCAGCGCTTCACCGACCGGTTCGAACGGATCTTCGTGCCCGCCGTCCTGGTCCTGTCAGTGCTCCTGCTGTTCGCATGGGTGGTCGTCGACGAGCCGTTCCGCGACAGCTTCTATCGCGCGATGGCGGTGCTGGTGGCGGCAAGCCCGTGCGCGCTCGCGATCGCAACGCCGAGCGCGGTCCTGTCGGGCGTTGCCCGTGCAGCGCGGGGCGGCGTGCTCGTGAAGGGCGGTGCACCGCTCGAAAACCTCGGGTCGCTCAAAGCGATCGCTTTCGACAAGACGGGCACGCTGACCGAAGGTCGTCCGCGCATCACTGATGTCGTGCCCGTCGATGGCGCCGATGAAGGCGAGTTGCTGGCGCTGGCTGTCGCCGTCGAAGCGTTGAGCGACCATCCCCTGGCCCAAGCGATCGTCAAGGACGGCCGCGAACGTCTGAACGATCGTGCCGTGCCGACTGCCGGCGACCTCAAGAGCCTGACCGGTCGGGGCGTCACCGCGAGCGTGGATGGCGAGACGGTGTGGATCGGCAAGGCCGAGATGTTCGGAAGTGAGGGCATTCCGGCGCTGGGGCAGGGCGCGCAGGACGCAATCGCGAAGCTGCGCGAGAACGGCCGCACGACAATGGTGGTCCGCAAGGGGGACCGCGACCTGGGCGCGATCGGCCTGATGGACACGCCTCGCGAAGCTGCCAAGACCGCGTTGCGTCGGCTGCACGAGATGGGCGTGTCGCGGATGATAATGATCTCCGGCGATCACCAGAAAGTCGCCGAAGCGATCGCCGACGAAGTCGGGATCGACGAAGCGTGGGGCGACCTCATGCCCGAAGACAAGGTTGCCGCGATCAAGAAGCTCGCCGGCGAAGACAAGGTCGCGATGGTGGGCGACGGCGTGAACGATGCGCCGGCGATGGCAAGCGCCACGGTCGGCATCGCGATGGGCGCGGCGGGGTCGGACGTTGCGCTGGAGACAGCCGACGTGGCGCTGATGGCCGACGATCTGGCGCACCTGCCATTCGCAGTCGGTCTTAGCCGCCATACCCGTGGAATCATCCGGCAGAACGTCTTCGTCAGCCTGGGTGTCGTCGCCTTCCTGGTGCCTGCTACCATCCTCGGCCTCGGCATTGGGCCAGCGGTGGCGGTTCATGAGGGATCGACGCTGCTCGTCGTCATCAATGCGCTCAGGCTGCTCGCCTACCGCGATCCGGCAGGGAAGGCGGCATGAAGTGGCTGATCGCCTTCGACCTCGACGGCACGCTTGCCGAGAGCAAGCGGCCGTTATCGGAGGATATGGCCGCAATCCTCGCCCGATTGCTCGCCATCACGGATGTGGCGGTGATCTCGGGCGGGGACTGGCCGCAGTTCGAAAAGCAGATCGCCTCGCGCCTTCCTGCCGGCGTCGCGCTCGACCGTCTCTGGTTGATGCCGAC
>NZ_ATHO01000136.1 GCF_000445065.1 Sphingobium quisquiliarum P25 | reverse complement strand
GGCTCTGTTGCAAAAATCGTGAAGCTTGAGCATGCTTGGCGGAGATTGGACGGACGGAACGATGACGGATTTCAAGTGGCGCCATTTCCAGGGTGATGTGATCCTGTGGGCGGTGCGCTGGTATTGTCGCTATCCGATCAGCTATCGCGACCTTGAGGAAATGCTGGCGGAACGCGGCATTTCGGTCGACCATACGACGATCTATCGCTGGGTCCAGTGCTACGCCCCGGAGATGGAGAAGCGGCTGCGCTGGTTCTGGCGGCGTGGCTTTGATCCGAGCTGGCGCCTGGATGAAACCTACGTCAAGGTGCGGGGCAAGTGGACCTACCTGTACCGGGCAGTCGACAAGCGGGGCGACACGATCGATTTCTACCTGTCGCCGACCCGCAGCGCCAAGGCAGCGAAGCGGTTCCTGGGCAAGGCCCTGCGAGGCCTGAAGCACTGGGAAAAGCCTGCCACGCTCAATACCGACAAAGCGCCGAGCTATGGTGCAGCGATCACCGAATTGAAGCGCGAAGGAAAGCTGGACCGGGAGACGGCCCACCGGCAGGTGAAGTATCTCAATAACGTGATCGAGGCCGATCACGGAAAGCTCAAGATACTGATCAAGCCGGTGCGCGGTTTCAAATCGATCCCCACGGCCTATGCCACGATCAAGGGATTCGAAGTCATGCGAGCCCTGCGCAAAGGACAGGCTCGCCCCTGGTGCCTGCAGCCCGGCATCAGGGGCGAGGTGCGCCTTGTGGAGAGAGCTTTTGGCATTGGGCCCTCGGCGCTGACGGAGGCCATGGGCATGCTCAACCACCATTTCGCAGCAGCCGCCTGATCGGCGCAGAGCGACAGCCTACCTCTGACTGCCGCCAATCTTTGCAACAGAGCCGCAAAAATGCCGAACACCATCCGGCCCGATGGCGTCGTGGTGTCGATCTGCGCGCCCTTGCCGGTGAGCACCCGCAGACCGATACCGCGATCCGACAGATTCTGCACCGTGCTGACCAGGTGGGTGAGCGTTCGGCCGAGCCGGTCGAGCTTCCAAACGATGAGGACATCGCCGTCGCGCAACGATTTCAGGCAGGCGGCAAGACCGGGGCGATCATCACGGCTACCGGATGCACGATCATCATAGATATTGCCTGGCTCGACACCGGCAGCGCGAAGGGCATCGTGCTGCAGGTCGAGCGACTGCGAGCCGTCGGCTTTGGACACGCGGGCGTAGCCGATCAGCATGGATCACAAACGAAGGTTTGAGGCGGTGACGAACATGAGCACATAAGATTGGGCTATTGTGTATCTTAACCAGCATCTCAATCAAGCTATCTCAAACCGTAGCTCGGAAAGAATAAGGAGCATGTATGCCGCGTCGCGTGACCCTGACCGATCGACAGCGCGAGGCGCTGCTTCACTTGCCGGTCGATCAAGGTGAGCTGCTGCGGCACTATACCCTCAGCGATGAGGATCTCGGGCATATCCGCCAGCGCCGGCGCGCCCACAATCGTTTTGGCTTCGCGCTGCAACTGTGCGTCCTGCGCTACCCGGGCCGGGTGCTCGCTCCTGGCGAGTTGATCCCGGCGCAGGTATCGGATTTCATCGCGGCCCAGCTCGGCCTGACCAGCGACGATCTACTCCTCTATGCCGCGCGCGAGGAGACCCGGCACGAGCATCTGGCGGACCTTCGCCGAATCTACGGCTATCGCTCCTTTTCGGGGCGGGGCGCACGGGATTTGCGCGAATGGATCGCTCGGGAAGCCGAGGCGGCGACATCGAATGAGGATCTTGCCCGTCGCTTCGTTGCGGAGTGTCGCCGCACCCGCACGATCCTTCCCGGCTCCTCGACGATCGAGCGCCTTTGCGCCGATGCGCTGGTTGAGGCCGAGCGCCGGATCGAGGATCTTATCGCCCATCGCATCACGCCAACCCTGAGCGAGAATTTGGCTCACCTGTTGGAGGATACGGTGGATGGTCGCGTCACGCGCTTCGTATGGCTGCGACAGTTCGAGGTTGGCGCAAATTCAGCAGCCGCTAACCGGCTGATGGATCGACTGGAATATCTTCAAAGGTTCGATCTTCCGGCGGATTTGCTGGACGGCGTGCCGGCGCATCGTGTGACCCGGCTTCGCCGGCAGGGCGAGCGCTATTACGCCGACGGCATGCGTGATCTGCCCGAAGACAGGCGGCTTGCGATCCTCGCTGTCTGCACCCTGGAATGGCGGTCATCGCTGGCCGATGTCATCGTGGAGACCCACGATCGCATCGTAGGCCGTCTCTATCGGGCCTCCGAACGCCTTTGCAACACCAGGATCGCCGACGAAAAGGCGGCCGTTCGGGACACGCTGAAGTCCTTTGCCGAAATCGGTGGTGCTTTGCTTGGAGCGCAGGACGATGGCACGGCCCTGGACGGGATAATCGCCACCGGGCCTGGCTGGGAACGGTTCAGAACCCTTGTCGCCACGGCCTCCGCGCTGACCAACGTGCTCGCGGCCGACCCGCTCAGCCGTGTGCTGGACGGCTATCACCGTTTCCGCCTCTACGCGCCCAGGATGCTGCGCCTGCTCGACATGCAGGCGGCGCCGATCGCCACGCCTCTTCTGGCGGCCGTTGCGATGCTGCGTAACGGGATCAAGGTCGATCCGCCGGTGGATTTTCTACGTCCCAACTCGAAATGGCATCGTCATCTTTGCGCTGAGCCCAGCGGCGACCACCGGCTTTGGGAAATCGCGGTGCTGTTCCACATCCGCGACGCCTTACGGTCCGGTGACATATGGTTGGCGGGATCGCGCCGCTATGGCGACCTCAAGCAGCTTCTGGTCCCGCCACAGGCGATAGAGCAGACCGCGCGGCTCGCCGTGCCGCTGCGACCCGGCGAATGGCTGGCCGAGCGCAGGGCTCGACTGGATACACGGCTGAAGGAGTTTGGCCGCGCGGCGCGAACCGGCACGATCCCAGGCGGCATCATCGAGAACGGCAAGCTGCACATCGACAAGCTGAGGGCCGACACGCCCGAAGGGGCCGAGGATCTCGTGCTCGATCTCTATCAACAGCTCCCGCCCGCGAGGATCACCGATCTGTTGCTGGAAGTCGATGAGCGAACCGGATTTTCCGAGGCGTTCACGCATCTGCGCACCGGCGCGCCCTGCAGCGACCGGATCGGCCTGATGAACGTGTTGCTGGCGGAAGGCGTCAATCTCGGTTTGCGCAAGATGGCGGCGGCGACCAACACGCACAGCTTCTGGGAATTGCTGCGGATCGCGCGCTGGCATGTCGAAGGCAGCGCCTATGATCGGGCGCTCGCCATGATCGTGGAGGCCCACGCCGCCCTGCCCATGGCCGCCTTCTGGGGACAAGGGCAATCGGCATCCAGCGACGGGCAGTTCTTCCTTGCTACCGAGCAGGGCGAGGCGATGAATCTGATCAACGCGAAATATGGCAACGTCCCGGGCCTCAAGGGATACAGCCATGTGTCCGATCAATATGCGCCGTTCGCAACCCAGGTGATCCCGGCAACGGTCAGCGAGGCTCCCTATATCCTGGACGGGCTGCTCATGAATGACGCGGGCCGCCGCGTTCGCCAGCATTTTGCCGACACGGGCGGCTTCACCGATCATGTGTTCGCCGCCTGCGCCTTGCTCGGCTACAGGTTCGCCCCCCGTATCCGCGATCTCCCTCAGAAAAGACTCTATGCCTTCACGCCCAACGCGACGCCGGCCAATGTGCGAGCGCTGGTCGGAGGTAAGATCAATGAACCGCTCATCGAGCGCAACTGGCCCGACATCCTGCGCATCATGGCGACGATCGCAGCGGGGATCGTCGCCCCCAGCCAGATTCTTCGCAAGCTCGCCTCTTACCCGCGCCAGAATGAGCTGGCCCTCGCATTGCGAGAGGTGGGCCGCATCGAGCGAACCCTGTTCATGATCGACTGGATTCTTGATGCCGGCCTCCAGCGCCAGGCTCAGATCGGCCTCAACAAGGGTGAGGCCCACCACGCCCTAAAGCGCGCCATCAGCTTCCACCGCCGAGGTGAAATCCGGGATCGATCCGGCGAAGGCCAGCACTATCGCATCGCCGGAATGAACCTGCTCGCCGCCATCATCATATTCTGGAACACCATGAAGCTCGGCGAGGTCGTCAATACCCGGGCCGCCAGCGGTACCCATATCGCGCCTGATCTACTCGCCCACGTCTCGCCGTTGGGATGGGAACACATCAATCTAACCGGGGAATATCGCTGGCCCAAATCCTTAGCGTAGGATTCCGCCCCCTCCCGCAAACGCCCCCTACGATTGAGAAGCGCGGCGGAATCTCTTAGATTGATCGCTGGAGGCTTTGTTCGCGGAGACGCGCACATTGCCTTCTTTTCGTTTTAGGAAGCGCTGCCCTAAGCGACAGAAGCCAGAGCTTTGACAATGCGGCATTCCGCGATGGAGCCGACCATGTATCTTGATCCTATCGGTGCAGACACGCGATGATGGCGGTCACGACGGCGGTGGTTTCCGCGACGTCGCGCACCCTCACTGTGTCGAGGCCGATTTCAGCAGCGGGATAGTCATTCCCACCGGGGAATATCGCATCCCCAATGAACAGCATCCCGTCGAGCGGGACACCGCTCTCGGCACTCAGGCGCTTCAGGCCATAGCCCTTGTCGATCCCTGCTCTGGTCACGTCGATCGATGTCGTGCCACCGAGATTGATCGAGAGCTCCGGCAGCTTCGCGCGCAACGTGGCCTGCAACGCGGTCCTCTTCTTTCGGTCAGGATCCCACGCTTCCTTTTCCTTCAGCGGCGCTGCCTGCCCCAGGCCCGAAAAGGTGATCTGGCTGCCCCGGTCCTCGATCCGTTCGCCCCAGATACGTTCGTCGGCGAGACCGGCATCGGTCAGCGCCTGATCGAAGGCCGTGCGGATCTTCGCCTTCTCCGCGTCGTCGAACAGTTCGGCATAGACCGCGCGCCAAGCGCCATTGATGAACCGATAGAGTTTCGTGCCTGTGGTCGGCATCAACCAGAGACGGTCGAGCGCGACGCCGGCAGGAAGGCGCGAGGCGATCTGCTTTTCGAACTGCGGCCAGTCCCCGCCCGAGATCACCGCCACATCCGTGATGGCGAGCAATCGGGCGAGGATTGCGGCCATATCCTCCGATAACGGCCGCTTGCTCTCGGCAAGCGTGCCGTCGAGGTCGAAGGCGATCAGCCACTTCATGCCGCCTTCCCTGCCGGATCGCGGTAGGCGAGCAGCCTGAGCGCATTGATGACGACGAGCAGCGTCGATCCCTCATGAACCGCCACCGCTGGCCCAATGCCGAGGCCGAGGATGGTAGCAGGCACCAGGAAGGCGACGACACCCAGGCTGACGAAGACGTTCTGCCGGATGATTCCACGGGTATGGCGGCTAAGACCGACTGCGAATGGCAGGTGCGCCAGATCGTCGGCCATCAGCGCCACGTCGGCTGTCTCCAGCGCAACGTCCGACCCCGCCGCGCCCATCGCGATGCCGACCGTGGCGCTTGCCATCGCCGGCGCATCGTTCACGCCGTCGCCCACCATCGCGACCTTGTCTTCGCCGGCGAGCTTCTTGATCGCGGCAACCTTGTCTTCGGGCATGAGGTCGCCCCACGCTTCGTCGATCCCGACTTCGTCGGCGATCGCTTCGGCGACTTTCTGGTGATCGCCGGAGATCATTATCATCCGCGACACGCCCATCTCGTGCAGCCGACGCAACGCGGTCTTGGCAGCTTCGCGAGGCGTGTCCATCAGGCCGATCGCGCCCAGGTCGCGGTCCCCCTTGCGGACCACCATTGTCGTGCGGCCGTTCTCGCGCAGCTTCGCGATTGCGTCCTGCGCGCCCTGCCCCAGCGCCGGAATGCCCTCACTTCCGAACATCTCGGCCTTGCCGATCCACACCGTCTCGCCATCCACGCTCGCGGTGACGCCCCGACCGGTCAGGCTCTTGAGGTCGCCGGCAGTCGGCACGGCACGATCGTTCAGACGTTCGCGGCCGTCCTTGACGATCGCTTGGGCCAGGGGATGGTCGCTCAACGCTTCGACGGCGACAGCCAGCGCCAGCAACTCGCCTTCATCGGCGCCATCGACGGGCACGACATCAGTGATGCGCGGACGACCTTCGGTCAGCGTGCCCGTCTTGTCGAAAGCGATCGCTTTGAGCGACCCGAGGTTTTCGAGCGGTGCACCGCCCTTCACGAGCACGCCGCCCCGCGCTGCACGGGCAACGCCCGACAGGACCGCGCTCGGCGTTGCGATCGCGAGCGCGCACGGGCTTGCCGCCACCAGCACCGCCATCGCGCGATAGAAGCTGTCGCGGAACGGCTCGTCGACGACCACCCATGCGAACAGCAGGAGCACTGACAGGACCAGGACGGCGGGCACGAAGATCCGTTCGAACCGGTCGGTGAAGCGCTGCGTCGGCGACTTCTGCGTCTCCGCTTCGCTCACCATCTTCACGACCTTGGCAAGCGCGCTTTCATTGGAACGGCGTGTCACCTCGATCTCGATCGCGCCGCCGCCGTTGATCGTACCAGCAAAAACCCGGCTTTCCGCGTCGACTGCATCGGGCTTGGCGCGTGCCGCTGCGGCATCTGCGACCGGCACCTTGTCGACCGGGATGCTTTCACCCGTGACCGGGGCCTGGTTGATCGCGCTGGTGCCCTTGATGACGAAGCCGTCGGCAGGCAGGCGCTCGTTCGGGCGGACGATGGCAATGTCCCCGACGACCATCTGCTCGACCGGGATTTCGCTGGTCTGCCCGCCGCGTCGCACGGTCGCGGTTTCGGGCGCGAGCTTCGCCAGCGCCTCGATCGCCTTCTTGGCGCGGCCCATTGCATAATGCTCAAGCGCATGGCCGAGGCTGAACAGGAACAGCAGCAGCGCACCTTCGGCCCATGCGCCCAGCGCAGCGGCGCCGGCCGCAGCGACCAACATCAGCGTGTCGATCTCGAACTTCTTCATCCGGAGGTTGTCGATCGCCTCGCGCAGCGTGAAGAATCCGCCGAAGAAATAGGCTGCGATATAGCAGGCGGTCGGCAGCCATTCGGGCGCGCCAGCGACCAGCCTCTCGATCGCGTAGCCGATCCCCAGCAGCGCGCCACAGGCGAGCGCGAAGATCAGCTCGGTATTGGGGCCGAGAAATTCGGCGTGGCTATGGTCGTGGCCATCGCCGGGGCCGTGCTTCTCTTCGCCCGCGCCGTGGCCCCCGGGGCCGTGGTCGTGGCCGGCATGTTCATCGGCAGCGACCCGCTTGCCCACCCTCACCTTCAGCTTGCGAAGCGCAGCGCGCACCTCCTCTTCGGTGGTTTCGCGGCGATCATATTCGACCCGGACAGACCCGCTGGTGCTGGCGCTTGCCTGGACCACGCCGGGCAAGGCGCACAGCGCATCGCTGACCGTGCGCGCCCGACGTTCGTGGTTGATCCCCGTCACCTGCCAGATCGCATGGCCGTAGCGCTCGGTGATTTCGGCACCTGCGGCGCGCACCATTTCGCGCAACCGTGGCAGCGGCAGCTTGGCGGCATCGAAATGGATGCACAGCGCCGCTGGCGTGTTGCCGTCGAGACAGATCACATGCGCCCGCTCGACACCTTCGCGCTTTGACAGGGTTGATACGAGACGGTCCAGGCAGGCATCGGCCGCGTCAGGAAGGTCCGGCAACAACACTGGAATGTCGAGTTCGAGCTTGTCGTTCATGACGACCTCCTTTCGCTTTTCTTGGTTTCGGCGCGCGCGTCGCGCAGGATTTCGACACCGCCCTTGATGGCGATGATGGCGGTGGCGAAGCCGACCAGCAGGTCCGGCCAATTGGTACCCAACCACAGCACCAGCACGCCGGCGATCAGGATGCCGCCGTTGGAAATGAAGTCGTTGAAGCTGAAGGTGGTTGCGGCCCGGAGATTGACGTCCGGATCCTTGAGGCGCTGGAGCAGCCGCAGGCAGAGGTAATTCACGACGCCGGCGATCGCGGACATGACCATCATGGTAGGTCCGATGGGCTCGCTGCCCTGCACGTAGCGCCGTCCGACATCGATCAAGATGCCGCCCGCGAAGATCAGCAGCATGACGCCCGAAGCGACCGCGGCGCGTGTCTTCCATGTCTGGCCCCGGGTGAGCGCCACAAGGCTCAGCGCATACACAGCCGTATCGGACAGGTTGTCGACGCCGTTGGCGATCAGCGCGCTCGAGTCCGCGAAGAAGCCGGAAACGAAGAAGCCCGCAGCGATCGCCGCGTTCAGCAGCAGGACGATCCACAGTGTGCGGCGCTCCTGCCCGCCATTGTTGTCGTTGCCCGGGATCATCCCATCATCTCCTCAAGTGTCAGCAGGGCCAGGAAGCCGACGAAAAACATCGAGCTGATGAGCGGGGTGTCGGGTTTCTCGTGCGCCTCGACCAGCAACTCCTCCGTGACGAGGTAGAGCAGCGCCATCAGCCCGAAGCTGAGGAAGCCGGCGATCATCACCGGCGACAGCGCGGCGACCGGCACGGCAGCGAGCGCGCCGATCGGCAGCAGCAGGGCCAATGCCGAGACGATCACGATGATGCGCAAGCGCGAGCGATAGGTTTCCGCCAGCTCGTCGGTCAGCGTCAGTCCCAGAAATAACACTTCCAGAGTGAGCGCGATCGTCAGCAGGAGACCTGCCTTCTCGCCCGCCACGAAAGCGAGGCCGAGCACCAGGCCGTCCACCAGAATGTCGATGCCGATCGCGGCGAGTAGCGCCATCGGCCCCTTGAAGCGGGCCTCAAGAGCCTTGAGCCCCAGCATGGTCGCGACGCCCGCCGCCCCGCCGATCAACGTCGCGCTGGGCGATGCCTCATGCTTGACCTGCGGCAGGATTTCGGTCGCTGCCGCCGCGAACACGACGCCGGCAGCGAGATGCTGTAGGCCCGCCACGAGGCCAGGTTTCAACTTGGTGCGGCTCGCGACAATCGCGCCGAGCACGACCGCCAGCACAGGCGCAAGCGTATAGAGCAGTGCCTGCATTTCCTAGGACTCCTCCGGGGTTCGGTGGCAGACGCGGATCTTCCCGCGTCGCGTGAACGCGATCGATCCGCCCGCCACGACAGCCCGCGAATGGTCGCCGCGAAACTCGTCACCGGTTCGCTGCGCGCGCAGGATCTCGGTCCTGCCCTTCGGCAGCCAGGTGACGGCCATTTTCAAGCCTTCATCGATGAAGTCGACATCGGCGCGTGTGCCGTCGTCGCAGTACATGATGCGCTGCGCGATTAGTTTCGACGTCAGATGCTTTTCATGCGCCGGCTCGGTAGGCTGGGTCGGCGCTGGATTACACGCCCCTATAACCGCCCCGGAGACGAGAACGACGCCGAGGCGCGCGATCGCCAGACCGGCCCGATTCAGGCCGCACAAGGTTGTCACATTTGAAATCGACGTGTCAGACATCGGTCTCTTCCGACGAAGCGCCCTGTGGCGTTCGAAGGCAGGGCAGTTCATCGCGTGCCTTCCTGCTCGCAGATCCGGGTACGGCCATCGCCTTCCACGATGGTGAGCTGCGACCCCTTGAAGGTCGCGGTGGCTGTTTCGCCGACATATTGCAGGCCCTGCGCTGGCGCGGTCAGCATCATCGGCGGTCCCCCGTTGGAGCGCCGCAAATCGATCTGCAGGCCGTTGTCCTTGTAATCGACGAACAGCGGTTCCCCGTCGGAACAGCGATATCTATGCCGCCCCATTTCCCCGGTCGTCACGGCGCTGTCGGACGAATGGATCTGCTGCTCCGTTGGCGGGGCTGGCGGCTTTCTTTCCGAGCACGCCGCGAGCCCGACAACGAGGATGACGGCGGGCAGCACCCGCTTACAGTGCATCATCATCGCGCCTTCCTCCTGTAGCGGAAGGGGACGCGCTGACGATTGATAGCCCGGGCAGGCTGACCTACCCGCCAGCGGAGATAGGTTGCGAGGCGATCGTCAGATTCGACCATCAGGGATCGCAGGCGGCGCAACATCATCGCCGCGAACGGCAGGGAGAGCGCCCCGCGCAGCGTGCAGCTATGCGTTAGCCTGGTGCCGCCATCGTCCCCCGCCAGCTCGTACCGCTCTTCGAGCGTGAACAGATAGGGGATGCCGCAGGACCAAGCGAAGGCGTGCGGTTTATCGAATCGATCAATCCGTGCTGGCGTCCGAATTGGCCGGGTGATGCCCTGGATCGCAAAGGTGCATTCTGTGTCGCCGAGCCGGGACGGATCATCGAGAAATACGAGCGGACTCCACGCCCGGCGATGATCCGGATCGGTGAGTGCCGACCAGATGCGCAGTGGCCCGCCGTGAAGCATCGAGCTGGTTATGGTGCGAGGCATATCCCCATCTCCCAGAGATGGGCGGGGCGATCGCGGATCGCCCCGCCCATCCATCAGGCCAAGTTGTTCACGAAGGTCTGACCGTGGTCGTCCCCTTCATGCTCCTCATTGTAGTGCTCGGGTTTCTCGATCACTTTCTGCCCGAACCGGGCATAGAGTGTCGGCAGCACGAACAGCGTAAGAAGCGTCGCCGAGATCAGACCGCCGATGACGACCGTCGCCAAAGGCTTTTGAACCTCTGCGCCGGCGCCTTCGCCCAGCGCCATCGGCACGAAGCCGAGGCTGGCGACTAGCGCGGTCATGATGACGGGTCGCAGACGCTGCATCGCGCCAACATGCGCGGCTTCCTCGCGGCTCATCCCTGATCGGATCAGATCTTGGATCGAGCTGACCATGACGAGGCCGTTGAGGACCGCGATGCCCGAGAGGGCGATGAAGCCCACTGCCGCCGAGATCGAGAAGTCCATGCCCCGCAGGAACAGCAACAGGACGCCGCCCACCAGCGCGAAAGGCACGCCGGTGAACACGATCGCGGCGTCGCGGACCGATCCCAACGCCCCGTAGAGGAGCAGCAGGATCAAGATGAAGCAAGCCGGAATGACCAGCTTCAGCCGTTCGCTTGCCGATTGGAGGTTCTCGAACTGGCCGCCCCATTCGAGATAGGTGCCGGCAGGCAGCCGGAGTTGGCTGCCGATCGCCGCCTGCGCATCCGCCACGACGGATCCGACGTCGCGGCCACGCACGTTGGCTTGCACCACCACGCGCCGCTTGCCGTTCTCGCGGCTGATCTGGTTCGGACCATCGACCACCTTGATCTCGGCGACGCTGGACAGCGGTACATAGCCGCCGCCTGCCACCGGCACCTGCACCTGTTGGAGCAGGCCGATGTCGGCACGCTGCGCCTCCGACAGGCGGATCACCACGGGGAAGCGACGGTCGCCCTCGAAGATCTGGCCCGATGTTCGCCCGCCGATCGTCGCAGTCACGGTGTCCTGCACATCCTGAGCCGTAACGCCCAACCGCGCCATCGCGTCGCGGTTGACGCGAATGTCGAGCATGGGAAGACCGGTCGTCTGCTCCACCTTCACGTCCGCTGCGCCTTGCGTTCTGCGCAGCACCGCCGCGATTTGCTCGGCCGTCCGGTTCATCTGGTTGAAGTCGTCCCCGAACACCTTCACCGCGATGTCGCCGCGCACGCCGGCGATCAGCTCGTTGAAGCGCATCTGGATGGGCTGGGTGATCTCGTAGGCATTTCCCGGAATCTTCGCGAGATTACCCTCGATCCGGCTGACCAGCTCCTCCTTGGGAAGCTCAGGATCCGGCCAATCCTTGCGCGGCTTCAGGATGACGAACATGTCGGTCGCGTTCGGCGGCATCGGGTCGGCCGCCAGCTCGGCGGTGCCCGTCTTGGAATAGACGAATTGCACCTCCGGCTGCTTCGACATCATCCGCTCGATCGGCACCTGCATCGCCTGGCTCTGCTGGACCGACGTTGCCGGAATGCGGAGCGACTGGATCAGCAAATCGCCTTCGTCGAGCTGCGGCAGGAACACCGAGCCGAGCGTAGTGAAAGCAAGCGCCGCCACCACAAGGCTTCCCACACCCGCACCGATCGTCAGCGTCGGGCGCTTCATGGCCCGGTCGAGACCGGGTTCGTAGCGCTTCTTCAGCCACGTGATGATGCGGCCGTCCTTCTCCTCGACCTTCTTCGACAGCCAGATCGCAATCATCGCCGGCACGAAGGTGAGAGAGAGGATGAAGGCGAAGGCGAGCGCGATGATGACGGTCAGCGCCATCGGTCCGAACGTTTTACCCTCCACGCCGGTCAGCGTGAGCAGCGGTACGTAGACGAGGATGATGATTGCCTGCCCGTACACAGAGGGACGGATCATCTCACGCGCAGCGGCTGCCACGGTCGCGAGCCGTTCCTTGACGCTGAGCAATCGGCCTTCATGATGCTGTTGCTCGGCAAGCCGGCGCAGCGCGTTTTCGACAATGATGACGGCGCCGTCGACGATCAGACCGAAGTCCAAAGCCCCAAGGCTCATCAGATTGGCCGAGACCCCAGCGCGCAGCATACCAAAGCCTGTCAGCATCATGGTGATCGGGATGACCAACGCCGCGATCAGGGCCGCACGGAAGTTGCCGAGCAGCAGGAAGAGCACGACGATGACCAGCACCGCGCCTTCGGACAGGTTTTTCGCGACCGTCTTGATCGTCGAATTGACCAGCTCGGTGCGGTTCAGCACCGGCTGAATTACGACGTCAGGAGGCAGCGAAGCGTTGATCGTCTTCAGTTTCTCAGCGACCGCGGTCGACACGATGCGGCTGTTCTCGCCGATCCGCATGATCGCCGTGCCGACGACGACTTCGGTACCGTTCTCCGATGCCGAACCCATGCGGATCGCCTGACCCGTCTTCACAGTCGCAACTTGTTCGACCGTGATCGGCACGCCGTTACGTGTCGCGATCACGGTCCTGGCCAACTCGCTGGCATTGCGAACGAGCGCATCCGAGCGAACAGCCAGACCTTCGCCATTGCGATTGACGAAGCCACCGCCGACGCTGGTGTTATTGCGCTCCAGCGCATTTCCCAGGTCCGTCAGCGTGATGCCGAGCGAGGCCAGCTTCTGCACGTCGGGCACGACGAGGAACTGCTTGGCGTAACCGCCAATCGAGTCGACACCGGCGAGGCCCGGTGTGGTCTTCAGAAGCGGCGTCACGATCCAGTCCTGCGCGGTGCGCAGGTAGGTCGCCTTGTCCTCTTCGGTCGTCAGTCGCTCGCCCTCTGGCGTGATGTAGCTGCCATCGGGCTGTTGGCCCGGTTCACCGGGCTTGTGCTTGTCGTCCTCGCGATGATCGAGACGAACGGTGTACATGTACACCTCGCCCAGGCCTGTCGCGATCGGACCCATTTCAGGGTTCACGCCGTCGGGCAGATTCTCTTGCACGCCCCGCAGACGCTCGCCCACCTGCTGGCGGGCGAAATAGATGTCCGTCGCGTCCGAAAAGACCGCCGTGATCTGCGCGAAGCCGTTGCGGCTCAACGAGCGCGTATATTCCAGGCCGGGGGTGCCGGCGAGCGCGGTTTCGATTGGAAACGACACCTGCTTCTCGACCAGCTCGGGCGAGAGGGCAGGCGCGCGGACGTTGATCTGGACCTGATTGTTGGTGATGTCCGGCACCGCGTCGATCGGTAGCCGGTAGAGGGAAAAGGCGCCGATGGCGGCGACGATGACGGTGAGGAGCAGGACTAGCCAGCGCTTCTCGACCGCCCAGGTTACGATACGGGCGATCATGGCTTAATCCTCGTGGCTCGCTTCGCCCTTGCCGATCTCGGCCTTGAGCGTGAAACTTCCGGTGGTGGCGATCTGTTCGTTGCCGGTCAGGCCCGACCGGACGATCACCGTGTCGCCCGACGCATCGCCGAGCTGGACCGGGGTCGCCTTGAAGCCGGTGGGCGTGCGCACGAACACGACCGACTTGCCCTCGAAACTCTGGACCGCCGTCGTCGGCACGCGGACCGCCCCGCTCCCGCCGCTGCCCGTGAGCTGCACGGCTGCCGTCACAGGCTCGCCGACCCGCCATTCGCCACCGCGATTGTCGAGGGTGGCGAGCGCAGGCACGAGCCGCGTCTGCGGATCAAGCGCCGGCGACACGAAGGTCACGCGGGCGGTCGCCTGACGGCCTGCCGCCTTCACCAGCACCGTATTGCCGGGACGCACCCGGCCCGCATCCTCGGGCTTGAGATTAAGCGCGATCGACACCTGGCTCAGGTTGGCGATGCGATAGAGTTCGGCATCCGCCGCGACCGTTTGTCCCAGCGTCACGGGGCGCGCAATGATCTGGCCCGAGATCGGCGCGGCAATGCCGAGCCGGTTGAGCCCGCCGCCGCCGACACCCGCCGCCGAAACCATGCTCTGCGCCTGCGTCAGGGCGATCCGCGCCTCCGTCGCCGCTGTGCGGGCGGCGATCAGATCCTGTTCAGGGGAGACTCTCTGCGCGAACAGCCGCTGTTCGCGCGCGAGGTTCGAATTAGCGAGCTGAAGCCGCGCCCGCGCCGCCTCGACCTCGCCCTTGATCTGCGCCGCCTCGCGGCTTTCGATGACCGCAATGGTCTGGCCGCGTCCGACCGATTGGCCGAGGTTACGGGTGAGCGCGACCACGCGTCCCGCAATTGCGGCCGAGACGACCTGCGTTCCCTGTGGGTCGCCCTCGATGATCGCGGGCAGCTCGATCGTCCCGGCCCCGCCGATGATCGGCCGTCCGACCTGGACGCCCGCTGTGGCGATCTGGTCGGCACCCAATGTGACGACGCCTTCACCGGCATGACCGCCTTCAGCACCGCCCTTTTCCGTGCCCGCTGCCGTCTCATTGGCAGCTGCGCCTTCGGCAGTTGCCTCGTTTCCGCCATCCTTGCCGCCGCAGGCAGCCAAGAGCAGGGCGAGCGACGCCGCGCCCGCGAGATAAAAGCTCTTCATCACTGATTCCCCCCATTGGGCGCACGAGCGGTCAGTCGCTCCACTTGCGCGCGGGCATTCTGGTAATTGGCAAGCGCGTCGATCGCGGCGACCCGCGTTTCGGCGAGCGTGCGTTCAGCATCGAGCAATTCGAGCTGGCCGAACTTGCCCTCGCGATAGCCGATCCGCGCGATGCGGGCGGCCTCCTGTGCAGCCGCCAGCGCCGGCCCCGACGCCGCACGAGCCGTCGTTGCGGCATTGGCCGCCTGCGCCTGCGCGTCCGTGATCGCCTGTTCGATGTCGAGCGCGGTCACGCGGCGCTGCGCATCCGCCTGGGTCCGCTGCGCGGTCGCCTGCGCAATCGCGGCGCGACCATTGTTGAACACCGGGATCGGGATCGACACGCTGAACACCGCCGCCATGTCGTTGGTCGCTTCCAGGCGGCGGATCGACGGCCCGACGTTCAGGTCAGGCACGCGATTGGCGCGCGCGAGCCGCACGCCGGCTTCGGCAATGGAGAAATCCGCGTTGGCTGCCGCCAGCGCGAGTGTGCCGGTCGTGTTGACCGGTGCCAACGGCCCATAGACGTTCACATCGGGAAGGCGATCGAGCAGCGTGTCATCGAGCAGGCCGTCGATCGGCCGTCCGATCCGACGCGCCAGATTGGCGCGGGCCGCCTCGGCCAAGCGAAGCTGCCGCTCCACATTGGCGTCGGCATTGATACGCGCGACATCCGCGCGCTGTTGCTCGAGTGGCGATGCCCGCCCTGCCTGCACGCGAACGCTCGCGGCCCGCAGCGCATCGCTGGCGATCCGGGCCTGATCGCGGGCTGTCATTACCCGGCGATCGGCCGCGACCGCTTCGACATAGAGCTGCGTTACCTGAAGCCGGACATCCGCCGCGATGATCGCGGCCTGGATCTCGGCCCGGGACAATTGCGCATTGGCGACCGCGACGCGGGCGCCGCGCTTGCCGCCTAGCTCGATCGGGATCGCAAAGCCGACCGTGGTTTCCGCGCTGCGGACCCCCCGATACGGCCCGGAGCCGATGACATTCTCGACTTGGCCTTGAACCACCGGATTGGGCCGCAAGCCGGCGACTGTGCGACCTGCACGGGCCGCGTCGATTCCAGCTGTCGCCGCTTCCGCAGCAGGGGCCGAACCGCCCGCTGCACTGACCGCTTGGTCAAGCGTGTAGACCGGCGCATCCTGCGCAACAGGCGCGGACGGTCCGACCTGCGCCTGCGCCATCGTGGCGCAAGACGCTGCGGCCAGCATGGCCGCGAGGATACGATTCATGAAAATAGGACTCCTGACGATGATCGACAGGGGCGCGCCAACGCACGCCCAAATCGGACGTCAGGCTTGGGGGGGCCTCAAATGGACCATGCCGGTGCGGCCGTCGAGCGACGCAGAGGCGGAGATTGTCGGCTTGGGCACTGTGAGGACGGGGGTATATTCCATCGTCGTGCGCGCAGGCGCGCCGACGTCGTGTCCGTGACAATAATTGTGATGATGCGGGACATTCTTGTCCGAGTCCGATGGCACCTGATCGATGTCACCGGCGGTATGGACCGTGAACTCAACGCCCGCGATGCTTCCCCCCGCCAGATCGGCGGCATGGGCCATGCCGGAGAAGCTGGTCAGGACCAGCATCAGGCATGTCAGGAAAGGCAAAAAGGCTCGCACTAGCTTGCCTCTATCACGGAAGGGTTTTCATGTCATTGCACTAATTCGAACCAAGGGTCACTGAGCCGGAACCCGAGCGGGATCGGTCGCGCCCGTTCCAGGCGAACCCGACCGCAATGGCGACCGCCATCAGGAGTTGCGCCAGCACCGATTGCCAAGTGGGAAACACGCCGAGCATCGACAGCCGTGGCACGTCCGCGAGCGGTGCGATGTTGATAAGGCCGGCTTCCTGGAGCGCGGCGACGCCTTTACCCGCCAGCACGACGGTCAGGACCGCCATGAGCCAGGAGCTATAGCGGAAGAACTGCGCGATCGGCAGCTTGCGACTGTAGCGAAGCATGGCCCAAGCGATCAGGCTGAGCAGTCCAATCGCCGACCCGGCCCCCGCGAGAAGCATCCCGTTGTCACCTTGCGCCGAAAGCGCGGCATAGAACAGGATCGTCTCGAAGACCTCGCGATAAACTACGACGAACGCCAGCCCGAACAGGAACCAGCCCGACCCGCCCGAGAGCGCCCGCGACATCTTCTCGCGAATATAGCGCTGCCACTGATCGGCCTGCGCCTTGCCGTGCATCCAAATCCCGACCGAGAGCAGCACGACCGCGGCGAACAGCGAGCCAAACCCTTCCGTCAGCTCCCGGCTCGCACCGCTGATCCCGATCGCATAGGTGGCGACCGCCCAGGTGATCCCGCCCGCGATGATCGCGCTGACCCAGCCGCCATGCACGTACCGCAGCGCCTCGCCGCGCTCGGCTTTACGCAGGAACGCGATCATGGCGACAACGATGAGCAGGGCTTCGAGCCCTTCACGCAGCAGGATCGTGAACGCGCCCAGGAACGTGGACGCTTCGGTGGCGGCATCAGGCGCGAGCGCCGCTTCCGCATCGTCGAAAAGGCCGCCCAGTACTGCGACCTTCTCCGCGAGATCATCGGGCGACGCGCCCCGGTCGATCGAGGCGCGGAACTCCCCCATCGCGCCCTCGATTCGACCCATCAGCGTCGCGTCGCGCGCGGTGAGTGTTGGCTCGATCGGCTCGAACCCATCGAGATAGGCCGACAGCGCCAGCTCTTTCGCCATGCGCGCATCGCCGCGCCGCGCAGCCGCCACGCTTTCGGCGAGTTTGGCGCGGGCGACCGCGAGCGAGCCGGGAGCCTGTTGTATCACCTGTTCGGGATGACGACGCAGGAACGCGAGCACTGGGTCAGCCTTGGCGTCGCCGATCGCCGCGCCGAGCGCGGCCGGGGTGAGCGCGACCAGGGTTTTCAGGTCCGGAATGCGCCGGCGAAGGGTCGGGTCGGATTTCCAAAGCCGCTCGCCTTCGCGCGCCTGCGCATCCGTGAAGGCGAAGCTCCCGGCTCGGAATGCTAACGCCCAGCGCTGATCGTTGGGCAGATCGGCGAAGCTCTGCATCGCGGTCCCGTCGATGCCTTGCGTCACCACCTGATAGAGCGCGAACACGCTGCGCTGGCGCGCGCGCTCGGCATCGGTGAAAGCAATCGGGGGCGTAGCGAGCTTGGCGGCGTCAGGGCCACGGCCGTTGCCCGTCATCCCGTGGCAGGACGCGCAGGATTGTCGGAACAGTGCATCGCTGGAGACGAGGTTCGGAGCCTTATCGGGCGCGAGCGGCACCGGGTAGGCGCGCAACAGATCGGCCGCGAGCCCGTGCGCCAATGTTGCCACCTGTTCAGTCGGTCCCTTTTCCGCGATCACCGCCTGGAGGTTGGCAGCCCGCTGGATGAGGGCTTGACGCTCCGGCTTCGCCGGCAGGCCCTGAAGCCGTGTCGAGACCGACGCGGCGAACTCCGTCATCTCGGCATATTCCGACGTGCTCTTGATCCGACCGTTGGCGACCGCGCCGCCATAATCGACGGCCATATAGTCGAGCAGCCGCCATGCGGTTTGCACGTCGCCGGGTTCGGCGATTGCCGCAGCAGGGATCAGCAGCGCCGCGAGCGCGGAGAGCAGCCGCAACGAGAGCATTGCCCGGATCAACGCGAGCAGACGCACTACCGCTCTCCCAATTCGCGCCGAGCGCCAGTGACGATTTCATAAGCGGAGTGGAGGAACAGGAGGGCGATGAGGCCGGCGACGGCGAGGTCCGGCCAGGCGCTTCCTGTCCACGCCACCAGACCGGCCGCGGCGATCACCGCCACGTTGGCGAGCGCGTCGTTGCGGCTGAACAGCCAGATCGCGCGAACATTGGCGTCCCCTTCCCGGAAACGCGCAAGCACCAAGGCGGACACGACATTGATCGCGAGCGCGACAACGCCGATTGTGCCCATCAGTTCGGCATCGGGCGCGGTTGCGTTCAGGGCGCGCCAAATCGCGAAACCGATTACGCCCACGCCAAGCGCACCGAGAAACAACCCCTGCGTCAGCGCGACCTTTGCCCTCGCCCGTGCGGACCAGGCAAGCGCGAGAAGACCGATAAGGCTGATCGACCCGTCCCCGAGAAAATCGAGGGAATCCGCTTTCAGCGCTTGGCTATCGGCGATGAACCCGCCGAACAGCTCGGCGACTCCGAAGCCGAGGTTGAGCACCACGACGGTCAGCAGCGCACGGCGATAGGCCGGATCGGTTTGCGCGCGCGCGGGCTCCCCGTGGCACCCGCAGCTTTCGGTAGAAGCATTCATGCGGCCTTCCTTACCACCTCCAGTCGCTGTAGAAGCAAGCGAAATGTGCGACACGTTCGCATAAGCAAGGATGGCATGATGAAGCCGGTGATGATTGGGCAGCTCGCCAGCGAGACCTCGACGAAGGT
This sequence comes from Sphingobium quisquiliarum P25, assembly GCF_000445065.1. GTDB lineage: Bacteria > Pseudomonadota > Alphaproteobacteria > Sphingomonadales > Sphingomonadaceae > Sphingobium > Sphingobium quisquiliarum. The sequence continues at coordinate 4,868 of NZ_ATHO01000136.1, read as the reverse complement.
GACGACGATCCGCTTTTATGAGTCGATCGGGTTGCTCCGATCCGCCCCTCGCACGGCGTCGGGTCGCAGAACCTACGATGCCAGTGACATTGAGCGTTTGCACTTCATCCGCAACGGTCGCCGGCTTGGCTTCTCCGTCGACGAGATCCGTTCGTTGATGGGGCTGGCGCAGAACCCGGACCAGGATTGTGGTGCCGCCTCAGCTATCGCTGCTCAGCACCTCAAGGATGTGGAGGAGAGACTGGCGCAACTCGCGGTGTTGCGGGATGAGTTGGCAATGCTCAGCCAGAGCTGCACCAAGGCGCGCATGGCCGATTGTCGGATCATGAAGGCGATCGGCAAAGGCCACCCTCAAGCCGATCAATAATAATCGGCCAGCCTGAGCTCGCGCACATCACCCGAGGCCATCGTCAGCTTTACGAGGGTGCCAGCAGGCCGGGAGCGCACTTGCCAGAGCTCCCCACGCGTATAGTTCGCATCGATCGAATGGCCGTTCACCGCCACGATCCGGTCGCCGACCGCCCAGCCAGCCTTTTCCGCGGGACTGTTCGCCGCCACATGAACAACGGTGAGCGCCGTTGGTGAGGCTGCGAGGCCAAGGCCGCTACGGTCCTTCAGCATCGGCAGGCGACGACGAGGACCGAGTGGCCGGAGCCACACGAATCCGGCGGTCACGTCGAACACCACGTCGAATTGAGCGATCAGCGGTAGGCCGACATTGCCAACCGTGCTGGTGGAGAGCCAAGCTCTCATCCCGAGTGTGGGGACGTTCGAGACGCCAAGCCCTTCGATGTTGATGTTCTGGATCGTGAAAGCATCGTTGATACGCACACCATCGACGCCGCCGATCGCCGCGGTCGAGACGAGCTTCCCGTTCAACAGCCCTTGATCGCGGGCATAGGCCGACGAGAGCATCAGCGCGGCCGAGCTGCCAAGATCGATCATCAAGGGCACGGGAGGCAAACCCGAGACGGAAGCTCGAATGAACAGCTCCTGCTTGGCACCGCGCCCGAGCGCGACAGCGCGCCAGTCGGGACCGGCGAGAAACGTGCCTGACTTGACGACCGCCATACGCCTTTTCGCGAAATCGAGCGCGATGCAGCTACCCGTGAACATATCGGCACCGAGGAGGATATCGATCGGTCGTCCGAAGGCCGCCGACACTGAACTCAGATCACCAACGACGGCAAAGGGTAAGCGACGGGTTTCGCGGGCGAGCTGTACGTCGATGTCGCGGACCAGCAGCACCGGGGCCTTGGCGCTCAGCCCGCTAATCATGCGCCGCTCACCATCGTTCAAGCCGAGCTTCGCCGCGAGCGCCGTGCTCATGATCGACGCGCCGCTGCCACTGTCGAGCACCGCCCGCACCGGCACTCCGCGCACTTGTGCCGAAACAAGGAGGGTATCACCCGTGCCGACTTCCAGCGGCTCCCATTCGAGGTGAGCCGCACCGAAGTTCCACGAGCCCGCAGACCGGGAAGTCTGTCGCGCGAGCGTTGGAGAACCGAGCACCAAGCCGGTTCCACAGGCCACCAGCCGCGCCACTAATGAGCGTCGAGACATACCGATTGCTTCAACACGGGCCGTCAAAAAGCCACCTCCAGCCCCCCGTCCGCAGGAGAGCAAATTGCGGTTACATGCTCCAGCCACTGGAGGAGCAAGTGCTTTTGGTGCGCCCGAAAATCCTCAGAAGCGCTTGGAGAACTTTAGATGAAGGATGGTGCAGACCGCTTAGATGCCTTCCCGATAACGAACGGTTCCGGGGGACGCTGGGCCGATCGGGACCGCGAACGGTGTAAACGCTCGCGCTAAGTGGCGGCATTCTGATCGCGCTATTTGTCGGCGAGCGTCGCTACGCGGCTACCGGCTTGGTCTCGGCCGATCGCACATAGGCGTAGAGTTTTGGCTTGGAGATGCCGAGCATCGAGCAAATCTTGGCGATCGGCATCGTGTTCTCGTGGTAGAGCCTGACGGGCAGGTCGCGCTTGTCCTTGCCGAGTGCGGCCGGCCGGCCACCCTTCTTGCCGCGAGCGCGGGCTGCGGTGAGACCGGCCTGGGTCCGCTCGCGGATCAGGTTGCGCTCGAACTCCGCCAATGCCCCGAACAGGTGGAAGGTAAGCTTGCCCGACGTGGTGGTCGTGTCGATCGCCTCGTGCAGGCTCAGCAGCCCGACCTTTTCCTCGTCGAGGTAGGTCATCCATCCGATCAGATCACGGAGCGAGCGGCCGAGCCTGTCGAGGCGCCAGACCACCAGTGTGTCGCCGGCGCGAAGCAGCTCCTTCACCTTTTCCAATCCAGGGCGAGCGGCAGTCGCCCCGGAGGCCTTGTCGGTGATGACCTTCTCGCAGCCGGCAGCCTTCAGCGCATCACGCTGGAGGTCCAGGTTCTGCTCGGCGGTCGATACGCGGGCGTAACCGATTTTCATGCGTAGGGCCGGTGGCGCCCCGATCGGGCGCGGTTTGGGAAGAAAGTCGTCATCGGCAGGTCTATGTTGCCCTAGTTTTCTTTACCGGGTAGATTTACGTCGAACAGGCCGGTTTGGCAACGCGAGCGGACTCGCATGGCGATGGGCAGGCAAATCTCCGTTTTCCTTACCTGCGACACGGACCGTCGGCGGTGACGCATCCGGCGCTTGTCCCGCCGCTGGCGATCGAGCGCTACCGCGTCCTTGAACCGCACCTCGCCGATGGCATCCCGCTCGCGGACCTCGCCCGCACCGGCACGCTGAGCGAGCGGACGTTGCAGCGCTGGCTCGGGCGCTACCGTGCCGAAGGACTTGCCGGTCTCGCGCGTCTGCCGCGCAACGATCGGGGCAGGCTGCACCTGCCGGAACATCTGGTCGAACTGACCCGCACTCTCGCCACCAAGCGCCCGCGACCCCCGGTCGCCGCCATTCACCGAAAGGTGCAGGAACTCGCCATCGCGCATGGACACCGAACCCCCAGCTATGCGGCCGTCGCGCGTGTCGTCAGGGCGATACCGGCAAGCCAGATCGCCGCAGCCTCCGATCCGGCCGTCTACCGCGACCAGCACGAGCTAGTGCATCGGCGCGAAGCCGCGACCTCGAACGAGATGTGGCAGGCCGATCATACCGTTCTCGACATTCTCGTGCTCGATGATGCCGGAACCCCGGTGCGTCCTTGGCTGACCGTCATCGTTGACGATCACAGCCGAGCCATCGCCGGTTACTTCCTCAGCCTCGATGCCCCCAGTGCCCTCAACACGGCGCTCGCCTTGCGGCAGGCGATCTGGCGCAAGCCCAATCCCGAATGGATCGTCAGCGGCATTCCCGAACAGCTTTACGTCGACAACGGCTCGGATTTCATCTCCGAGCATATCGAGCAGGCGTGCATCGCCCTCAAAATCCGCCTCATCCATTCGCTGCCGGGGCGTCCTCGCGGGCGCGGCAAGATCGAGCGGCTGTTCCGCACCATCAACGACATGTTCCTGCCCGACCTGCCCGGCCACCTGATCGCGGGCAAGCCGCTGTCGGCGCCAGTGCTCACGCTCGACGAGCTGCGCGCCCGCTTCGAGGCGTTCGTGTGCGGCGTCTATCATCGTCGCCCGCATGGCAGCACCGGCGAACCGCCGATCACGCGCTGGCAGAAGGGCGGGTTCCTGCCCGCAATGCCCGACAGCCTTGAACAGCTCGACATGCTGCTCGTGCACGTGCCCAAGCCCCGTAAAGTGCTGCGCGACGGCATCCGTCTGATGGGCAGGCGCTATGTCGAACCCACGCTCGCGGCCTTCGTCGGCGAGCAGGTCGAGGCGGTCTATGACCCCCGCGACCTGACCGAGATCCACGTCTACCACCAGGGCCGGTTCGTCTGCCGTGCGCTCAGCTCCGAGCACGCTGGGCACCCGTCGTTGCGCGCGATCCAGCGCGCCCGGCGCGGCGCGAAGGAGCGCGACAAGCAGGTGCCTGCCCCCACGGAGACCTTCGATGGCGACCAAGAGGATACGGCTTCCCGGCCCACCACCTACCGAGGGCTCCGGCTCTACGCCGCTGACGATTGAGTTCCTGGTCGAGCAGCCGTTCCTGGCGACCCGCGAACATGCCCGGTTCGTCGAGTTTGCCGAAGCCTGCGCGCACTACCGCTATATCGGCGTGTGTCATGGCCGGCCGGGCGTCGGAAAGACGCGATCGGCGCGCGAGTTTTCCAGCTTCCCCGACCTGGGGGAATATGCCGCGCTCCGTCCCATTGCCGCGCTCCTTGGCGAAAAGGTCGCTCGCTGCCGCGCCGTCTTCTACACCGTGTCGGTCAGCAACACGCCCAAGACGATCGACGCGGTGTTGGGCCTCAACCTCATTAAGCTGGGCTATGCCCGGCTGACGGTCGCGGGCGGCTCGCAGGACGAAATCACCCATGACGCCGCCCGCATCGCCTGCCCCCTCGTCATCGTCGACGAGGCCGACCGCCTGACCATAAAGTCGCTCGAACATCTCCGCGACATGGCCGATCGCCACGGCTTCGGGCTGATCCTGATGGGTATGCCGGGCTTGGAGAAGCGCCTCGCCCGCTATGCCCAGCTCTACTCGCGGATCGGCTTCGTCCACGAGTTCAAACCGCTTACCGAGACCGAAATGCGGCTGCTGCTCGCGACCCACGCCGGCGATTTCGGGATCAGCTTCGACCCGGCCCAACTCGACGCGATCGAAGCGCAGGCAGCCGTGATCCGCATCACGCGCGGCAACTTCCGGCTCATGGAGCGCCTGTTCGCGCAGATGCGGCGGATCATGACCCTCAACCGCGTCGAGGAGGTCACCGCTGACATCGTTCAGGCCGCGCGCGATTGCCTCGTCATCGGACCCGGCAACTGACAAATAGCGCGATCAGAACGCCGCCATTTAGCGCGAGCGTTTACAC
>NZ_ATHO01000135.1 GCF_000445065.1 Sphingobium quisquiliarum P25 | reverse complement strand
ATCGCGGACGCGCTGGGCTGGCGCGGGCATGTCATCTTCACCTCCGGCGCGAGCGAGGCGATCGCCCTCGCTCTGTCCCATGTGCCAGCCGCCGGTATCGCGACCTCGCCGGTCGAACATGATTCGGTGCTGCGCGTCACCCCTGCGGCGGAGCGGCTGCCGGTCGATGCGCAAGGGCGGGTGGAAAGGACCCCGCGCCCTTTCCGCATGATCGCCGTCCAGCACGTCAATAACGAAACCGGCGTCATCCAGCCGCTGGAGAGCCTGGACCGCTCCGGCGCGCTGCTGTTCGCCGACTGCGCGCAGAGCGCTGGAAAGCTGCCGCTGCCCGACGCCGACATGATCGCGATCAGCGCGCATAAATTCGGCGGCCCGCCGGGCATAGGCGCGCTGCTGGTCAAGGATCTGGCGCTGCTGCGCCCCAGCGGCGGGCAGGAGCAGGGCTATCGCGCCGGCACGGAAAACCTGCCCGCAGCGCTGGCGATGGCCGCCGCCCTGGAACAGCGTGATGACTGGCTGCCGCGCGCGGAAAGGCTGCGCGCCCGGCTGGACCGCGGTATCGAGCAGGCAGGCGGCGAGGTGATCGCCAGCAACGCGCCCCGCATCGCCACGATCGCCAGCTACCGCATGCCCGGCGTTTCCGCCCGCGCCCAACTGATCCAGTTCGACCTCGCTGGCATATCGGTTTCCGCGGGCAGCGCCTGTTCGTCGGGCTCGCTCAAGACCAGCCATGTCCTCAACGCCATGGGCTGGGACGAGACGGCCGCGTCCGAAGTCGTCCGCGTGAGCTTCGGCCCCGCCACTACCGAAGCGGATGTCGACCGTTTCCTGCGCGACTGGACCCGTCTCGCGGAGCGCGGCCGATGACCATCTATCTCGATTATCAGGCGACCACCCCGCTCGCGCCCGAAGCATTCGACGTCATGGCGCCATTGCTCCGCGACCAGTTCGCCAACCCGCACAGCCCGCACCGGCCGGGGCGCGCCGCTGCCGCGCAGGTCGAACTCGCCCGGACAGAGGTTGCGCAACTCTTGCCCGGCGGCGGACGGCTTCTTTTCACCTCCGGCGCGACGGAGGCGCTCAACATCGCCATTCAGGGCGCTCCGCCCGGCGGCATCGTCACCATCGCCACCGAACATGCAGCAGTGCTCGACACGGCGCTCGCCCAGCGCAGCAAGGGCCGCGAAGTCACCATCCTTCCGGTGGGGCCGGACGGCCTTGTGGACATGGACGCGGCTGAAAAAGCGATCCGGCCCGGCGTTGCGCTGGTCGCCGCCATGCTGGTGAATAACGAAATCGGCGTGATCCAGCCGGTCGCCGGGCTGGCGGAGCTTGCCCATGCGGCGGGCGCGCTGCTCCTGTGCGACGCCGTGCAGGGATATGGCCGCACCGATATTCCCGCCGATGCGGATATGATCGCGATCAGCGCGCACAAGATCCACGGTCCCAAGGGCGTGGGCGCTCTCTGGCTGCGTGACGGCGTTTCGCTTGAGCCGTCCATCCATGGCGGCGGTCAGGAACAGGGGCTGCGTTCGGGCACGCTGTCTCCCGCGCTTTGCGCCGGGTTCGGCGTTGCCGCCCGGCTCATGCGGGAAAGGGCGGGGGCCGACCGCGCCCATGTGGAAATGCTGTGGGACAGGGCGCAAACGCTGTTCAGCGGCTGGACGCTGAATGGCAGCGCGGACAGCCGCTATCATGGCAATATGAACCTGCGCCGCGACGGCGTGGACGGCGCGCGGCTGTTGTCCGATTGCCGAAATGTCGCTTTTTCGCTCGGCAGCGCTTGCGCTAGCGGGTCCGGGCGGCCTAGCCATGTGCTGCGCGCCCTGGGGCTGTCGGACCGGCAGGCGCGTGGATCGGTGCGGATCGGCTTTGGCCGGTACACGACGCTGGCCGAACTGGAGGATGCTGCGGTAATCATGAATGAAGCGGCAGCCGTCCAAGCGGCGCCGTAAGCCAGGGGAAGTCGTTATCAATGGTCAGGGTCACCTTCATCAGTGCGGATGGCGAGCACCGGCAGGAGGTTGAGGCCGCCGCCGGATCGGTCCTGCTGGAAGTCGCCCAGGCGGCGGGCCAGCCGCTGGAGGGGACGTGCGAAGGCCAGATGGCCTGCTCCACCTGCCATGTGATCGTGGACCGCGACGATTTCGACAAGCTGACCGGCGCGAGCGAAGCGGAGGAGGACATGCTGGACCTTGCCGCCGCCGCCACGCGGACCAGCCGCCTGTCCTGCCAGATCGTTCTTGATGACGGGCTGGATGGCCTCACCGTCCGGATTCCCGGCCAGTTCTACAATATGCAGGGCATGTAAGCCGGTGCGCTTTCCGCTTCTGGCCGCATTGCTCGCCGCTGCGCCATTCCTGACGCTGGGGCCGTTCGCAGCGCAGGAGCGCGAATCCCTGCTGCCGCCCGCGCCCCGCTACATGGTCAGCCAGTCGGCGGTAAACGAGGCGCGCAACCCGCGCGAGATCGAGAAGGAAAGCGGCGGACGGCTCGGCGTCGCGCTGATCGACAGCAAGGGCGCCCTGCTGCTCGGCTTCAACCGCGACGAACGCTTCGCCATGTGCTCGACCTTCAAGGCGCCCTTGGCCGCCGCCGTGCTGATGGGGGCTGAGGCGGGCAAGTTCGGGCTGGACGGCCAGGTCGCCTTTTCGAAAAGCGACCTTCAGAACCATGCCCCGGCGGTGAAGGCGAACATCAAGCGCGGGCGCATGTCGATGGCTGAACTCGCCGAAGCCGCCGTGGAATTGAGCGACAACAGCGCGGCGAACCTGTTGCTGCCCTTCGTCGGCGGGCCGGAGGGGCTCACCGCCTTCATGCGCTCGCATGGCGACGCGGTCAGCAGGCTTGACCGCAACGAGCCCGGCCTCAACGAAAATGCGCAGGGGGATGAGCGTGACACGACCAGCCCGGCGGCCATGGCGGGCCTTATGGCGCGGCTCCTTTTCCAGGACATGCAGCCCGAAAGCGCCGCCAGGCTGCGCGAATGGCTGAACGGCAGCAGCACCGGCGACCGGCGGATCAAGGCGGGACTGCCGGAAGGCTGGACCTCCGGCAGCAAGACGGGAAGCTGCGGCACCGCCTATAATGACGTTGCCCTGATCAAGGCCCCGTCCGGCGAGGAATATATCCTCGCCATCTATCTCGATCGCCCAACGGTTGAGGGCAAGGCGGCCGAAAGCGCCATCGCCGACGCCGCGCGCGCCGCCCTGAGCCTGATCAGCAAGGCGCAACGCACCGGCCTGCAATAAGCGGGCCTTGCCATCGCCGCAGCCTTTCGCCATATGCGCCGCGGGAGTCGGGCGGACGTGGTCGTCGCCAACCTGGTCAGGTCCTGACGGAAGCAGCCACAACGATTTCGCCGCGGGTCGTTCCGGCTCCCACCTTCATCCGGCTTTCCGGCTTCGACAGCCGCTCGCCAAGCCGCTAGATTGATCCTCATGTCCGATTCACCCCAGCCTTATCGCGTGCTTGCGCGCAAATACCGGCCGCGCAATTTCAGCGAGCTGATCGGGCAGGATGCGATGGTGCAGACGCTCGGCAACGCCATCAGGCGCGGGCGGCTGGCCCATGCCTTCCTGATGACGGGCGTGCGCGGCGTCGGCAAGACATCGACCGCGCGGCTGATCGCCAAGGCGCTGAACTGCGTCGGTCCTGACGGGCAGGGCGGCCCCACCATCGATCCCTGCGGCCAGTGCGAACCGTGCAAGGCCATTGCGGAGGGGCGGCACATCGACGTGGTGGAAATGGACGCCGCCAGCCATACCGGCGTCGACGATGTGCGCGAGATCATCGAAGCGGTGCGCTACGCCGCCGTGTCGGCCCGCTACAAGATCTACATCATCGACGAAGTCCACATGCTGTCGAAAAATGCGTTCAACGCGCTTTTGAAGACGCTGGAGGAACCGCCCGCCCATGTAAAATTCCTGTTCGCCACGACAGAGGTGAACAAGGTCCCCGTGACCGTCCTGTCCCGTTGCCAGCGCTTCGACCTGCGCCGCATCCCGGCCGAGATGCTGGCGGCGCATTTCACCCATGTGGTCGATGCCGAGGGCGTCGCCGCCGAAGCGGACGCGCTCGCGCTGATCGCCCAGGCGGCCGAAGGGTCTGCCCGCGACGGCCTTTCCATCCTGGACCAGGCGATCGCCCATGCCGAAATGGGCGAGGGCGCTCCCGTGGTCACCGCCGCCCAGGTGCGCGAGATGCTGGGCCTGTCGGACCGGGGCGCCGTCCGCCGCCTGCTTGGCCTGCTGCTGGAAGGGGATACGGGCGCGCTGCTGGGCGCGGTGCGCGATCAATATGCGCTGGGCGTCGAACCGCTGGCGCTGATGCGCGGCCTGCTGGAACTCGTCCATGCCGTGACCTTGCAGAAGGCCGGGCGCGACATTTCCAGTCCCGGCCAGTCCGCCGAGGAGCAGGAGGCGCTCCGCAACTGGGCCGCGCAGATCGGCTTCGCGCCGCTCCATCGCCTGTGGCAGCTTCTGCTCAAGGGTCATGACGAAATCGCGAGCGCCGCATTCCCGATCGAAACCTGCGAGATGGCGCTGCTGCGCGTGATGCATGCCGCCACCATGCCCGATCCCGGCGAAATCGCCCGGCTGCTGCGCGATGGACCGGCTTCCGGCGCGCAAATGCCTGCGTCCGGCACGCCTTCCGCTCCCGCAAGCGAGCAGCCGTCAGCCTCGCTCCCCGCGACGTTCGAGCAGATGATCGCCGCGCTGGAGGATGGCGGGCGGCACATGATCGCGGGGCAGATCAGGGATTGCGTCCGCCTCGTCAGCTACGCGCCGCAATCGATCGAGATGCAGCTCGTCCCGCCGCTGGGCAGGGAGTTCGCCAAGACGCTGGAATCCGCCCTGCATCAGGTCACCAGGGCCCGCTGGCAGGTCAGGATCAGCGACGGCCCCGCAGCGCCGACCCTGTTGGAACAGGATGAGCGGCGGCGCGCTGATGAGCGGGCGGAGATATTGGAAACACCCGTGGTGAAGGCGGCGATGGCGGCCTTCCCCCACGCCGAGCTCAGCGATGAGCTTGAACAATGGAGCGCAGAGCGATGAAGGATCTGAACGAGATATTGGGCATGGCCAGCCGCGTGCAGGAGGAATTGCAGCGCGCGCAGGAAAATCTGGACAAGATCGAGGTGGAGGGCGCTGCGGGCGGCGGCCTGGTCAAGGTGCGCGCCTCCGCCAAGGGGCGCATCGTCGGCGTGTCGATCGACGACAGCCTGCTCGCCCCGTCCGAAAAGCAGATGCTGGAGGACCTTGTCGCCGCCGCCTTCAACGATGCGCGCAAGAAAGCGGATGAGGCAAGCTCCGCCGAAATGTCGAAGATGACGAGCGGCCTGCCTCTGCCTCCGGGCTTCAAGCTGCCTTTCTGAACAAAAGCGGCAGGCGATCAGCGGCCGTTCATGGATCCTTTAATAAGCAGGCGCGATTGAATGGCGGGGTGATTGTCCCCATAAAGCGATGAACTGCATGGCGGGCCAGGGTCCTGCTGCACCGGAGATTGAATGACTACGCAATACCCCCTTCTTCCGCTGCGCGACATCGTCGTTTTCCCGCAGATGATCGTGCCGCTGTTCGTCGGCCGCGACAAGAGCGTCGCCGCCCTTGAGTCGGCGATGGAAGGAAATAAGGAAATCTTCCTCGTGTCGCAGCTCGACCCGGCGGAGGATGATCCCAGCCGCGACTCGCTCTACGACACGGGCGTGATCGCCGTCGTGCTGCAACTGCTCAAGCTGCCGGACGGCACCGTCCGCGTGCTGGTGGAGGGCAAGAGCCGCGCCCAGCTTCTCTCCCTCGATTCCAGCGGCAGCCATCTGGTCGCTGCCGTCAGCCCCGTGGATGAGATTGAGGCGGAAGGGCCGGAGGCGGCCGCCCTGATGCGCTCCGTCGCGGAACAGTTCGAAAATTACGCCAAGCTCAACAAGAAGCTGCCCGCCGAAACCCCGGTGCAGTTGCGGGAGATCGAGGACGCCGGACGCCTGGCCGACGCGGTGGCGGCGAACATCAACGTCAAGGTCGCCGACAAGCAGTCGCTGCTGGTCGAGGCTGATCCCGTCAAGCGCCTGGAAATGGTCTTCGCCTTCATGGAGGGCGAACTTGGCGTCCTCCAGGTCGAAAAGAAGATCCGCGGCCGCGTGAAGCGCCAGATGGAAAAGACCCAGCGCGAATATTATCTCAACGAACAGTTGAAGGCGATCCAGCGCGAGCTTGGCAATGGCGAGGGCGAGGAAGGCGACGAACTCGCCGAACTGGCCGACAAGATCGCCAAGACCAAGCTCAGCAAGGAAGCGCGCGCCAAGGCGAACGCCGAATTCAAGAAGCTCAAGGGCATGCAGCCCATGTCCGCCGAAGCGACCGTCGTTCGCAATTATCTCGACGTGCTGCTGGGCCTTCCCTGGGGCAAGCGCGGCAAGGTCAAGACCGACCTCAAGCGCGCGCAGGCGATCCTGGACGAGGATCATTTCGCGCTGGAGAAGGTCAAGGACCGGATCATCGAATATCTCGCCGTGCAGGCGCGCACCAACAAGCTCAAGGGGCCGATCCTGTGCCTCGTCGGCCCTCCGGGCGTCGGCAAGACCTCGCTTGGCCGCTCCATCGCCAAGGCGACGGGCCGCGAATTCGTGCGCCAGTCGCTGGGCGGCGTGCGCGACGAAGCGGAAATCCGTGGCCACCGCCGCACCTATATCGGGTCGCTGCCGGGCAAGATCGTGACCAACCTCAAGAAGGCGGGGACGATGAACCCGCTTTTCCTGCTGGATGAGATCGACAAGCTCGGCCAGGACTTCCGCGGCGACCCTGCTTCGGCGCTGCTCGAAGTGCTCGACCCCGAACAGAACAGCAAGTTCCAGGACCATTATCTGGAGATCGATGTCGATCTTTCGGACGTGATGTTCGTCACGACGGCCAACTCGCTGAACCTGCCGCAGCCGCTGCTCGACCGCATGGAGATCATCCGGCTCGAAGGCTATACGGAAGACGAAAAGGTCGAGATCGCCCAGCGTCACCTGCTGCCCAAGCAGATCGACGCGCACGGCCTCAAGGAAGGCGAACTGGAAGTCACCGAGGCGGCCGTCCGCGACCTCATCCGCCATTATACGCGCGAGGCGGGCGTCCGCACGCTTGAGCGGGAAATCGCCCGGCTCGCCCGCAAGGCGCTGCGCAAGATATTGGAAGGCGCGTTCGACAAGGTGACGATCACGCCGGAAAATCTGGCCGACTATGCCGGGGTGCGGAAATTCCGCCACGGCGTTGGCGAGGAGGAAAATCAGATCGGCGCCGTCACCGGCCTCGCCTGGACAGAGGTGGGCGGCGAACTGCTGACCATCGAAGCGGTCACCGTGCCCGGCAAGGGGCAGATCAGGACCACCGGCAAGCTTGGCGAAGTGATGAACGAATCCGTGCAGGCCGCCTTCTCCTATGTGAAGGCGCGCTCGCCCGGCTATGGCATCAAGCCCAGCATCTTCACCCGCAAGGACATCCACATCCACCTTCCCGAAGGCGCGGTGCCCAAGGATGGCCCTTCGGCCGGTATCGGCATGGTGACGACCATCGTGTCGACGCTGACCGGAATTCCCGTCCACAAGGATGTGGCGATGACGGGCGAGGTGACGTTGCGCGGCCGGGTTCTGCCCATCGGCGGCCTCAAGGAAAAGCTGCTGGCGGCGCTGCGCGGCGGGATCAAGACGGTCCTGATCCCCGCGGAAAATGAGAAGGACCTTGCCGAAATCCCGGCCAACATCCGCGAAGGGCTGGAAATCGTTCCGGTCAGCCATGTGGACGAAGTGCTCGCCCGCGCGCTGGTCTCCACGCCCGAAGCGATCGCCTGGACCGAGGAGGATGACCTTGCCGCGCAGCCCAGCCCCGCGCAGGGCAGGGACGGGGATGCATCGCTGCGCCATTAAACAATGTTAAGCGGCGGTTATCCCTGATCAATGGGATCAAGGGACAAGGGAAAATCTCGTCCAGGGGACTTCGCTTGTCGCTTTCCCTTTGACAGGCCTTGAAAGCTGGGCCTTATTGCGCCGCCTACGCCGCGATTCCGCGTTTATCCATAGAGCTAGAAGGGGGTTCCAAGGCATGAACAAGCAGGATTTGATCAGCGCTGTCGCTGAAACCAGCGGCCTTAGCAAAAGTGATGCGACCAAGGCTGTCGAAGGCGTTTTTGAATCCATTTCCGCTGCCCTGAAGAAGGGGGATGAAGTTCGCCTCGTCGGCTTCGGCACCTTCTCCGTTTCGCAGCGCAAGGCATCGACCGGACGCAATCCGCGCACCGGTGAAACCATGACCATCAAGGCTTCGGCCCAGCCCAAGTTCAAGGCCGGCAAGGGTCTGAAGGATTCGGTGAACTGATATCCGGCGGTCCGGCTTGCCGGATCGACCGTCATCCGCCCGGCAGTGCCGGTCCCGGCTGGGAAGTTGTTTAGGAGAGCGGGCGCGGCAGGTGGGATATCCATCGCCCGCCATATGCGAAGGCAAGGATCAGGGGGAAGGGCCGGGCGGCTCATCCCCCTTTTCTTTTTCCACGAAGAGAGGCATTTGCGCGCTTGACGAGGCCGGAATGGCCGCATATGTGCCGCTTCTCTCTCGGGCCTTATGGCCCTGTGGCGATCGTAGCTCAGTCGGTTAGAGCGCTGGTTTGTGGTACCAGAGGTCGTGGGTTCGGATCCCATCGGTCGCCCCATTTTCCCCATTTGCAGGATAGAAGCGGTGCTGGCCGCCTGCTGGCGCGCGGCGTCCGGCCATTCGCATTTCCCCGCTTCGCTTGTCCGCCATTCGCTCCTATAGAGCCCCGATGGACGAAGCACGCGACAAGGGGCTGACCCTCAATCCCAAATATGACCGGGACGGCCTGATCACCGCCGTCGTCACCGACGCGGACGGGGGCGACGTGCTGATGGTCGCGCACATGAATGCGCAGGCGCTCGCGCTGACGGTCGAAACCGGCCTTGCGCATTTCTGGTCCCGCAGCCGCCAGTCGCTATGGAAGAAGGGCGAGACCTCTGGTCACATGCTCCAGGTGCGCGACATCCGCATCGATTGCGATCAGGACGCGGTCTGGATAAAGGCCGTGCCCGCTGGCCCCACCTGCCACACGGGCGCACGGTCCTGCTTCTTCCGCCGCGTGAGTGCGGACGGCCTCACCCCGGTACAATAAGGTACGCATAAACGGTCCACTGCCCCGGCCGTCCGGGCTGAGCCTCCTTCTGCCAGACCAGGCTCAGGCAGCAGCCAGCCTCCGGTCGCGCTGCTGCAAGGACAGCGCGGCAAGGAACACCGCCAACCCGCCCAGCGCGAGCAGGCTGCCGATCCATCCGGTTGACGTCAGCCCATAGCCATGCGCGATCGCCAGCCCGCCCAGCCACGGACCCAGCGCATTGGCGATGTTGAAGGCGCTGTGATGCGCCGCCGCCGCCAATGTCTGCGCATCCCCGGCAACGTCCATCAGCCGCGTCTGCAATACCGTGCCCAGGCCGCCGCTGCTGCCGATCAGGAACATGACGATGCCAAGCGTCCAGATATTGCCAGCCGCAAATGGGAACAGGGCCAGCGTCCCCGCGCTCCACAGCAACACGATAATGGCCGTGCGGCTCTGCGCGCGGTCGGCGGCCCAGGCGGCGACAAGGTTGCCGATGGTCATGCCGATGCCGAAAATGGCCAGCACCACAGGCACCCAGCGTTCGGACACATGGGTCACCGTCAACATGGTCGACGCGACATAGGTATAGACGGCGAACAACCCGCCAAATCCGATCGCTCCGGTCAGCAGCGTCAGCAGCACCTGCCGGTCACGCAGAGCGCCGAGCTCCCGCATCGGACTGGCCTTGCTGTTCCCCTTGTCGCGCGGCGCATAGGCGGCGACCAGCACCGCTGTCAGCAGCGCCAGCACCGCCACCACGCCAAATCCCCACCGCCATCCCAGCGTCTGCCCCATCCAGTTGGCGGCAGGCACGCCGATGACGGTGGCGATCGTCAGCCCCGACATCACCTGCGCCACGGCCTGAGCGCGGCGGCCGGGCGGGACCAGCCCCGCCGCGACCAGCGCCGCGACTCCGAAATAGGCGCCATGGGGCAGGCCGCTCAAGAAACGGAACAGCAGCATCAGCGGGTAGGTGGAGGAAAGGGCGCTAAGTCCGTTGCCGATCGCGAAAGTGGCCATCAGCCCGATCAGCAGCGTCCGCCGGGGCAGGCGCGCGCCCAGCACGGCGATGACCGGCGCGCCCGTCACCACGCCCAGCGCATAGGCGCTGATCGCATGGCCGGCGGCTGGCGCGCTGATCCCCAGGTCGGACGCGAAGAAGGGCAACAGGCTCATCGCCGCGAATTCGGTCGTGCCGATCGCAAAGGCTCCCACCGCCAGCGCGAAGATGACAAGCGCCGGGTGAACGGGTCTCGCCTCTGCCATCACTCACTCCATGCTGCATCGCAAAATCGAAGGCGTGCAGATGCTATCGCGCGTCCCTCCGGTCAAGGGGCGGGGGAAGATGACATTATTGCAGTTGCCGGGCCGCAGCCCGCAATCAGCGCGCGCCCGCAGCGCCGCTGACGTTCAGCATCTTGCCATTGGTGATGACGACCAGATCGCCGAGCTTCGCGACATTGAACAGCTTGCGGGCAAAGGGCGTCGGCACGCCGATGCAGCCATGGGTGGCGCTGCCCCAGCGCACGTCGCTGCCATGAATCGCGACGCCATCATTGGTGAGCCGCAGCATATAGGGCATGGGCGCGTCATAGAGGTTCGACACATGGTCCGCATCCTTCTCCGTAATGGGGAAGGCGCCCAGCGGACTGGGCTTGTCGTCCGCGCCGTAAAGGATGACGGCGGCGCCGATTTCATGCCCCGCACGGAATACCGAAAGGGTCTGCGCCTTGAGGTCGACGGTGATGATCACCCGCCCGGCCGCAGGGGCGCGGCTTTCGTCCCAGACATAATCGCCGTGGCGGAACGGCCCCTCGATCGGCAAGATGCTCTTGACCGCAAGGGCGTGCGGGTCGACCGCCAGCGGCTGCGCGCGCGAACGCTCGACCGGAGCGGCCCCTGCTGCGGCGGGCTTTGAAGGCGCGGCGCTCGCCTGCTCCACCTTCGGGCGCGGCTCCAGATCGCGGCCGCGCTCCATATAGGTGGTCACGAGCAGCAAAACCGCGCTCGCTGCCAGTCCAACAGCCAGCTTCGGGCCCGCAAGCCGCATCAGGGCCGTGATCAATCGCACTATGCTCTTCCCGTTACCTGTCTTCCGGCACAAGGCTCTGCCGGAAAAAGGTTAAGGTCAGCCTTCCCGGTCGACCTCCGCCGCGGCGATCGCCGTCAGGTTCAATATGCCTCTGGCGGTGACGCCGGGCGTCAGCACATGGATGGGTTGCGCCAGGCCCATCAGCATCGGGCCGACCGTGGGCGAACTGGACGATGCCGACAGCGCCGTCAGCGTGATATTCGCCGAATCGAGATTGGGCATGACCAGCAGGTTCGCTGGCCCCTCAAAGCGGGAATCGGGGATCAGCCGCTCGCGCAAGGGCTGGCTCAGCGCCGCGTCGGCATGCATTTCGCCATCGACTTTCAGGTCGGGCGCGGCGGCCCGCACCATCTGCAAGGCGGATCGCATCTTGCGCGCGCTGGGGCTGTGCGACGCGCCGAAATTGGAATGCGACAGCAGGGCGACGCGCGGCGTCAGGCCGAAATGCTTGAGTTCCGTCGCGCCCAATATCGCCATTTCCGCGATCTGCTCCGGCGTCGGGTCGGGCACCATATGCGTGTCGGTGATGAACAGCGCGCCGGGATCGAGGATCAGGCCCGACAGCGCATAGACGCGGCTCAGCCCCGGCCTGCGATCAACGATGCGCAGCACATGCTCCACCTGGCCCCAATATTCGCTGTTCCCGCCTACGATCGCCGCATCGACCCGCCCGGTCCGCAGCAGCATCGCCGCCGTCACGGTCGGGCGGCGATAGACGTGGCGGACGACTTCGGCGGCGGGCACCCCCTTGCGCGCCGCGATGGCGCGATAGGCCTCCACCAGCTCGCCCATGACGAGGTGGTCGGTTTCGGGATCGATCACTTCGACATCGCGGTCCAGCTCAAGCCTGAGGCCCAGCGCAGGCAGCTTTTCGTTCAGGATGCGCCGCCGCGCCACGATGACCGGGCGCACAATGCCTTCGTCCAGCCCGTCCTGGATCGCGCGCAGCACGCGCTCATCCTCGCCCTCGCCATAGGCGATCCGGCGGCAGGTGCCGCGCGCCGCTTCGAACACGGGCAGCATAAGCTGGGCCGACCGTGTATTCTGCTGCGCCAGCGAGCGCCGGTACGCCTCGATATCCAGCGTGCGCTTGGCGACCCCGCTGTCCATCGCCGCCTTCGCCACGGCGGGCGCGATCTCCGCGATCAGGCGCGGGTCGAACGGGGTTGGGATGATATAGTCCGGCCCGAACACCAGCTTGCGCCCGCCATAGGCCTGCGCCACGCTGTCATGCGCGGGCAGGCGGGCCAGGCCAGCGATCGCCTCTGCGGCGGCGGCCTTCATCGCCTCGTTGATCTCGGTTGCCCGCGCGTCCAGCGCGCCCCGGAAGATATAGGGGAAGCACAGGACGTTGTTCACCTGATTGGGATAGTCCGACCGCCCCGTGGCGATGATCGCATCGGGGCGCGCGGCTCGCGCCGCCTCCGGCCGGATTTCCGGCTCCGGGTTGGCGAGCGCGAAGATCAGCGGACTGTCCGCCAGCAGCGGCAGCCATTCCGGCTTCAGCACGCCCGGCGCCGACAGGCCCAGGAAGATGTTCGCGCCCGGCAGCACGTCCGGCAAGGTCCGCGCATTGGTCGTCCGGGCATAGCGCGCCATGTTGGGCAGCATGCCGGTGCGCCCGGAATGGATCACCCCATCCTTGTCGGTCAGCGTCACATTTTCGACCCGCAGCCCCATCGACACCAGCAGGTCGACGCAGGCCAGCGCCGCCGCCCCGGCGCCTGACGTCACCAGCCGCGCTTCCTCCAGGCTTTTTCCTTGCAGCACCAGCGCATTGCGTACCGCCGCCGCGACGACGATGGCCGTTCCATGCTGGTCGTCGTGGAAGATAGGGATATTCATCCGCTTCTTCAACTCCGCCTCTATGGCGAAGCATTCGGGCGCCTTGATATCCTCCAGGTTGATGCCGCCAAAGCTCGGCTCCAGCAGCGAAACCGCTTCGATGAATTTTTCCGGGTCGGTCGTGTCGACCTCGATATCGAAAACGTCGATATCGGCGAATTTCTTGAAGAGGACGGCCTTGCCCTCCATCACCGGCTTGGACGCCAGCGCCCCGATGGAACCCAGCCCCAGCACCGCCGTGCCGTTGGAAATCACCGCGACCAGATTGCCGCGCGCGGTATAGTCCATCGCTTTGTCGGGGTCTTGCGCGATTTCCAGGCAAGGCGCGGCCACGCCCGGAGAATAGGCCAGCGCCAGGTCGCGCTGGTTGACCATGCGCTTGGTCGGCTCGATACGCAGCTTGCCCGGTTGAGGCAGGCGGTGATAATCCAGGGCGGCGCGGCGTGTATTCTCATCCATGGGCGGGGATTAGAACCCATTCACCGCCGGGGCAATGGCAAGCATCATCAAAGGCCGCGCCCGCCTGTCCCGATTGCGAACCCGCCTGACGCCTGCGATGAAAAGCCCCGCTTGTGCGCCGGGGCGCTTCCAACTAAATCGCCCCCATGACATCGACAAACGACATTCGCCGCTCCTTCCTCGACTATTTCGGGGCGAACGGCCACACCATCGTTCCTTCAGCGCCGCTGGTGCCGCATAACGACCCGACGCTGATGTTCGTCAATGCGGGCATGGTGCCGTTCAAGAATGTCTTCACCGGCCTTGAAAAGCGCCCCTTCAGCCGCGCGACCAGCAGCCAGAAGTCGGTCCGCGCGGGCGGCAAGCATAACGATCTCGACAATGTCGGCTACACCGCGCGCCACCATACCTTCTTCGAAATGCTGGGAAATTTCAGCTTCGGCGACTATTTCAAGGAACAGGCGATCACCCATGCCTGGACCCTGCTGACGAAGGAATGGGGCCTGCCGCCTGAAAAGCTGACGGCGACGGTCTACCACACCGACGATGAAGCGTTCGACCTGTGGAAGAAGATCGCGGGCCTGCCCGAACAACGCATCATCCGCATTCCGACGAAGGATAATTTCTGGGCGATGGGCGACAGCGGCCCCTGCGGTCCCTGCTCTGAAATCTTCTACGACCATGGCGATCACATCTGGGGCGGCCCGCCGGGAAGCCCGGAAGAAGATGGCGATCGTTTCGTCGAGATCTGGAACCTCGTCTTCATGCAATATGAGCAGGAAGCCAATGAGATCGTCGGCGAACTACCCAAGCCCAGCATCGACACCGGCATGGGGCTGGAGCGCATCGCCGCCGTGCTGCAAGGCGTCCATGACAATTATGATACGGACACCTTCAAGGCGCTGATCGAGGAATCGGGCGCCCTGACCAAAACCGCCACCGATGGCGAGTTCAAGGCCAGCCACCGCGTCATCGCCGATCACCTGCGCTCCACCAGCTTCCTGATCGCGGACGGCGTTCTGCCCGCGAATGAAGGCCGCGGTTATGTCCTGCGCCGCATCATGCGCCGCGCCATGCGCCACGCGCACATCATCGGCGCGAAGGAGCCGTTGATGCACCGGCTGGTCGGCAGCCTCGTTTCCGAAATGGGCGGCGCCTATCAGGAACTGGTCCGCGCCCAGCCGCTGATCGAGGAAACGCTGCTGCGCGAGGAAACCCGCTTCCGCCAGACGCTGGAAAAGGGCTTGAAGCTGCTCGATGAAGCCACGGTGGACCTTCCCGAAGGCGGCACGCTGCCCGGCGAGACGGCGTTCAAGCTCTACGACACTTATGGCTTCCCCTATGACCTGACCGAAGACGCGCTGCGCTCGCGCGGCCTTGGCGTCGATCGCGAAGGCTTCGATCAGGCGATGGCGGAGCAGAAGGCCGCCGCGCGCGCCGCGTGGAAGGGTTCGGGCGAAAAGGCGTCGGACGAAATCTGGTTCGACATCGCCGAAACCACCGGCAGCACGGAATTCATCGGCTACAGCGGGACCGAAGGCGAAGGCGAAGTGCTCGCGCTCGTCAGGAATGGCGCGCGCGTCGATGCGGCGGGCGCGGGCGATGAAGTCATCATCATCACCAACCAGACGCCCTTCTACGGTGAAAGCGGCGGCCAGATGGGCGATGCGGGCACCATCACCTCGCAATCCGGCTTGGTCGCTGATGTGGAGGATACGTCAAAGCCGCTCGGCCGTCTCCACGCCCACCGGGCCCGGATCGGCACGGGCAGCATCAAGGTCGGCGACACCGTGCATCTGTCGGTCGATACCGACCGCCGCGACCGCATCCGCGCCAACCACAGCGCCACCCACCTGCTGCATGCGGCGCTGCGCAACACGCTGGGCGCGCATGTCACGCAAAAGGGCAGCCTGGTCGCGCCGGATCGCCTGCGCTTCGACTTCTCCCATCCCGAAGCGCTGACCCACAGCCAGATCGCCGCGATCGAAAGCCAGGTCAATGAACAGGTCCGCCATAATGAAGAGGTGACGACCCGGCTGATGACCCCGGATGACGCGATCGCCGCCGGGGCCATGGCCTTGTTCGGCGAGAAATATGGCGATGAAGTGCGCGTGCTTTCCATGGGCAAGGGCGACGCCAACAGCTATTCGGTCGAACTGTGCGGCGGCACGCATGTTCGCGCGACCGGCGACATCGCGATCTTCAAGATTATCTCCGAAAGCGCCGTCTCGTCCGGCGTCCGCCGGATAGAGGCGCTGACCGGCGAAGCCGCGCGCCTGTGGCTCACCGATCGCGAAGACCGGCTGCGCCAGTCCGCCGCCGCGCTCAAGACGACGCCGGAGGAAGTGCCCGCGCGCATCGCCGCGCTGGTGGAGCAGAGCCGCAAGCTCGAACGCGAACTGGCCGAAGCCAAAAAGGCGCTGGCGCTGGGCGGCGGGGGCGGCGCTCAAGCGGCTGGTCCCGAAAAGGTCGGCAATATCGATTTTATCGGTCAGGTGATTGAAGGGCTGGACCCCAAGGAACTGCGCGGCCTGGTCGATCAGAACAAGGCGGCGCTAGGCAGCGGCGTTTCCGCCGTGCTCGCTGTCGTGGATGGCCGCGCCAGCATCGCCGTGGGCGTGACCGATGATCTGGTTGGCGCGATCAGCGCTGTCGACCTCGTCCGCGCGGGCGTGGAAGCGCTGGGTGGAAAGGGCGGCGGCGGCCGTCCCGACATGGCCCAGGGCGGCGGTCCCGAAGGCGGCAAGGCCAGCGCCGCGATCGAAGCGGTCAAGGCCGCCCTCGCCAGCGTCCCGGCCTGAGATTTGGAAACCACCCCTCCCGCAATCGGGAGGGGCCGGGGGAGGGCATCGCCAGCCGGATGATGCCTATCCCGCCGCCGGGTAATGAATCCGCAGCTTGGCGAAAAGATCGTTGAACATCATGCGGTTATCAATCGACTTGAAGATGCGGATCTTCCGTCCTTCATTGCGGACGGTGAATGTCCCGTCGCTGTTCAGGGCCGGCGCGATCACCTCTTCCGACGCGCTTGATCCATGCCGCTCATAACGGAAGGGCCGCGCCTGGGCGCTCGGCGGCCAGTCCGCCAGCGATGTCAGCAGGACCAGGGGATTGTCCCCCATCGTCCAGGTCTCTCCCATGTTGAGGATGTTGCGATACTGCGCAGGTGCGTCGACGACCTTCTGGTATAGCCACGCTCCGATCCGGCCATGCGGCGCGACGAATGCCTGCAACTCGCTGGCCGATACAAGGCAGGTCGCATAGGCCGACCGCGGAACCTGCCAGATGGGCACGGCCGATTGGTTGAACACATATTGCGCCGCAAGCCGGTCGATGTTGAAATTATACTCGCCGGTGCCGCCTTCGGGATAGGAATCGCCGCCAATCCACACCAGCGTGAAGCGATTGGCGATGGATGGCTCAAGAAGCAGCGCGCTCGCGACCTCCGTCAATCCGCCGCCCACGGCGACGAACAATGGTAGGTCCGTGTCGGTGCGCTTGGCCTCATCAATGATCGCCTGCGTGCCCGGCGAGCGAACCGGCACAGTGGGCTCAGCCATCTTCCTGGCCGCTCCGGCATGGACCTTGACCTTCCCGGCCAGATTCATGAGTTCCAGAACTTCTTCCGCCATATCCACGGCCTTTGCCGCGCTTTCGCCGGGGTTGCCCGTCCCGGTGGCGACAATCCCGCGCAACTCGGATGTGGGGGTAAGGATGGCGTGGACCAGCGCGTAAAGTCCGTCAAGATCACCGGCAAGGTCATTGACGAACAGCAGACGCGATCGCGGGCCCGCAGCAGGGCTGAACGGTTTTGCCAATGAAGCAGCGGCCGTCTCAGCACCGCCCGGCGAAGCGATCGCCCCCGAACAGGCGCCCGCCGCGATAACGGCCTTGATCACATCTCTCCGGTCTATTTTCAAATTATCCTCCAATTCCCTTGATATCCAGCGCCCCGCCTATCCCCAATCCTCCCCATCAACGATGGGGAGGGGACCATCGGCACAGCCGATGGTGGAGGGGAAAAGACGCAACCTCCCCAAAATTCCCCTGTCCTACAGGCCCCGCCTTGCGCTAAGCCACACCCCGCTCTTTGACCTGTAGGAAAATCGGAAGGAAATGGCGGTTTTCCGCGCGTCTGTCGTGTAACCTATGTCACCCAAATCCTATCGGTGGAAGGGGAGTCAGGGCACTTCATCCGACCGCAGCCGCCGCAGCTTGGGCGCTATTTCCATCTGTGCCGCATCCTTGATGCCCATGCGCAGATCCTCCCGCGTCTGGTGGATCGACG
Source organism: Sphingobium quisquiliarum P25 (assembly GCF_000445065.1). Taxonomy (GTDB): domain Bacteria; phylum Pseudomonadota; class Alphaproteobacteria; order Sphingomonadales; family Sphingomonadaceae; genus Sphingobium; species Sphingobium quisquiliarum. Next base: position 13,116 of record NZ_ATHO01000135.1, on the reverse strand, counting down.
CGATCACCGGCCCCATTGCGACGCCCAGGTCGACCAGCGCGGTCTCGGCCAGTTGTAGCGAGCTTTCCAGCGTTTCGGGCACCGCATCGCTGGCTCCCGCCTGATAAAGTTGAGCGGCATGCCCCGTATCGCGGGCCCGCGCGATGATCGGCAGGTCAGGCACCCAGCCGCGAACACGCTTGGTAACGCGAACCGACAGCACCGGGTCGTCCATGGTCAGGATCAGCGCCCGCGCATGGCCCAGGCGCAGCCTGTCCAGCATCTCCGTCCGGGAAACGTCGCCGAACAGGATGGGATAGCCGTTGCGGCGCGCTTCCGCGACCACGTCGGGGTCCGACTCAACGACGATGAAGCGCTGATTGTGGAGGCGCAACAGGTCGCACACCATATGCCCGACGCGGCCAAAGCCGATTACGACTGCCGCCGCCTCCGTGCTTTCCTCTTCATAGTCGGGCCGTTCTTCGCCCAAGGCCATCTCCAGGCGGCGGGCGATGTCATGGCCGATCCTCGCGAGCAAGGGCGTGATGGTAAGGCCGATCGCTGTCACGATCTGCCAGAAAGCCGCCGTCGATGGCAGGATCAGCTTCGCCGCAGCCGCCGCGGACAGGACGATCAGGGTGGTTTCGGACGGGCTGGACATCAGCACGCCGACTTCCAGCGCGACGCCCCTGCGCGCCCCGGAAAGATACAGCAATGCGGCCGTCACCAGCGTCTTGGCAAGCACGACCCCCAGCACGGCTAGGACAAGCGCAGGCCAGTTGGCCAGGATCACGCGAACGTCCAGGCTCATCCCCACGGTGATCAGGAAGACCCCCAGCGCGAGGCCCTTGAACGGCGCGGTCATGACCTCGACCTCGCCATGATAATCGGTCTCGGCGATCAACAGCCCGGCCAGCAGCGCGCCGACGATCGGCGACAGGCCCGCAAGCGATGTCGCCAGGCTGGACACGATGACGACCAGCAGACTCGCCGCCAGGAAGACTTCGGGGCTTTTCGTCCGCGCCGCCTGACGAAAGATGTGCGGCAGGAACAGGCGGCCAAGAACGAGCATGACGCCGATCGTCAGGCCGCCCTTGAGCAAAGTGCCCGCAAGCTGCGACCATGCGCCATCGGGACTTGCCGCGACCGAAGGAGCAAGCGCGCCGAGCATGAAGATGATGGGGACCAGCGCCAGATCTTCGAACAGCAGCATGGAAAAGGCCGCTCGCCCGACCGCGCTCTGCGTACCCACCATGGGAAGCACCACGGCGGTCGAAGACAAGGCCAGCGCGAGGCCCAGGCCAAATGCCCCCGCTGGCGGCTGCCCCAGCAGATAAAGGCCGCCCGCGATCAGCATGGCGCCGCCGATCAACTCGGCCGCGCCCACGCCGAACACCTGGGCCCGCATCGTCCATAGGCGCCGGAAACTCAGCTCCAGGCCGATGGAGAACAGCAGCAATATGACGCCAAGTTCGGCAAAGGGTTCTATCGCCGCCCGGTTCGAGATCGTGACATGGTAGAGCCAGGGATATTCGCTGACGAGCGATCCAAGGCCCGCTGGTCCCACCGCCAGCCCGACGAGGATGAAGCCGATGACCGGGCTGATGCGAAATCGGGCAAAGCCGGGAATGACCAGCCCAGCGGCGCCCAAGATGACCAGGGAATCGCTGAAGCTTTGAGGATTGATTGCACCGGCCATGCCGCATAATTGCGGGAAGGCAGCGGAATATCCAGCTTTATGGAAGGGCGGGCGCTGCTGATGCCGCCTTTAACCCTGGTGCGGACGGCGGGACTTGAACCCGCATTCCCAGGGGGAGGCGGATTTTAAGTCCGCTGCGTCTACCGATTTCGCCACGTCCGCGTGGGCCTATCCCCTGACGCCTGCGCGCCTGAACGTCAAGGACGCGGCGAAGATGAACCCGCCTTGCCATTCAGCCGCTCGCGCATTTCCTTGCCGGGCTTGAAATAGGGCACGCGCTTGGCCGAAACCGGCACCTGTTCCCCCGTGCGCGGATTGCGCCCCGTCCGCGCATCCCGCGCGCGCGTGGTAAAGGCTCCGAAACCGCGCAATTCCACCCGGCCGCCACTCGACAGCCGGTCAACGATTTCCTTGAAAAAAAGATCAACGATCCTCTCGACCTCAGGCAAGCCAAGATCTGGATTTTCTTCCGCCAGCGTCTGAATCAATTCTGAACGTATCATTGGTCCTCCAGCTCCCCCTTCTGGTTCCCACTTGACTCATAGAGAATACGCAAACCCATGACAATTGGCCATTATCGGTAGTCATTTCTTATTTTGGGATAGAAAAAAGGCCCGCCGGAACCGAGTTCCGGCGAGCCTATTACTTTTGTTATAGAGAGAGGCTTTTAACCTTCGCTCTTGGCCTTCAGCGCTTCGCCAAGGATGTCGCCCAGCGACGCGCCGCTGTCCGACGAGCCGTACTGAGCCACGGCCTGCTTCTCTTCGGCGATCTGCATCGCCTTGACCGAGAAGGTCGGCTTCTTGGCGCGGTCGAAACCGGTGACCATGGCGTCGAACTTCTGGCCAACCTGGAAGCGTTCCGGGCGCTGCTCGTCGCGGTCGCGGCCAAGGTCGCTGCGCTTGATGAAGCCCGCAGCGCCGTCTTCGCCAGCCTGGACTTCCAGGCCGCCGTCGCGGACTTCCAGAACCGTCACGGTGACGATCGAGTTCTTGGTCAGGCCAGCGGCCGCAGCAGCGGTGCCGCCAGCGGCCGGGCCGCCACGCTCAAGCTGCTTCATGCCAAGGCTGATGCGCTCCTTCTCGACGTCGATGTCGAGAACAACGGCCTGAACCGTCTCGCCCTTGCGGTGCAGAGCCAGCGCGTCTTCGCCCGAAATGCCCCAGGCGATGTCCGACATATGGACCATGCCGTCCACATCGCCGTCCAGGCCGATGAACAGGCCGAACTCGGTGGCATTCTTGACTTCGCCCTCGACGGTCGAACCGATCGGGTGACGTTCGGCAAAGCTGTCCCAGGGATTGTTCTGGGCCTGCTTGAGGCCGAGCGAGATGCGGCGCTTGTCGGGATCGACTTCCAGGACGATGACGTCGACTTCCTGGCTGGTCGAAACGATCTTGCCGGGGTGAACGTTCTTCTTGGTCCAGGACATTTCCGAAACGTGGACCAGGCCCTCGATGCCCGGCTCCAGTTCGACGAACGCACCATATTCGGTGATGTTCGTGACGCGGCCCGACAGCTTCGCGCCGACCGGATACTTGGCGGCGGCGCCTTCCCACGGATCGCTTTCCAGCTGCTTCATGCCAAGGCTGATGCGCTGGGTGTCGCGGTTGATGCGAATGATCTGGACACGGACAGTGTCGCCGATGTTGATCATCTCGTTCGGGTGGTTGATGCGCTTGTAGCTGAGGTCGGTGACGTGCAGCAGGCCGTCGATGCCGCCCAGATCAACGAACGCACCGTAATCGGTGATGTTCTTGACAACGCCTTCGATGATCTGGCCCTCGGCCAGGGTCTGGATGAGGCCCGAGCGCTGTTCGGCGCGGGTTTCTTCCAGGATGGCGCGGCGCGACACGACGATGTTGCCGCGGCGGCGATCCATCTTGAGAATCTGGAAGGGCTGCGGAATGTCCATCAGCGGGGTGACGTCGCGCACGGGGCGGATGTCGACCTGGCTGCCGGGCAGGAACGCCACGGCGCCGTCGAGGTCGACAGTGAAGCCGCCCTTCACGCGGCCGAAGATGACGCCTTCGACGCGGGCATTTTCGGTGAATTCGGATTCCAGCTTGTCCCAGGCGGCTTCGCGGCGAGCGCGGTCGCGCGACAGCATGGCTTCGCCATGGGCGTTTTCGACGCGGTCGACATAGACTTCGACTTCATCGCCGACCTTGAGGTCAGCCTTCTGACCGGGAGCGGCGAATTCGCGCAGCGGCACGCGGCCTTCCGACTTCAGGCCGACGTCGATCAGCGCCATGTCGTTTTCGATGCCGGTTACGGTGCCCTTTACGACGCGGCCTTCGAAGCCGCCATCCTCGCCACCGAGAGATTCATTGAGAAGCGCGGCGAAATCGTCGCGCGAGGGGAATGCCGTAGAGGCCATGTAAGTTTCCTTCACTCGTCATTGCTGGCCTACCGGTTGTCTCCGGTGGTCTTTCAGGCCAAACCGCCCGCGCGGCCGGATACCGCGCGAACATCCGTTCGGCTATGACGAGCGACGCCCTGCGGATAAGCGAAAAGGGCGCCTGGGAATCCCAAGCGCCGTCATCGCGTCAGGCGTTTCGCCGACGTTCCAACTGGGCGTCCACCAGTGCAATGGCCTGCTGGACGGCAGCGTCTATAGTCAAATTGCTGGTGTCGAGCAAGTCCGCTCCATCGGCCATTCGCAACGGCGCATGATCCCGGCTCATGTCGCGCGTGTCGCGCGCCTGGATATCGGCGATGAGGCTGTCCATGTCGGGATGCCCGCCATGGGCAACGCCGTCATCATAGCGGCGCTGCGCCCGCACATGGACGCTGGCCGTGACGAAGATCTTGGCGTCGGCGTCCGGGACGATGACCGTCGCGATGTCGCGCCCATCCAGGATCGCGCCGCCGGGCTGTGCGGCGAAATCCCGCTGCCGCTGAACCAGGGCCTGGCGGACGCTTGGGTGGACGGAGACGCGCGATGCGAGCGACCCTACCGCTTCGGTGCGCAGGGCAGGATCGGAAAGGATCGCCTTATCGAAGTTGCAAGCCGCCAGCGCATCCGCTTCCCGATCGGGATCGCCGCTGGCCTTGAGCACGGAAAGGCCCACGGCGCGATACAAAAGGCCGGTATCCAGGCAGGGCAGGCCGTAATGATCGGCCAGAGCGCGCGCGATCGTGCCCTTGCCTGACGCTGCCGGACCGTCGACGGCGATGATCATTGTGCTTTGCCTTTCATGAGCGCCTTGCCGAGGCTGACCAGCGCGATCAGCGCCCAGACGATCTCAAGCGCCATGGACGCAATGTTGAAGTGGACGGTGAGCGACCCGATCAGCAGCAATGCACCCACCAGGTTCAAGAGGTTGAACAGCACGAAATTCAGCGTGCGCGCCATATTGCTGTAAGCATAAGCCGCGACCATCAACCCGCAGCCGGTCAGGCCGATGATATTGGCAAGGTCGAATGTCACTCGATCGCTCCGAGTGACCGGAGCAGGGCGGTGAAACCGGGGAAGCTGGTCGCGACGGGACGCATGTCATCCACGGTCAGCCCGCCGGTGGTGGCGAGGCCAGCGACGGCGAAGCTCATTGCTATGCGATGATCGAGCGAGGCCGCTATCACCGGCGGAGACTTGCCGCCGGGCAGAGGAGCGCCGCCGGTCCCTTCGATGATCAGGCCGTCTTCCATTTCCTCGATCCGCGCGCCGATCTGGGCGAGACCGCGCGCCATCAGCGCCAGCCGGTCCGATTCCTTGACCCTCAACTCATCGAGGCCGCTGGTTCGGGTGGTGCCTTGGGCGAAGGACGCGGCGACGAAGAAGATCGGGAATTCGTCGATCATGCTGGGCGCAACATCCGGCGGCACGTCGATGCCGGTCAGCTGGCTGTGCCGGGCGGTGATGTCGGCGACCGGCTCTCCTCCCACTTCGCGGTGATTGGACAGGCTGAGATCCGCGCCCATCGCCTGGAGAATGCCGAACAGGCCCGCCCTTGTCGGGTTCATGCCGACATTGGTGACGGTGACCTCCGAACCGGGAGTGATGAGCGCGGCGACGATCGGGAAGGCGGCGGAGGAGGGGTCGCCCGGCACGGTGATCGCCTGCGGACGAAGTTCAGCCTCTCCCGTCAGGCTGATGATGCGCGTGCCGTCGGATTGGACCTCCACATCCAGCGTCGCGCCAAAGCCCTTGAGCATCCGTTCGCTATGGTCGCGGGTGGGAATGGGTTCCACTACGCGGGTGATTCCCGGCGCGTTCAGGCCGGCGAGCAATATCGCCGACTTGACCTGTGCCGACGCGACGGGAAGGCGGTAATCGAGCGGCACGGCCGGGCAGGCGCCCCGCATGGTGAGCGGCAGCCGGTCCCCGGGGCTGGTCATGAAGCTGGCGCCCATGCGGGAAAGCGGTTCGGTGACTCGCGCCATCGGGCGCTTGCTGAGAGAGGCGTCGCCGGTGAAGGTCGCGGTGATGCCGTGGCTGGCGATCAGGCCCATGAGCAGGCGGGTGGAGGTTCCGCTATTCCCCATGTCGAGCGCGGTCTGCGGCTGAAGAAGGCCGCCCACGCCCACCCCGTTGATGTGCCAGATGCCATCCTCGTCGCGCCTGATGTCCGCGCCCATGGCCCGCATGGCGGCTGCGGTCGCCAGCACATCTTCCCCTTCCAGCAGGCCTTCCACCCGGCTTTCGCCCACCGCGAGGGCCGACAGCATGAGCGATCGGTGGGAAATGCTCTTGTCGCCCGGCACGGTGACGCTTCCCGACAGGGGCGGCGCTGGGGTGAAGGTCATCGGGGCGGGCTGGTCTGAAGAGGCGGTCACGCGGGAATCCGTTGCGAAAGCTGAAAAATTGCGCCCGGCTTTTGACAGCGCGGTTCCGCTATGGCAAGGCGCGCCACGCTTCGCGGACGACGTTGTCGTGCCGCGTGATTTCTGTTTGAGCACTCGCGAGAAGGACAAGGCCGGACATGGTCAAGGCTGAATGGGGTACGAAGCGTACCTGCCCGAAATGCGCCACGCGCTTCTACGACCTGGGCAAGGACGACCCGGTGACCTGCATCAATTGCAACACCGCATGGGAGCCCGAGCCCGTCCTCAAGTCCAAGCAGCCGCTGCCTTATGAGGAAGCGCCCAAGAAGGTCATCGAGACGGCCGATGGCGAGCTTGAGACGGCTGACGACGATCTGGACCTGGATCTGGACGTGGATGACGATGGCGATTCGCCGGACAATGACGTCGATCTGGGCGGCGACGACGATCTGGGCGTCGACGCTGGCGGCAATGACGGTGACGACATCGACAATTAAGCGAATTTAGCACTTGCAATGGGGGGTGCCGCGGCATAATGGCAGCGCCTCCAAAGCGCCGGACCCAAACGGCGCTGAGACTGGAAACGGGGCCTTAGCTCAGCTGGGAGAGCGCCTGCATGGCATGCAGGAGGTCAGCGGTTCGATCCCGCTAGGCTCCACCAGTTTTTCGGATTGAGAATGTCCAGAGGGCATTTTCCCGGAAAACGTCCTGGCCCGGACGAGGGGCGTGGAGAGCCCGAAAACGGCTTTGCTTCATGTCCTGACCGCCAAGCCAGGGGCGTCCAGATATTCGGCCGATGGCATCATGCCGGACATGGCCTGATCCATTAGGATGCGGCATTGTTCGCATTATGATGGGGCCTTAGCTCAGCTGGGAGAGCGCCTGCATGGCATGCAGGAGGTCAGCGGTTCGATCCCGCTAGGCTCCACCAAATCTTCCGATAAAGATGATTTTCGGTGTCAGCGCCTGAGGCCGTTCGGGCTTTGCCGCTGTCTCTGTCACCTACCGTTGAACGGAGAGCCTTGGTCCTTGCCGGATCGAGGCTTTTGCTGTTCCCGGCCGGTTTGCCGCCTGTAGGATTTGGGTGACATAGGTGACACGACACAGGCGCGGAAATGCTGGGTTTTGGCCGGGTGGTTCCAACAGATTATGTTAAAGGTTCAAAGAGCGGCGTGGAGCCTAGCCTGATAATGGGGCTGTAGGACAGCGGAAAATTCGGAACGCCTTTTCGCGTTGATGGCGGATGAGAGCGCCGGCGTAGCTGCTAATATGGCGTGACCTGCGCTTTTCCCCTCTACCAGCCTTTGGCCGGTCGCCCTCCCTACCTGTGATGGTGAGGTTTTATTGTGCGATTGCGGGCGGGCTTTGGATGGGCCACCATGTTGCGGCAATATGTTTCGCGCCACCGCGACAAAGGAGCAGGAAGCATGATGACGCTGTATGACGCGTTCGTACCGGGATGTGTCCAGATTTTGGGATCGGTTCTGGGGCTGATCGAAAAGGCGAAGGCGCATTGCGATGAGCAGTCAATCCCGCACGAAAAGCTGATCGATGCGAGGCTTGCGCCCGATATGTTCGGTTTCGCCTATCAGGTGAAGAGTTGCGCGGTGCATTCGGCCGGAGCGATCGAGGGCGTGCGCAACGGGCATTTCTCCCCCGACATGACGCAGCCGCCCGGCAGTTTCGAGGGGCTGACCGCGAAGATCACCGCAGCGCTGGATGCACTCAGGGCGTTGAACGCCGATGAGATCGAGCCCCTGAGCGGCAAGCAGATTATCTTCACCATTGGAGACAAGTTCTGCATGGAATTTACCGGCAAGGATTTCCTGACGAGCTTTTCCCAGCCCAACTTCTATTTCCACGCCACTACCGCCTACAACATCCTGCGGATGAGCGGGGTTGCGATCGGCAAGCGGGATTATCTGGGGGCCGTGCGCGTGGTGCCGTAGGCGGATCGAAGCGCCTCAGGCAGGCTGGACGAAACTGTCCATCACGCGCTTGCGGCCCGCCGTTTCGAAGTCGATCTCCAGCTTGTTGCCTTCGATTTCCGCCACGGTGCCATAGCCGAACTTCTGGTGGAAGACGCGCAGGCCGACGCTCATGTCGTCACGGCCCTTGTTGCCGAGGGACACGGCCGACGCGCGGGCTTCCACGATGCGGACGGGCTCCCTGACGAACTGGCCGCTTTGCTGGGCGCGCTGCCAGCCGGGGCCACGGCCGCTTCCGCGCTGAACATTGGCGAAGGGGTCGGCGCGTTCGGACCAGTTGGCGCGCCACAGGGACGCGCCGCCCGCCATGCTGCTTTCCTCCTCCACATGCTCAGGCGGCAATTCACCGACGAAACGCGAGGGGATGGAACTGGTCCACTGGCCGTAAATCCGCCGGTTTGCGGCATGCAGGACGATGCAGCGCCGCCGGGCACGGGTGAGCGCCACATAGGCGAGGCGGCGTTCTTCCTCCAGGCTGTTGAGGCCGCCTTCGTCGAGCGCGCGCTGGGACGGAAAGAGCCCTTCTTCCCATCCGGCGAGGAATACGGTGTCGAACTCCAGCCCCTTGGCGGCGTGGATGGTCATGATCGTGACCTTGCGCTCGTCCGCCTGCGCTTCATTGTCCATGACCAGCGAAACATGCTCAAGGAACGCGCCCAGCGTTTCATATTCTTCCATGGCGCGGGCAAGTTCGCTCAGATTTTCCAGCCTGCCAGCGCTTTCCGCCGTGCGTTCGGCCTGGAGCATGGCGGTATAGCCGCTTTCGTCCAGTATCTGACGGGCCAGTTCCGCATGGGGAAGCTGCGCCGCGCGATCGCGCCAGCGGGCGAGATCACCGATGAAAGCGCCCAGCGAACGGCGGGCCTGCGGGGTCAACTCGTCCGTGTCGAGGATGCGCGCGGCCGCCAGGGTCAGCGGAACCCCCTCCGCCCGCGCGAGGCGGTGCAGCTTTTCCACGGCCTTGTCGCCCAGGCCGCGCTTGGGCACGTTGACGATGCGTTCGAAGGCCAGATCGTCGGCGGGCTGGTTGACAAGGCGGAGATAGGCGAGCGCGTCGCGGATTTCCGCGCGTTCGTAGAAGCGGAAACCGCCGACGATGCGGTAGGACAGGCCGATCTGGATGAAGCGGTCTTCGAACTCGCGGGTCTGGTGCTGGGCGCGGACCAGAATGGCGACTTCGTCCAGCGACTGGCCCGCGCGCTCGATCGATTCGATCTCGTCGCCGACGCGGCGTGCTTCTTCCGGCCCGTCCCACACGCCGATGACGCGGACCTTTTCCCCGGCGTCGATGTCGGTCCACAGCGTCTTGCCAAGGCGATTGCCGTTTTCTGCGATGACGCCGGACGCCGCGCCCAATATGTGCGGGGTGGACCGGTAATTCTGTTCCAGGCGGACGATCTTCGCGCCGGGGAAATCCTTTTCGAAGCGCAGGATGTTGGCGACCTCCGCTCCACGCCAGCTATAGATGGACTGGTCGTCGTCGCCCACGCAGCAGATATTCTTGCGCTGCTGCGCGAGCAGGCGGAGCCAGAGATACTGGCTGCTGTTCGTGTCCTGATATTCGTCGACCATGATGTAGCGAAAGCGCTGCTGATAGCTTTCCAGCACGTCGCGATGACGTTTCAGGATGGTCAGCACATGCAGCAGCAGGTCGCCGAAATCGCAGGCGTTCACGTCGCGCAGCCGCGCCTGATAGGCGGCATAAAGCTTTTGCCCGCGCCCATTGGCATAGGCTTCGCTGTCGGCCGCGCCGATCTCGTCAGGCGTGAGGCCCTTGTTCTTCCACTGGTCGATCAGGCCGCCAAGCTGGCGCGCGGGCCAGCGCTTCTCGTCAATCCCCTCCGCCTGGATAAGCTGCTTCATCAGCCGTAGCTGATCATCGGTGTCGAGGATGGTGAAGTTGGATTGCAGCCCCACCAGTTCGGCATGGCGGCGCAGCATCCTGGCGGCGATCGCGTGGAAGGTGCCAAGCCACGGCATGCCTTCCACCGCCGGGCCGATCATGCGGCCGACACGCTCCCGCATTTCCCGCGCGGCCTTGTTGGTGAAGGTCACGGCCAGGATTTCGGACGGATAGGCGCGCCGTGTGGCGACAAGGTGGGCAAGCCGGGCCGTCAGCGCCGCCGTCTTCCCCGTGCCCGCGCCCGCGAGGACCAGCACGGGGCCTTCGGTCGTCAGGACGGCCTCCCGCTGAGGGGCGTTCAGCCCCTGGAGATAGGGAGGGTCGTCAGGCGAGGGGGCGGGCAAGGTCATGAACGACAACTAGGTAGCGCAAAGGACGGGAGCAAGGCCAGGCCGCCTTGCGGTGATGCCCGATCTATGAGAACAAAAGGCGAATCATGCAAGGAGAAAGCTCATGGCGGCAGGACGATGCCAGTGCGGCAGCATCAGCTATGACGTGGAAGGGGATCCGGTTTACAGCGCGCTGTGCCATTGCGCGGATTGCCGCCGCAGCGCCGGAGCGCCGATGGTGGGCTGGGCGCTGTTCCCTGAGGACAAGCTGCGCGTGAACGGCACGCCCGCGACCTATGCCTCATCCGAAAATGTCACCCGGCATTTTTGCGGGACCTGCGGTTCGGGCCTGTTCTATTCCAACGCGGTGACCTTTCCGGGCATGGTAGACATACAGACGGCGACGCTGGACGATCCTTCGGCCTTTCCGCCTTCGATCCATGTCCAGTGGGCCGAGGCCGCGCCGTGGATGGCGCAGGCGCACGGCCTGCCCAAGTTCGACCGCTACCCTGAAGGTTGAGCAGCAGGAACATTCATCTGGCGGCGCGTTCGCCACGGTTCGTCGCCGTGTCAGGAACGCGCGGCTTGGGCATCCGGTTTTCCACCAGCCCGACCGGGGTAAGGGTGAAGAATAAGGAAAGGAAGCCCGATGAGATCGATCATGCTTGCAGGCGCGGCGATGCTGGCGTTCACGACCGGCGCGGTTGCCATTGCCCAGGATACGAGTGGAACCATGTCCCAGCCGCCAGAGGCTGGCGCGACTCCGGCAGAGCCCGCGACCCCTGCAACTCCCGCCGACCCCGGCGTCAGCCCGGCCACGCCCGCGACTCCGGCGACGCCTTCGACAGGGGCAGACCCCAACGCTTCGCAGCCCACAGGCGCGGTGCCGCCGAGCAGCGGCATGGCGCCTGCTCCGGCAGGGGTGCCGCAGGACCCGTCCGCTCCGGTAGGCAGCTCCGCCAATCCGGTGACGGTCGGCGGCAACATGACCCCGCCGCCTGCGGGAGGAAAGGATTATCCGGTGTGCAGCAGGACCGTTCAGGACAGCTGCATCAACCCGGGTGAGGCCCGCAAGACGCGCAAGCGCCGCTGATCATCGCAGCGGGGCCGGACAGCGCCGCGCGTGAGCGGGTGAAAGCTGTCCGGTCCCGCGCGGGCTTTGCCGGATGCCGGGGCGTTTGCCTCTAGTCGGAGGCGCGCAGCAGGGTCAGCCTGGCCTTGCCGACGTCGCGCACGGCATCGGCGGTAAAGCCCTTCACCTCGACATCTTCGCGGCGGTCGGTCTCGATGCTGACCCATGTCGCGGGCCCTGTCCATCCGAGGCGGCTGAGCTTGTCGAGCGCCACCGCGCCCGCGCCGCTATGATAGGGCGGGTCCATGAAGATGAGGTCGAGCGGCCGGGGCGCCGGACCCAGCGACATGACGCTGCCCTGGCGAATGTCCGGACGGACGCCGAGGCGGTCGCCATTGGCGCGGATCGCGTCGAGCGCCGCGCGGTCCTGCTCCACGAAGAGGCAGGTGGCGGCGCCGCGCGAAAGGGCTTCGAAGCCGAGCGCGCCCGAGCCTGCGAAGAAATCGCCGACGACCAGCCCGTCAAACGCGCCGATTCGGCTCAGCAGCATGGAAAACAGCGTTTCGCGAGTGCGGTCGGCTGTCGGACGGGTGGCGTCACCCTTTGGCGCTACAAGCGGACGGCCGCGCCATTGGCCTGCGATGATTCTCATGATCGGGCTCGCTATTTCTGCGCCGGCGGGGACATGGGGTCAGACGTCAGCCTTGGCGTGTTTCAGGCTTTTGCGGAAGAGGATGAGGTCGTGCTGCCGCACTTCCTCGACCGCGCCCGACGCCAGTTCGCCCAGGTGAAAGGGGCCGTAGCTGGTGCGGATGAGGCGGCTGACTTGCAGCCCCAAATGTTCGAGCACGCGGCGCACTTCGCGATTCTTGCCCTCCGTCAGGGTCATTTCGATCCATTGGTTGCGGCCAGTGCGGCGTTCCAGATTGGCTTCGATCCGGCCGTAGCGCACGCCGTCTATTTCGATGCCGTCGAACAGGTCCTCCAGCTGCGCCTGGCTGATGTCGCCGAAGGCACGGGCGCGGTAGGTGCGGGGCACGCCAGTGGCGGGCAGCTCCATCTGCCGCTTGAATTCGCCATCGGTGGTGAGCAGCAGCAGCCCTTCGGTGGTCATGTCGAGGCGGCCGATCGGCATCAGGCGGGGCAGATCGGCGGGCAGGCGGTCGTAGATGGTCGGGCGGCCGCGCGGGTCGCGCTCCGTCGTCAGATAGCCCGATGGCTTATGGAACAGGAAGAGGCGGGCTGGGGCGGGCTGCGCGACGGGGTTGCCGTCGACGGCGACGCCGTGCAGCGAGGCGAGCAGGGTCGCTGGCGTCGTCACTATCTCCCCATTCAGGGTGACCCGGCCGTCCTCGATCATGCGTTCGATCTCGCGGCGG
>NZ_ATHO01000134.1 GCF_000445065.1 Sphingobium quisquiliarum P25 | reverse complement strand
ATGGCCCTTCCTTTGCCGCCCCAGGTTTCCGCCGCCGATTTCAAGCAGGCGCTCGAACAGTTCGCGCAGGCGGTTGGTTCGCAATGGGTGTTCACGTCCGAAGAAGACGTGATGCTCTATCGGGACGCCTATTCGCCCTTGTGGGACGAGCCCGATGAACTGATCCCTTCCGCCGCCGTCGCCCCGTCGACCGTTGAGGAAGTGCAGGCGGTCGTGCGCATCGCCAACCGCTTCAAGGTTCCTCTCTATACCATTTCGACGGGCATGAACCTGGGCTATGGCGGGTCCTCGCCCAATCTGCGCGGCAGCGTGATCGTTGATCTCAAGCGGATGAACCGCATCATCGAAGTGGACGACAAGCGTCATTTCGCAATCGTCGAACCGGGCGTCTCCTATTTCGATCTGTACCGCTATATTCAGGAGCGTAAGCTCAAGGTGTGGCTGGATATTCCCGATCCCGGCTGGGGAAGCCCGATAGGCAACGCTCTCGATCACGGCCTTGGTTATACGCTCCAGGCCTATCGCGATCATTTCGGCGCGCACAGCGGGATGGAGGTTGTGCTGCCCAATGGCGAGGTGATGCGCACTGGCATGGGCGCAATGCCGGGATCCAAGACCTTCGCCGAATATCGCTATGGCTATGGTCCCTATGTCGATGGGCTGTTCGGGCAAGCGAATTTCGGCATCGTCACAAAGATGGGCTTTTGGCTGATGCCAGAGCTGGAGGCTTATATTTCCGGCCTCATTTCCGTGAAACGCCGCGCCGATTTTGCGCCGCTTGTGGACATCGTCAACTATCTGGAAAATACCGGGACGGCGACGACGCCGCAATATAGCAGCCCGCTGCTCGGCAAGATGATGGACCCGCGCGTGCAGAAGGTCGCGTGGGACTTGTCAGTCCCCGATGAACAGCTCGACCAGCTTGCCGCTGACCTTGGCGTTCCGGCCTGGACGGTCGAGTTGCAATTCTACGGCAATCGGGATGTTGTCCGTGCGGCGTGGCAAGCATCCCAGGCAAGGATTCTCGCCGCCATTCCCGGAAGCAGCGCGAAGCTGATCAATGAATTCAGCTTTCCCTTTACCGAGGATCAGAAGAAAAACCTCCTCCGCAAGAGCGCCTTTGGCATCCCGGCGCTCGACGTCTTCGCCCTTGGCGCCAGAAACGAACGCTCGCCGGTTCCCGCGGACGGGCATCTCGGCTTCACGACGATGATCGCCAAGAGCGCGGAGGCTGTGTTCGAAGCACAGAAGATGTTCATCGAGGCGGCGAAGGGGTTCAACATTCCTTCTGTCGTGACCCGTTTCAACCCGCCGATGGCATGGCAGCCCCGCAGCTTCATGATGCTGGGAATCTTCATGCTGTCGAGGGACGACCCGAAAAAGAATCGGGAAACGCGTGAACTCTATGGCCATTATCTCCTGGAGGCCGCGAAGGCGGGCTATGGCGAATATCGCGCGCCCGCATTCTTCCAGGAGCAGATCGCGCGCACTCATTCTTTCAACAACAATGCCCTGTTGCGGTTCGCGGAAACGATGAAGGACGCGGTCGATCCCAACGGAATTCTGTCGCCCGGCCGCGGCGGCATCTGGCCCGCCCGATATAGAAAGGCTAAATAATGGCTCGTTACACCGCGCTGGTTGCGATCGCCGGCACATTGTTCCTCGGCGCTGCTGGTTTAGCCAGCGCGCGCAAGCCTGCTCCGGCCCCGGCAAACGGGCCCGCCGCGCAGATCGCGCGCGGCGACAAGATATTCCAGACGAATTGCGCCGCCTGTCACGGTCATGGATCGGGCGGCGACGATTATCTGACTGGCGAACATTGGAAATATCTGCCGGGCACGCTCGCGATCTACGTCAAATATCAAAATGCCGTACCGCCCGCGTTGGAGGACAGGACTGACCTGACCCATGAGGTGATCGAATATTATGTGCGCAACGGCATATCGATCATGCCGCAGTTCCGCAAAACCGTGGTGTCCGATCAGGATCTCAAGGACCTGTCCGCCTATTTGATGCGCAACAACGGCCGGGCCTCAACGGCGAAGAAATAGTCAGGCGACAGCGCCATGTCGGCACTCCCTTCTCCATCGCAGCATGCATGGCTGTCATATCCGTTCCGGGGCACGGCAACGCGTCCGGGACGGATCGCGACGGGCAGCCGGGAGGCGTCGAATGTACCCCTTCAATGAAGGATCATTTGCTGCCCGCGACTGCTGGTATGTCGCGGCCTTTTCGGAAGAAGTGGGGCGTGAACCGCTGGGCCGCACCATCCTGAACGAGCCGGTCGTCGTCTATCGCAAGGAGGATGGAAAGCCCATTCTCCGCACCCGGCTGTTTCATGCCGTGATGCCCGAAACAGCGAAGAGTTGCGCCTATTTCTTCGCCATGGCCAGCACTGATCACGGAATATTGGACGAGATGGAAGACTATCTGCGGCCAGTCATAGGGGAAGACAAGTTCGCGACCGAAGAGATCGAAAAGATGCTTGCGATCGTGGGGGAAAATCCCAGGGAGTTGCTCATCCGAACCGATAGAACGGCCGTCGAAGGCCGCCGCATGTTGCAGGCGATGATGGACGCCGAACAATCTCTAGTAGAGGAAAGATAATGGTTAATTTCGTTGCTCGCGGAATTTTGTGTCTTGGGATGGCGCTGGCCGCTGTCCCGGCCGAGGCCAAGACAATCGTCATCCATATGAAGAATAAGGGTGCGGAAGGATCGATGGTGTTCGAACCCGCTTTCGTGAAAGCGGCGCCGGGCGACGTCATTCGCTTTGTTCCGACTGACCCCAGCCACAATGCCGAAACCATTCCAGCTATGTGGCCCGCCAGCGTCAAACCGGCAAAAGGCATGATCAACAAGGAATTGGCCGTGCCGGTTACGACGCCGGGTCTCTATGGTTTCAAGTGTCTCCCCCATTACGGCATGGGCATGGTCGCGCTGGTCCAGGTGGGCGATGTGCCAGCCGCCAGCGTCGCGGCCGCCAGGGCGGTGCGCCTGCCTGGCCTCGCGGCCAAACGGATGAACGGATATCTCGGCCGCGTGAAGTGACCGGGCTGGCGATCCGCTGAAGGCAGGACCGGGAGCGGATCGCATAATCAGGAGAGAGCCAATGTTCGTGAAAAATGCCTGGCACGCAATCGGCTATTCGCAGGAATTCGAAACGGGTACGCCAGCGGCGCGGCAGATCATCGGCAAGCCGATCGTGGTGTATCGCACCGATGCGGGTGATCTGGTCGCGCTGGACGACCGGTGCAGCCATCGTTTCGCGCCATTGTCGCGCGGACGCTGCGAAGGCGACATGCTTCGCTGCATGTATCATGGCGCATTGTTCGACCGGACCGGCCAGTGCATCCAGATTCCGGGTCAGGACAAGGTGCCAGCGCAAGCCCGCATCCAGTCCTATGCCGTGGCCGAACGTAGCGGCTGGGTGTTCGTATGGGGCGGCGACCCCGCCGGGGCCGATCCCGGACGCCTGCCGAATTTCCTGCCGCTGGAGGGCGGCGAGTTCACCTTCGCCAAGGGCGCGATGGATTATCGCGCGGCGGCCAGCCAGATAAACGCCAACCTGCTCGATTTCACGCATCTTCCCTTCGTTCACACCGCCAGCTTCGGCGCGCGCGAAGATTCATGGAAGGAAGCCCGTTCGAAGATCACGCCGGTGGAAAACGGCATATCGGTCACATGGTGGGTCCCCGGCGCGATAATACCGGCGCACGAGACTCGCCTGGAGGTGCGTGTCGTCGATCAGCTGTTGATGTATGAATATACCGTACCGGGCCATCTTTCGATGATGATGGAATTCTATCCCGAAAACACCGCCCGCTCCTGTGATTTCGGCACGCCCTCGATCGAGCCGGTGGTGCGCGATTACAACGCGCAGTCGGTCTGCGCTACGGGTGAGGGCACGGCGCGCTATTATTATGCCTGGGGCGTGCCCAGGGCCATTCCCGGCGCGGAAGAGGTCGCCAGCATGCGCTTGGAGATCGCAGGGCGCGCGTTCGAGGAGGACCGGCTGATGATCGAGGCGCAGCAACGCATCATCGATAGCACGCCCGATGACATCGTGATGGTCCCCAACGCCGCTGACAAGGCCATCACGCTGTTCGAGCGCCTGATGGCCAAAGCCGCGCGCGAGGACAGCGAGTCCGCCGGGCCGCTGTCCTGACGCCGGTATCTGCATAAAGGGGGCGGCCTGCGCTCGCCTCGTTCCGGCCTGACGCTGTCCGGCTGGAACGATGGGCGCAGGCCGAAAGCAATGGGCCGCCCTCAGCGGCCGCAACGGGAGGAGCCTGATAATGAAACCGGGAAGCTGGACCAGCATCATCACCATATTTTTCGTCGGGCTTATCGCGGCGGCTTCGATCGGCAAGATCCTGCCGCTCATTCCCGATGTCGCATCGTCGATGGGCGTCGACGCGGGGACTGTCTCATGGTGCATTTCCAGCATCGCCGCCGCGGCCGTGCTGCTGGCGCCGCTCGGCGGTTCGCTGACCGAACGCATTGGCGACCGCCGCCTGATGGCGCTGGGCATGGCCATCATCGTCGCGGGCAATATCGGCGACTATTACGCGCCCGGCTTCGCATCGCTGACCGTATCGCGCCTTATCGAAGGCGGCGGATGCATCTTCGTGTCGCTCGGATCGCTGGCGATGGTGGCGCGCACCACCACCGGGGCAAGGCAGCCTTTGGCGATGGCGCTCATTTCCACGACGGTGCCGGTGGGTATCGGCCTTTCAGCGGCGCTGGCGGGATTTGCGTCAGGGCCCGGCTGGCCGATCGTCTTCGTCATTCATGCGGTGGCCGCGCTCGCCGGTCTGCTGCTCGTGCTCGCCCTGTCGAAGTCGCAGGCCGTGCAGAGCGAACATGGCGGCACCCGCTGGATCGACGTCCTGCGCTTGCGGGGCCCCATCCGCCTGTCCGTGGGCCTCGCCGTGCTGACGATCGCGCAGTTCGGCCTGGGCGCGCTGTTCCCGACATTCCTGATCGGCGCATTCGGCTTCAGCCCAGCGACCGCCGGGCTCTTTTCGCTCGCCAGCTATCCCGCCTCCGTGATCGGCAGCATCCTGCTGGGGGTGATGCTCGCCCGCAACGTCAGCGCGCGCGCGATCTTCGTGGTGACGCTGGTGATCGTCGCTGTCGCCGGGCCGCTGGCTTATCTGCCTGTCCTCGGACTGACCGGCGCGGTGATCAGCCTGTTCCTGTTCTGCGCCGGCGGTGGCGTCCTGGTCGGCATGTCCGCCGCGCGCTTTCCGCATGTGGCGCCCAGCCCCGACGCCATTGGCGCGACTTCGGGGCTGATGCTTCAATTCGCCAATCTCGGCGTGCTTCTGGGCGCGCCCGTTACCTTCGGCACCTTCGCTCTGGGCGGACGGGAGGGAGTCGCTCTGCTGGCGCTCGCCTGCTGTGTCGTGAATGGGCTGTTCTGGCTCAGCGACCGCCGGATCACTCCAGGCGAAACGGTGACGTTCCAGCCTGTGCCCTTCGCCGCCGCCCGCGCGGGCATGATCGCCAATGGCTTGCCGGAAGCGGATGCGGACGCCGCGATCGAGCTGTTCACGCTGGTTTCCAAGGGAGGCGAAGGGGAAGTCTACCCGGATGTCGAGCGGGTTCTCCAGCGCAAGGCGATCCGGTTCGAACAGTTTGTGCGCGACAATCTTGCCGCCTTCAAATGAACGATAACGGCGCTCACGCCCTGGCATGGCCGGGAC
>NZ_ATHO01000133.1 GCF_000445065.1 Sphingobium quisquiliarum P25 | reverse complement strand
ATGGCCCTTCCTTTGCCGCCCCAGGTTTCCGCCGCCGATTTCAAGCAGGCGCTCGAACAGTTCGCGCAGGCGGTTGGTTCGCAATGGGTGTTCACGTCCGAAGAAGACGTGATGCTCTATCGGGACGCCTATTCGCCCTTGTGGGACGAGCCCGATGAACTGATCCCTTCCGCCGCCGTCGCCCCGTCGACCGTTGAGGAAGTGCAGGCGGTCGTGCGCATCGCCAACCGCTTCAAGGTTCCTCTCTATACCATTTCGACGGGCATGAACCTGGGCTATGGCGGGTCCTCGCCCAATCTGCGCGGCAGCGTGATCGTTGATCTCAAGCGAATGAACCGCGTGATCGAGGTCGACGACAAGCGTCATTTCGCAATCGTCGAGCCTGGCTTGTCCTATTTCGACCTCTATCATTATATTCAGGAACGCAAGCTCAAGGTGTGGCTGGATATTCCCGATCCCGGCTGGGGCAGCCCGATCGGTAATGCACTTGACCACGGGATTGGCTATACGCTCCAAACCTATGCCGACCATTTCGGCGCGCATGCCGGAATGGAAGTGGTACTGCCCAATGGGGAAGTAATGCGCACTGGCATGGGGGCGATGCCGGGCTCCAAGACCTTCGCAGAATATCGCTATGGCTATGGCCCCTATGTCGATGGGCTGTTCGCACAGGCGAATTTCGGCATCGTCACAAAGATGGGCTTCTGGCTGATGCCCGAACCGGAAGCCTATATTTCAGCCATGATCGAAGTGCCGCGGCGCCAGGATCTTGCCCCGCTGGTCGACATCGTCACCTATCTGCAAAATACGGGCATGGTGACGATGCCGGAATATGGCAGCCCGGTCCTGCGAAAGATGATGGACCCGCGCGTTCAGAAGCTGGCCTGGGACCTGTCCGCCACGGACGAGCAGCTCGACCAGCTTGCCCGCGATCTGGGCGTCGCTTCCTGGAATGTCGAGCTTCAATTCTATGGTTGCCGCGAAGTCGTGCGCGCGGCCTGGGAATCGTCCAAGGCAAAGATCCTTGCCGCCATTCCGGGCAGCACTGGCAAACTTCTCCACGAATATCATTTCCCCATGTCCGATGAGGATAAGGAAAAAGTGGCACGGAAGGTTTCCCTGGGCATTCCGTCGTTGAATATGTTCTCCATTGGCGCGCGAACCGAGCTCAATCCCAACCCTAGTGACGGCCATCTCTGGTTTTCCGCCGTCACGTCCAAAACGGCTCAGGCCGTCTTCGATGCGCAAAAGATGTTCATCGAAGCAGCGGAGCGCCGTGGCGTGCCGTCGATCGTCACGCGCTTTATGCCGCCGATTGCCTGGCTGACGCGTAGCTTCCTGATGATGACCGCATTCGGCATGTCGCGGGAAGATCCGGCGAAGAACAAGGAAGTGCGCGAGCTGTACAATTATTATGTCGCTGAAGCCGCGAAGGCCGGTTTCGGAGAATATCGCTGCGCGCCAGCATTCCAGGACGTCGTGTCCCAGGCCTATTCGTTTAACGACAATGCCTTGCAGCGCTTTGCCGATACACTGAAAGATGCGGTTGATCCCAACGGCGTCATTGCGCCTGGACGTGGCGGCGTATGGCCTACTCGCTTCCGGCCAAGCGGCCGGAAGCTGCTCCAGCCCGCTTCCTGAGCCCGCTCCGGGTCATGACAGCCTAAGGAACGAATATATGCGACTGGTAAGCTATTCCCACGATAATCAGCGAAGCTGGGGCGCCGTTACCTCCAGCGGCATGGTGATCGACCTGCGCACGCCGCTAGCCTCTTCGGGCGGCGCCACGTTGAAGCAGGCGATCGAGAATGGCTTGATCGAACAGGCGCGCACAATCGCCGAGTCGGCACAGCCTGGCGGTGTGCGGCTGGAGGATGTTTCGCTGGATCCGGTCATCCCCGATCCCGGTCAGATTCTTTGCATCGGCCTCAACTACAAGGATCATCTGGCCGAAACGAAATTTGCGAAGGCCGATCACCCAACCGTGTTCGCGCGCTATGGCCGCAGCCAGATCGGTCATCGCCAGCCGATCCTGCGGCCGGTCGAGTCAGATATGCTTGATTATGAAGGCGAACTGGCGATCGTCATCGGCCGCCGCGTCCGGCGCGCCTCCGAAGTCGACGCGCTTTCGGCCATCGCTGGCTATTCCTGTTACAATGACGCGAGCGTTCGCGACTTTCAGCGCCATACCACGCAATTTCACCCTGGCAAGAACTTCCCCGCGACTGGCGCTTTCGGACCATGGCTGACCACTGCCGACGAAATTCCCGATCCGGCGGCGCTCACCATTCAGACGCGGCTGAACGGCGAGGTGATGCAGTCAGCAACGCTAGATCAGCTGATCTTCACGATACCTGAACTCATTGCCTATTGCTCGATCTTCACTGAGCTTCTGCCAGGTGACGTCATCGTCACCGGCACGCCAGGTGACGTCGGTTCGGCGCGCAAGCCGCCGGTCTGGATGAAGGCTGGCGACGTAGTCGAAGTTGATATTCCGGGTGTCGGCTGCCTCTCAAACCCGGTCGTGGACGAAAGCACGGGACCGGCCGCCTAACGGATTAGACCGTCCACGAGGGCGGTTAGCCCACCTATTTACCGCCGGAAGCTAACTTTCCGGCCACTCAGGTGTGCCTTATTCCGCCGCCCCTCTCGCAATGTGCTTATTGCGCCCGTTACTGGACAATCGTACTATTTTTATTGACGTGATTACCGCACAGTCGTACTAATAGCATGGACAATGTCGGGGACGACGCAGCGCCCGGTCCGCGACCATGGAGAGAGACAATATGTCGCAATATGCGGGACAAACCGTTTACATCACCGGCGGCGGCAATGGCATCGGGCGTGCGCTCGCACTGGCCTTTGCCAGCCGGGGCGCCAATCTCGCCCTGGTCGACATTCTTCCCGATGGGCTGACCGAGACCGAGGCGGCCGCACGATCGGCGGGAGCGCCCAAAGTTACGAACCATATTGCCGATGTCAGCAATCGTGAGCAAGTTGATCGAGTTGCAAGCGAAGTTCTCTCAGCGCATGGCGAGGTCCATTATTTGTTCGCTAACGCCGGGGTTGGACTCACCGGCATTCCGCTGGACAAAGTGAGGCCAGAAGAACTGGAATGGTCGTTTTCTGTCAATGTTTTCGGCGTCTTTCATTCCATTCAATCGCTGTTGCCCTCGATCAAGGCGCATGGGAAGCCTGCGCATATCCTTAGCACAGCATCCGTCGCTGGACTGTTCACACCGCCCGGCACGCATTTATCGGCTTATAGTTCAGCCAAGTTCGCATTGCCTGCGATCATGCAGGGGTTTCGCGACAGCCTGGAAGGCACGCCTGTCAAGGTGTCCACAATCTACCCAGGCCTGACGAAGACAAATGTAGAGCAGCGTTCGCAAGATCTGCGGCCGGTGGTCGAGGGCGCCGTGGCGCCGATGCCCAGCTTCGTCAGCCCACTGAACGGCGAGGATGCGGGCGCCGTGAGTGAGCGGATCATCAAGGGGATGGAGGCTGGTTTCCACCATATCTTCCCCCATACGGAAGTCGCCCGTGAACAGCATGACGCATATTCGCAGATGATCGCCAACGGGCTTTCAAATTCATTCAGCCGGACAAGCAGTTCAGCCAGGAACTACAGATCGCGTCGGGGGCAGACAGCAAGATCAACTGGGTCATCGGCGGCTATTACTTCAATGCGACGGGTCAGGTGGACCCCAACCTCGTCACGCTGTCTGGTCCAGCGGTTAATCCCTTCTTCCCGGTAACGTCCTCGACGCTGTACAGCCGCGTCAAGACGGAGTCGTTCGCTGCGTTCACCCAGGCCACGGTGCCGCTGACCGACGCGCTGAACTTCACCGCCGGGCTGCGCTACACGACTGAGAAGCGATCGCTGAACGCCGAGCAGATACTTGGCGGCGTACCGGTTCCTCCGTCGAACTATGAGCAGGAGAAGCGTTACAGCAAGCCTACTTGGCGTGTGGCGCTCGATTATAAGATCACGCCCGATGTCATGATCTACACCTCCTACAATCGCGGTTTCAAGAGCGGCGGCTTCAACCCGACGACACCGGGTGAAGATCCATTCAAGCCCGAGCAGCTCGACGCCTATGAAGGCGGTATCAAGTCGGAGCTGTTCGACCGTAAGCTGCGCTTCAATCTGGCGGCCTTCTATTATAATTATAAGAATATTCAGGTGCCCTACTTCCTGATCAATACCATCGGCCTCAAGACCGGCCCGAAGGCGACCATCTACGGGGTGGACTTTGATTTCGAAGCACACCCGTTTCAGCAGTTGCGACTGTTCGGCGGATTGAGCCTGCTGCACGACAAGTTCGGGCACTATCCTGATGCGGCGCTGTCGCCACCCAATCCGCCTCCTTTGGGCGGCAACCAGAGCGTGGTAGGCGATGCGACGGGCAACCGTCTGCCATTCACCTCAACCTTCTCGGGCAATATCGGCGCTGCCTATGAAATCCCGGTTGGCGACAGCAAGATCACGTTGAACGGCAATCTCTACCACAATTCCGGTTTCTATGCGGAAACGGACAATCTGCGCCGTCAGCCCGCCTATGAGCTGGTCAGTGGTTCGATCCAGTGGACGGATGCAACGGGTAAGCTGACCGTGAGCGTATGGGGCAAGAACCTGACCAACGAAGCGGTCGTCACCATGCTCGCTGCTTCGGGATTTGGTACAGGGGCCAGCTACCAGCCGCCGCGCACCTATGGCGCGACGCTGGGTTATGCCTTCTGATCACGCGATGAAGAATGGTCCCGTTTTCTTCCGGCCGCTGCACCGCAGCTTATCCGGCGGGGAACGGGACATTCCTTGCGCAAGGAGCCTGTCACATGAGTAGCCAGCCGCTCCTCCAATCGGTTCGGCTGGATGGCAAACTCCTGACTGATGTAGAATCCTTGCAGCGGGTGAAGACGGACCTTGGAGGGCTGCTTTCCGAAGTGCCGGTAGCGGTTCTCCGGCCCGGATCGGCGGCGGATGTCGCCGCGATGATGCGGGAAGCGGCAGCGGCACAAATCCCGGTCACCATCCGGGGCACGGCGCGGTCCGTCTATGGTCAGACGGTCGCGCTTCCCGGCGGGGTGGTCATCGACATGACGAGCCTCAACAGCGTTCACGCGGTAGGGCAGGACCGTGTCACCGCCGATGCGGGCGCCACCTGGTCGGCGGTGGTCAAGGCCGCGCTGGCGCATGGGCTGGTTCCGCCGGTCCTGACCGATTATCTGGATATCACCGTGGGCGGCACGCTGTCCTGGGGCGGCCTGGGCCTGACGTCATGGCGCTACGGCCTTCAAGTCGACAATGTTCTAGAAATTGAAGTAGTGACCGCGGACGGCACGATCCGCCGGTGCTCTCCTGATTGCGAGCCGGACCTGTTTCACGCGGTTCTGGGCGGCATGGGCCTGGTGGGGGTGATGACCAGGGTGACACTGCGCCTGATCCCCGCCCCCGGCCGTGCGATCCGCTTGCAGATCCCCTATGGCGACGCCGCCGCCATGAACGCCGATCAGTTGCGGCTTGCGCAGGAGGAACGGGTCGATACCGTGCAGGGGATCGTCGCCGCGCCGGAAGGGCGCTGGGCCTGCATGATGGAGATCGTGCAATTTTATGACGGTGAGCGCCCTGATCCGGCGCGGATGTGCGAGGGGCTGAACGGCGCGGTCGAGCAGGCCCGGATCATCGATACTGATTTCGAGACGTTCCTGTTCCGCTATGGCGGTCTGTCGGCTCTGCCCTGCCTTGGCCCCGTCACGCCGCATGCTCATCCCTGGTGGTCGACCATGGCGTCGCCGGAGCTTGCGCCTCGCCTCATCGACCGGCTCGTATCCGTGCTCGATCCGGCGAAGGCCACCCAGTTCGACCTCATCATCACCTACCCCATGCGCGCCGACCGGTCGCGCACCCCCCTGCCCAGCCTGCCCGATCTGGACTGGTTCTTCGCCGTCGCGAACTTCTGGTGCGTCGATTATGAGGACAGGCAGGAAATCGCCGATGTGCTGAGCGAAAACCGGCGGCTGTTCGAACGTGCGGCGGCGGACCATTTGCAGGGCAGCGCCGACCCGATCGCGGCCGTGGATTATTCGCGCATCGAATGGATGGCGCACTTCGCGAAGGCATGGCCCGCCTTTCATGCCGCCAAGCGCAAGTTCGATCCGCAGGGCATTCTGGATAAGACACGCAAGATATTCTGAGCGTCCCCTTCCCAAGGCCGGAAAGTCATCGGAGTGAGGGAAGAGTTTCCATGACCATTGCCATTACCGGCGCCACGGCCCGCCCGGACGGCGCATGACGATCGATGGAGGAACATGATGCCCGATGATGCGGTGCTGAGCCTGGACAAGCTTGACGGCCGGTTGCGGCTGGATGCGCCCGCCCGTGAGGCGATGAAGACCGACTTTGGCGGCATGCTGACTGAAATTCCCAGTGCGGTGCTGGAGCCCGGTTCACCGGAGGATATCGCCGCCGCGCTCAAGGA
The DNA here is from genome assembly GCF_000445065.1 of Sphingobium quisquiliarum P25. Lineage (GTDB taxonomy): Bacteria > Pseudomonadota > Alphaproteobacteria > Sphingomonadales > Sphingomonadaceae > Sphingobium > Sphingobium quisquiliarum. Next base: position 3,254 of record NZ_ATHO01000133.1, on the reverse strand, counting down.
AGCGGGACGGCGCGGCGTTCCCGTCACCGTGCGCGGGCTGGGCCGGTCCGTCTATGGCCAGACGGTCGCGCGGCCCGGCGGCGTGCTGATCGATATGTCCAGCCTCAATCGGGTTCATGCGATCGGGCGCGACCGGTGCGTCGTGGATGCGGGCGCAACCTGGGCCACAGTGGTCAAGGCGGCGCTGGCCCAGGGCCTGGTGCCGCCTGTGCTCATCGACTTTCTAGACCTGACAGTCGGCGGCACGTTGTCCTGGGGCGGCATGGGCATGACGTCCCGCCGCTACGGCCTTCAGGCCGACAATGTGCTGGAACTGGAGGTGGCGACGGCCGACGGGATGCTCCACCGCTGTTCGCCCTCGCAGGAGAGCGATCTGTTCCATGCCGTGCTGGGAGGAATGGGCACGGTGGGCGTGATGACGAAGGTGACGCTGGCCCTGATCCCTGCGCCGGAGCGGGCGCTACGCGTTCAGATTCCCTACCCCGATGCCGCGGCGATGACCGCGGGCCTGATGCAGTTGGCCCATGATGACCGGGTCGACGCCTTTCAGGGGATCGTCGCCGCGCCCGATGGTCAGTGGGTGCATCTGATCGAGGCGACGGCCTTCTACAGCGGCGAACGCCCGGATGTTGGCTGGGTGTGCGAGGGGCTGAACGGCATGATCGCCCACGCCAATCCGATCGACAGCAGTTTCGAAGACTTTCTGTTCCGGCTGGGGGATATGACCACGCTGCCTTGCCAGGCAGCCGGTCCGCATGCCCATCCCTGGTGGTCGACCCAGACATCCGCAGAACGCGCGCCCGCTTTCGTCGAGGAGCTGGAGCAGTTTTTCGATCCCGCCACGGCCGGTCCCTTCGACCTGCTCATCGTCTATCCGATGCTCACCGGACGATCGCGAACGCCGTTGCCCAGCCTGCCGCGTCAGGACTGGTCAGTCGTGGTCGCGACCTTCTGGTGCGTAAGCTTCGACCGGCAGGACCAGCTTGCGGCGGTGCTGGCCGAAAACCGCCGCCTGTTCGAACAGGCGGCGGCTGTGCATGCGCCGGGCAGCGTGGACCCTGTGGCAGCGGTGGATTATTCCCCGGCGGAATGGGCCGCGCATCTCGCCGATGCCTGGCCTGCATTCGATGCGGCCAAGCGCAAATATGACCCTCAGGGCGTGCTCGACAAGGCCAGGCGCATATTCTGAACGCGGGCGGATCAGGTCCTGAAACGCGCCGAAAGCTTTTCGACATGCGCTGCGAAGGTCAGAAAGCGCTCACGCACATGGTTCGCCGACAACAGATAATCCTCGATCCCCGTATCCAGAGTTGCCGCAGGCCAGCTTGCCTGATGATGGGCAAGGATGGTGCGCATGTGGAAAAGCGCTTCCTTCATGTCGCGCACCTCGCCCGGAGCCGCCGGGTTGGCCAGCGCCCTGCTCAACAGCATTTCAAGATCGCAGATCAATGTGATCAGCCGCCGCCGCTGCCGCACGAGTTCCAGGCGCCAATTGCCTTCGCGCTGGTGGATGATCTCGCGGATCTTGTCGTTCGAAACGGCCAGTTCGCGCGCCTTGTCCAGAAGTTCGGTGATGCTGTTCATGCCGATGGGCCGTGATCCGCCTATGCCGCCGCCGTGAAAGGGCGGGCTCCGATAAGGATGAAGATCATCCTGACGGGAACGTCGCCGCGATTGCGCCACGCATGGCGCGTGCCGTTTTGAATGATGACGTCGCCCGCACGCAAATGTTCGGTCCGGCCTTCATCCAGTTCAAGCCAGATCTCGCCGGACATGACGATGCCGTAATCCACCGAATTGGTGGTATGCATTCCAGGATCCTCCACCTCGAACGTTTCCGCGACCCCCGGCGCCCAGCGAAGATTTTCCTCCGCAGCGGCTACTGGATCGAACGATGGCGACATCATGACGTGATCGGGCGGAATGACAAGCATTTCAAACAGCGTGCCACCTGGCTCAGGGATCAGCGAGGTGCCCCTGACAGGCTCGCTGAGAGGCATGTTGAGGTCCGGCACGGCAGGCGTGCGCCAAAGCAGCGTCAAGTTCATGCCCGGAATATGCTCGAACTGATGCCCTTCCGCCTCTCCGGCGGCCCAGAAGACCGAACGTCCATCGGCGGTCCGCTGCGTAACGACTCGTTTCATGCGCCTCTCCTTTCCCAAGCGATCATATGCGCCTTTGCGGCTGCGCTTTCCGGCCGGGGAACGAAGCCCTTGGCTCAAGGGCGGATTTCCCCGGACGATCGTACTATGTTCTTGCCATAAATACCGTACGATCGTACTAATTTTCTGTCAACCGGCGCGATTCCGCCGGTCTCTGAACAGATCTACGTAAAGGGAGAAGATCGCATCATGCCTCAAAGTGATATCGTCATCGTGGGAGCGACCGGAACAACCGGCAGCGCCCTTCGCGCCGAATTGCGCAACCGCAACGTCGCGGCGCGGGCGCTCGTCCGTTCCGAAGCGAAGGGCGCGCAGATCAGGGACAGCCTGCTTGAACCCATCACCGGGGATATCGGCGATCCCGCCTCGCTCGACGGCGCGTTCCAGGGGGCGCGCGCGCTGTTCGTGGCGCTTTCTCCCAGCGCGGACGCGCTTGCATTGAACCGCAATCTGTTCGCTGCGGCCAAGCGGCAGGGCGTCAGCCACATCGTCCGCATTTCGGGACTGCATCCCGACCCGCAGTCGCCTTCCCTGCTCGTGCGCCAGCATACCGCGCTGGACGAGGAACTTCGGCAGTCCGGCATTGACTTCACCATCCTGCGGGCCAACACCTTTTACGACAATCTGCTGCGCCATGCCGCGCATATCCGCGAATATCGCGTGTTCCATTCGCCCATGGGCGACGCGCCGCAAAGCATGATCGACGCGCGCGACATCGGCGCCGTGGCGGCGGCCGCGCTTCTGGAGAAAGGCCATGCGAACAAGGCCTATGACCTTACCGGCCCCGAAACGCTGACCAACACGATCATTGCGGGGATATTCACCCAGGTGTTGGGCGAAACGGTGACGTTCCAGCCTGTGCCCTTCGCCGCCGCCCGCGCGGGCATGATCGCCAATGGCTTGCCGGAAGCGGATGCGGACGCCGCGATCGAGCTGTTCACGCTGGTTTCCAAGGGAGGCGAAGGGGAAGTCTACCCGGATGTCGAGCGGGTTCTCCAGCGCAAGGCGATCCGGTTCGAACAGTTTGTGCGCGACAATCTTGCCGCCTTCAAATGAACGATAACGGCGCTCACGCCCTGGCATGGCCGGGAC
>NZ_ATHO01000132.1 GCF_000445065.1 Sphingobium quisquiliarum P25 | reverse complement strand
CGTTTCGTATTCAATCGCTTTTTGGGTCAATGGAACGAAACATACAAAGAAACAGGAAAAGGATTAACATACAATTCTTGTTCCGCTGAATTAACACAACTAAAAAAGGAATTAGTATGGCTAAAAGAAGTTGACAGCATTGCCCTTCAATCCTCACTGAAAAACCTTTCTGATTCATATACACGATTCTTTAAGAAACAGAATAAAGCACCACGCTTCAAATCTAAAAAGAACCCTGTTCAATCTTATACAACAAAGCATACGAATGGAAATATCGAAGTCATTGACAACAAAATTAAGTTGCCCAAACTTGGTCTTGTTCGATTGGCCAAAAGTCGTGAATTCCATGGTCGCATACTAAACTCTACTGTCAGGAAGAATCCTAGTGGTAAATACTTCGTATCCATTCTTGTCGAAACAGAAGTACAACCATTAAGGAAAACAAATTCGTCTATTGGTATAGACTTGGGCATCGCTGATTTTGCCATTCTTTCCGATGGTCGCAAGATGGACAACAACAAATTCACATCCAAAATGGAAAAGAAACTAAATCGTGAACAACGAAAACTTTCAAGACGTGCGTTAAACGCTAAAAACAAGGGTATTAACCTTCTTGATGCTAAAAACTATCAAAAGCAAAAACGTAAAGTTGCTAGATTACACGAAAAAGTAATGAACCAACGCGACGATTTCCTTAATAAGTTAAGTACAGAAATAATCAAAAACCACGATATTATCTGTATCGAAGACTTGAATACCAAAGGAATGTTACGTAATCGTAAGCTAGCAAAATCAATCTCTGATGTGTCATGGTCTGCCTTTGTCACAAAATTAGAATACAAAGCAAAATGGTACGGAAAAACCATCGTAAAAATAAGTCGATGGTTTCCGTCTAGTCAAATATGTTCTAATTGTGGACATCAAGATGGCAAGAAATCGCTTGAAATAAGAGATTGGACTTGTCCTGTTTGCCAGGAGTATCACGATAGAGATATAAATGCCAGCAAAAATATACTAACCGAAGGTTTAAAAATTCTAGCCTCGGCTTAAACAAAAAATATAGAACCGTAGGAATCTACGGGGATAGCTTGGTCAATAAGAGAAACCTCTGTTGGTAAAGAAATACGCTAACAAGTACGCTCTTTTCCCAGGAATCTCCCACTTCAAACAACCCGAAAGGGTTGTTAAGTGGTGAGTAGTTCAA
>NZ_ATHO01000131.1 GCF_000445065.1 Sphingobium quisquiliarum P25 | reverse complement strand
GCGGGACCGGCGTGGTGACGATCGGCGCGCTGCTCGTCATGGCGGCGCATATGCGCGGGCTGAACGCGGGCGTGCTGGATCAGGTCGGCCTGTCGCAAAAGGGCGGGGCGGTGACCAGCCACATCAATTTCGGCCGCGGAAACATCGCTGCCTTGCGGATTCCGCCGCGTCAGGCGGGGCTGATCATCGCCTGCGACCAGATCGTGGGCAACGCCAGGGATGTGATGGCGGCGATCGATCCGGGCCGCACCTTCGTCGTCGCCAATGCCGATACGGCGGTGACCGGCGATTTCACCTCCGACCGCAGCGCCATAGTCGATGCCACCCTGCTGCACCGCCGCCTGATGGCGCGGGCGGGATCGGACAATTTTGCCGCGCATCCCTTCACCCGGCTGGCCGAACGCCTCCTTGGCGACGCGATCGGCGCCAACCTCATGATGCTGGGCTATGCATGGCAGCGCGGCTGGCTCGACATGGATGGCGATGCGTTCGACGCGGCGATCAGGCTGAACGGCGTGGGCGTCGGCATGAACCGCGCCGCGCTGCTGTGGGGACGTCTGCTCGCCATCGATCCCGCCCCTGTGCTGCGCAGCGCCGGACTTGGGGAGGCGCAGGAGGAAACGGCGGACGCCCTGATCGCGCGGCATATCGCCGACCTCACCCAATATCAGAACGCCTCCTATGCCGCGCGCTACGGCGCCGCCATCGACCGCATCCGCCGCGCCGAAGCCGCGCTGAACGGGGGCACGGCGCTGACGGAGGCGGCGGCGCGCTCGCTCTACAAGCTCATGGCCTATAAGGATGAATATGAAGTCGCGCGGCTCTACACCGACGGCGCTTTCGCCAAAGCGCTTGCGGAACAGTTTGACGGCGATGTGCGGCTTCAGTTCCACCTCGCCCCGCCGTTGATTGCGAAGCGCGATCCGCTGACCGGCCATTTGCGCAAGCGGCGCTTCGGGAAGGGGACGATGCCGCTGTTCCGGCTGCTCGCCCGCATGCGCTTCCTGCGCGGCACCGCTTTCGACATTTTCGGCTTCACCCATGAACGGCGAGAGGAAAGGGCGCTCGCCACGGAGTTTCTGTACATAGTCGAAACTCTCGCGTCCGGCTTGACGGCCGCGAACAGGGACGCGGCGCTGGCGATCGCCCGGTTGCCGATGGAGGTTCGCGGCTATGGCCATGTGAAGGAGCAGGCTGTCGCCCGCTACCGCGCGGACATGGCCGCTCACCTGTCCCGCTTCGCCGCCCCCGGCCTTCCCGTGGCAGCGTGAGCGGCGCGGGCAAAAGAGCGTTGAGTTGCGGGTCTGCCGGGGATAGTTGAGGTGGAGTGAACCTGGACCTCAACCTGCTTCGAATCCTGCCGGTGCTGGCCCAGACGTCCAGCGTCACGCGCGCCGCGCATCTTCTGGGCATGAGCCAGTCGGGCCTCAGTTCGGCGCTTTCCCGGCTGCGCGGGCAATTGGGCGATCCGCTTTTCGTCCAGACCAACAGCGGCATGCAGCCGACCGACCTTGCCCAGCGCCTGATCAGCACCGCCTCCCACATGGTGGCGCAGATCGAGCGTGATCTGGAAGAGACGGCGACCCTCGCGCCTGAAATGCTGGAGCAGGAATTCGTCATTTCGATGGGCGATGCGGCCGAGCCGACCATCCTCCCGCCGCTGATACAAAGGATGCGGCGTGAACATGCAGGCGCCAATGTCCGCTCCGTCACGCTGGAGCCGGAGGAGCTGCCCGCGCGCATGGGGGATGGAAGCGTCGAGGTGGCGGTCGGCTTCTACCCGGAACTTGAACAGGACAGTTTTCACCGGCAAACCCTGTATGAGCAGACCTTCGTCTGCCTGGTCGCGGCTGACCATCAGGTGAGGTCGGATGAATTGACCTGGGACGAATTCACCTCCTACGGCCATGTCGCCGTCGCATCCCATTCGCGCAGCATGCCCTTGTTCGAAAAAGCGCTGCGGACGCAGGGGCACAACCGGCGCATCGTGTTGCGCACGCAACATCTTCTGAGCCTGCCTTTCATCGTCGAGGTGACGGATTTCATCGCGACGGTGCCCTTGTCGCTGGCGCTGCTGCTGGCGAAAAGCAACCGCGTCCGCATCGTGAAGCCGCCCTTCAACCCGCCCGTCTTCACCGTCCACCAATATTGGCACAGCCGTTTCGACGGACAGCCGCGCAGCCGCTGGCTCAGGCGCAACATCGCCGCCCTGTCTTCCGAACGATCGAAATGGCTCGAACGCATCGAATATTTCGCGGCGGCATCGGGCGAGGCCGGGGTGACGGAAGACGGCAGGTCCTAGCCTCTGCCAAGGAACAATTCGGCCAGTTGCCTGCGTATCCAGCGGTTTCGGGGGTGCCGGTCATAGCGCACATGCCAATATTGGCTGACGGCAAAGCCGGGCACGTCCAGGGGCAGCGGCGCGGTTTGCAGGCCATAGCGCTCGCCAAGCTCATCGGCCAGGACGGACGGCAGCGTCGCCAGCAGGTCGCTGCTGTTCAACGCATAGGGAAGGCCCAGGAAATGCGGCGTCGACAGGACGGTCCGCCGCGAATATCCGCGCTTTTTCAGGAAGCGGGTCAGCGCGACTTCGCTTCGGCCTGCCCGGATGATGCGGATGTGGCCGTAATGGAAATAGGCGTCGGTGGAAATGCGGCCGTCCTTCATCGCCGGATGTCCCGCCGCCGCGACGCAGGTGAAACCCGTGTCGAACAGCTTCTGGCGCTTGAAGGTGGACTTGCGCAGTTCGGGATAGAAGCCGATGGCCAACTCAATTTCCCCGGCCTCCAGCACCGCCGTCAGATCCTGAGGATCAGGCGCATCGACGATCAGCCCGCTCTGCGGCGCCGCTGCGACGATGCGGTCGAGCAGGGGCGGCACGATCGTCGGCTCCCCGGCATCGCTCAGCGCGATGCGGAATGGCGCATCGAGCATGGAGGGGTTGAACTCCGCCTCCGTTGCCAGATCGCCTTCCAGCGTGGAGATGACATGCGACACCCCCTCGATCAGGCGAATGGCAAGCGGCGTCGGCTGCATGCCGGTCGCCGTCCTGACGAAAAGCTGGTCGTCGAGCTGACGGCGCAATCTCGCCAGCGCGGAACTGAAACCGGGCTGGCTGAGCCCCAGCTTCGCCGCGGCTTGAGACACGCTGCGCGTTTCCCGCAGCGCGGGCAGGAGCTTCAGCAAATTAAGGTCGAGCCGCGTGGAATGCATTATCGCTATTTGAGATAGAGGAAATCCTGACCCGTTTATTGCGCAATTTAGCTCAAGGGGCAATCCTCCTTCCAAAGATCGCAACTGGCAGGAGAGGCGCAGGACATGGAGCAGGTAGCGCGCAAGACCGGCTGGTCTGACCAATGGGATCATATGCGGACCCCGGCCCCCGTTCCCCCTGCCGGAGAGCGCGCCGGGGCGGAGGAGCGGACGGCCGATCTCTGCGGCATCAGCCTCATGCACCTGCGCGGCGATGGAACGCGGCTTGAGCGGCCGGAAGGCGGCGCCGGTTGCCGCCACATCATCCTGCTGGTCCAGCTTGATGGAAGCTGCACCGTCGCCCACCGCCAATCCACCGTGCACCTGTCCGCCGGGGACGTGACATTGCTCGATTCAGAACGCTACTTCACTCTTGAGACAAGCACGGGATCGAGCCAGATGCTGGGCTATATTCCCTTCGCCGAAGTGATGTATGGCATCCCGTCCGCGGCTCTCCCGTCGCCGCGCCGGATGGAAAGCGATGACGCGCTCGCCGCGCTCGCCGCTCCGCTCATGGCGTCGCTGGCGCAGCAGATGAACCGGCTCGACGGAGAAGGCGGCAGGTGCGCGCGCCAATTGCTGGTGGAACTGACGCGGGGCCTCATCAACCGCCAGCGCCAGCGGCCCGTGCTGGTCGAGCCCATCCCGGACCCGCGGGTGCGCCATTTCATCGACGCCCATCTCGCCGACCCCGATCTCAATCCGGCGAACATCGCGTCGGGATGCAATATCTCCGTGCGGCGCCTGCACAGGATCTTCTCGACCACGCCATGGTCCGCTTGCGGCTGGATTCGCAAGGAGCGTCTGGAGCGCTGCCGCAGGGACCTGACCGACCCGGCGCTGTCGGACCTTTCCGTCACGCAGATCGCGTTCCGCTGGGGTTTCAACGATGCGGCGCATTTCAGCCGCGCCTTCCGCAGCGCTTATGGGGAAAGCCCGTCCGAAGCCCGGCGGGCCGTCGATGCGCCCCGATATGCTGACATTCCGCGTGCCGTGCTGCGCGCCCGCCTTGAGGAAAGCGGTTCAGCCCGCCCCTGACGCCGCCAGATCGGAAAAGAGCGCCAGCCGCTCCGCCCCCAGCAGCGCAAGCGCGGCGGCCTGACGGGAGCGCGCATCCAGTTCCGTGAGGAAATAGCGCGCGCCCGCCTGCACCGCCCGCGCCTCAGGGCCTTCCGCAGTCTTCGTCAGCAGGAAAAGCGCGGTCCATCCCGCCGCCGCCAGCGAAGCCAGTTCAAGGAAATGGGTCGCTCCCGCATCCGCTTCTTGAGGAGCGTCCTGCCAGCCGGTCAGCTGCGCGGCGGTCTGCTTCAGGCGGTCGAGCACTGGCGAGAGAAGCGCCGCATCCTCTTTGCGCGCCTTGGTCAATGTGTCCGCCGCAAGGGCCATGAAGACGTCCAGTCCTTCACCCCGTTCGCGCCACAACCGGCGATGAAGGATGTCGATCGCCTGCATGCCCGTCGTGCCTTCGAACACGGAAAAGACGCGCGCGTCGCGCAGGGCCTGCTCCACCGGCCATTCGCGCGTATACCCCGCGCCGCCCAGCACCTGAACCGCGTCGCTGGCAAGATCGAATCCGGTGCGCGCCGCCATGTCCTTGGCAAGGGGCAGCAGCCATTGCGCCAGCGCCAGCATGCGCGTCCGCTCATCGGCGTCCGGCGACCGTTCGGCAAGGTCCAGGCTGGCCGCCGCCGCCAGTCCCACGCCGCGAATGGCCTCCAGCCGCCCCGCCATGGAAAGAAGCTGGCGCTGCACATCGGCATGGCTGGCGATCGGCACGGGCGGCTGGTCGGCGGGTCCGCCCTGCTTGCGCTCGGCGGCATAGGCGATCGCGATGTCCACCACCTTGGCCCCGACGCCGCATCCTTGCGGATTGACCGAAAGGCGCATGCGCAGGACCATGTCGAAAAGCTGCTGCAATCCCCGGCCGCGCTGCCCGATCAACGTCGCTTCGCTGCCCTCGAACCCCAGCGCGCAGGTGGGCGAGCCATGCAGGCCCAGCTTCTCCTCGATCCGCCGGGTAAAGACCTGGTTCCGGCTGCCATCGGCCAGACGATCGGGGACGAGGAAGAGGCTGAGGCCCCGAACGCCCGGCGCATCCTCCGTCCGTGCGAGCAGCAGATGGCCGATCCGTTCCGACAGGTCATGATCGCCGAAGGATATCCAGCATTTCTCGCCAGTGACGCGCCACGTCTCGCCGTCCAGCGCCGCGCGGGTGCGCACACGGCCCACATCCGATCCGGCATCGGGTTCCGACATGCATATGGTGGTGTTCCATTCGCCGCTCGCCAGCTTCGGAAGCCATTCCTTCTGCACATCTTCGGGCGCATGGGTGGACAGGAGGAATGCGCCCGTCCGCGTCGGCGCCGCCAGCATGCTGAGGCTGGGCGATGCGCGATTGGACAATTCCTCAAAGGCGGTCTGGACCAGCAGGGGCAGGCCCTGCCCGCCATGATCGGCCGAAAGATTGAGCGTGAGCCAGCCTGCGGCGGTAAAGTCCGCCCATGCCTGCCGTTCGACAGCGCTGATCCTGACCCGCCCATCTTTGACCCGGCATCCTTCCCGATCGAAGCTGCTGTCCTGCGCCGCCCATCGATCCTCGAAGAAACGGGCGGCCTCGTGCAGGACCATCGCTGCCGTATCCGTATCGAACAGATCGGGATCGACCGCGCGGAGGCGCGCCGCGAGCGGCGATGCTTCCATGTGGAAGAGGAGGGCGGCGGCGTTGGTGGCAAAGGACATGACGCTGTTTCCGGCAAGAATAAGGGACGGGCGGGCCTAAGGCAGAAGGCCGCCCTTCAGTCGCGATGTTGGCGTTGGAGCCTTTCAGATCAGGCGGGAACGCCCGCGATCGTCTTGACCTCCATGAAGTCGATCAGGCCGTGGCGGCCGCCTTCCCGGCCGTTGCCTGATTGCTTGTATCCGCCAAAGGGCGTGCCTTGCGGGGGCGCCCAGCCATTGATGGTGACGATGCCAGCCCTGATCCGGCGGGCAATACCGGCGGCGGCGGCGGGCTCGCCAGTAACGGTGGCGGACAGCCCATATTCCGTGTCGTTCGCCAGCCTGATCGCTTCGTCGATATCGGAATAGGCCGTGATCGTCGCCACGGGGCCGAACACTTCCTCGCGGAATATCCGCATGCCGGGGGTCACGTCCGCCAGCAATGTCGGCCGGACATAATAGCCGGTGTCATGGCCTTCCGGCCGCCCCGTGCCGCCCGCGACCAGCGTTGCGCCCTCGTCGATGGCGGACTGGATCAGCGCCTGTATCTTCTCGAACTGGGCAAGGTTCACCACCGGGCCGATATGCATGCCCATTTCGGCCGGGTCGCCCACGGCCGTGGCTTCCATCATCCCCTTGACCAGTGACGTCGCTTCCTCGACCTGGCTCTCATGCACCAAAAGGCGGGTCGGCGCGATGCAGCTTTGGCCCGAGTTGACGATCACGCCTTCGACCGCCGGGGGAAGGAAGGTGGCAAGGTCCGTGCCCTCCAGCACCAGATTGGGCGCTTTCCCGCCAAGTTCCTGATGGACGCGCTTGACCGTCCGCGCCGCCGCCTGCGCGACCGCGATACCGGCGCGGGTGGAGCCGGTGAAGCTGATCATGTCCACATCGGGATGTTCCGAAAGCGCGGCCCCGACGACCGCCCCCGTGCCGTTCACCACGTTGAACACGCCGGGGGGCGCGCCCGCCGCCTCCAGAATTTCGGCCAGGATAAGGCCGGAAGAGGGGGCTTCCTCGGACGGTTTCAGCACGATCGTGTTTCCAGCCGCCAGCGCGGGCGCGACCTTGGCGCAAATCTGGTTGAGCGGCCAGTTCCAGGGCGTGATCATCCCGACGACGCCGATCGGCTCATAGCGGATGGAATATCCGTCGCCCTTTTCTTCCTCCCGGAAATCCCTGAGCACCGCGAGGGTGGATATGAAATGCCCCAGGCCAATCGGCACCTGCGCCGCGCGGGCGAAGCCGATCGGCGCGCCCATCTCCTCGCTCGTGACAAGCGCGAGCGCATCGGCGCGCTTCTGATATTCCTCGATGATCCGCTCAAGCAGGGCGATCCTGCTGGCGAGCGATGTCGTCGAGAAGGATGCAAAGGCGGTCCTGGCCGCCGCGACCGCCTGGTCCACATCCGCCGCCGAGCCGAGGAGGATTTCGGCGACGGGCGCTTCGGTGGCGGGGTTGATCACCTGATGAACCTGTCCGCCGGTGCCGGGCGTGCGTGCGCCGCCTATATAATGCCAAAGTTGACTGCGCATTCGACCACCTCCCCATGATTGAGGGCCATTTTTCTCAAACGCTGTTACCGGCGCATCCGGGTTCGAGCGAATCGTAACGAGCGATTATCTCCATCTCGATCCGCGATTTGTATCCCGCCCGGTCCTGATCAAGAAAGCGCTGGACGGCGGCGGGCCGTGCAATGCCGGAACCGCCTGCAATGCCTGTGGAAAGGAATGGAATAATGGCGGATTCGCGGCTGGATGCGGCTCTTGAAGTACAGCGGGCGATGTTCCCGCCGGGCTTCGCGGACAATGCGATGAAGAACGCCAGCGAGTTCTCAAAGCCATTCTTCGTCATGATGGCCGAACAATTGTTCGGTGAAATCTGGACGCGTCCGGGACTGTCCCGCCGTGATCGCAGCCTGATCACGGTGGCGATGCTGACGGTGCTCAACCGCAGCGAAGAGTTGCAGCTTCACGTCCCCGGTGCGATCGCCAACGGCGTGACCCGCGATGAAATCCGCGAGGTTCTTCTCCAGGCCATGGGCTATGGCGGCGTGCCCTATGCCGTCGCCGCCTTCAAATCGGCGGATGAGGCCCTCAGGAAGCTCGACGCCGCCGACGCGGCAAAGACGGCGTGACCGGCATGCGGATCGCTTTTATCGGGCTTGGCAATATGGGCCATGAAATGGCCCTCCGGCTGATCGCGAACGGCTTCGACGTTGCTGGATATGACAGTTCGGAAGCGGGACGGGCGAAGTTCGCCGCAGTTGGTGGAACGGTGGTCGACCAGCTGGCAGGGCTTGGCGGCGACCGTGACGTGATCATCACCATGTTGCCCGATGGCGGCATCGTTCAGGCTGTCCTGTTCGGCGATCAGGGCCTGGCGCAGCAGTTGAAGCCGGGCGCGATCGTGATCGAGATGAGCAGCTCCGCGCCGACCGACACGATCATCACGGCGCAGCGGCTTGCGGAAAAGGGCGTCATCCTGATCGACGCGCCGGTGTCCGGCGGCGTCGCGGGTGCGCGGGATGGCCGGTTGAACATCATGGCGGGTACAGCGGACCCTGCCGCCTTCGACAAGGTCAAGCCCGTGCTGGACGCCATGGGCAATGCGCGGCTGGTCGGCGGCACGGGCGCGGGACATGCGGCGAAGGCGATCAACAATTTCGTCGCCGCCGCCGCCATCGCCGCGACGTCCGAAGGGCTGGTGCTGGCGGAAAGCTTCGGCCTGTCGCCCGAAACGATGCTGGATGTGATCAATCGTTCCAGCGGGCGCAGCGCCAGTTCCGAAGGCCTGTTCCCGGCCCATGTCATCCCCCGCACATTCAGCTTCGGCTTCGCCATGAGCCTGATGGCGAAGGATGCCGGAATCGCCGCGCGCATGAGCGAGGACCGGCAGGCGAACCTGCCGTTCGTGGCGCTGACCTCCGGCCAGTGGGCGGCGGCGCGCGATGCCTTGCCGGGCGCTGATTTCTCCGCGATGCAGCTTTACGTGGAAAAGCAGGCCGGGGTGGAGTGAAGCCGCGCCCGCGCGCGCAGGCCTTTCGCCTTTCTTAGAAAGGATTGCGGCTTGACGAACTCATCGCCGCCCCCAGCTCCCGTTCCAGGCAGTCGACGGCTTGCTGGATCTTGGGCAGCAGGTGGCGGCGCTGGGGATAGACGGCCCAGATCGCCTCATCCTCAGGCTGGCAGTCCCGCAGGATCAGGGTGACGAGGCCCTGATCCAGATAGGGAAGGACGTAGAAGTCGGGCAACTGGCAAATCCCCATGCCGGAAAGGCAGGCTTCCATGACGGCATGGCCGCTGTTGCAGCGGAACCTGCCCTTGGGGTGATGCGTGACCTCCTGACCTGCGACATTGAAATGCCATGTGCCGCTCGTCCCGGCGATGCATTCATGATGGGAAAGGTCTTCGACCGTGGCGGGCGTCCCGGCGCGGCTGAGATAGCCGGGCGCGGCGCAGGTGTAGAGCGTGCGCGCGGCGACGGGCTTGGCGATCAGCCGGGGATCGGACGGCTGACCCGTCCTGATCGCCAGGTCATAGCCTTCGGATATAAGGTCGACCACCCGGTTGGTCAGATCGATCATGACGTTCAGCTTGGGATGCTGCGTGGCGAACCGGCGGATGATGGGGGCGACGAACCGTTCCCCCATCGATGTGGAGCAGGTCAGGCGCAATTCGCCCTGCGGCTCGCCCTGCTCGCCGATCTGGGCGATGACCTCATCGGTCTCCTGCGAAATCCGCTGGCACCGCTCATAAAAGACGCGGCCCGTGTCCGTCAGCTGGACGATGCGGGTGGTGCGATGGAACAGCTGTGCCTGCACGCGCCGCTCCAGCGCCAGGATCGCCCGGCTGACATGGGTGGGAGACATGCCGATGGCCTGAGCGCCCTTGGTGAAGGAACCGGTGGTCGCCACCGCGATGAATTCGTCAAATCCTTCCCACTTCGACATGATTATCCCAATGCTGACACAATGATTTGCGAAATTAGCCTATTATCACAGATGCGGGGCGGCCTTATAGAAAAAGGCAGAAAAAATGAGAGGAGAGGCACGGTGTTCGGAGCGATCTGGATTTGCCTGCAAAAGCTGTTGGAGGCGTTCGCGAATGCGGCGGGCGCATGCGACGGATTGTCTTGCGCTCCGGTGCAACATGATAGTGATTATAATACGAGGAAATTGCCCAAATGAAGACGCGCGCCGCCGTCGCCTTTGAAGCCAAAAAGCCGCTGGAAATTGTCGAGGTCGATCTGGAAGGGCCCAAGGCGGGCGAGGTCCTGGTCGAAATCATGGCGACCGGCATCTGCCATACCGACGCCTATACGCTGGACGGTTTCGACAGCGAGGGGATTTTCCCGTCGATCCTGGGTCATGAAGGCGCGGGCATCGTGCGCGAAGTGGGGCCGGGCGTCACGTCGGTAAAGCCGGGCGACCATGTGATCCCGCTCTACACGCCGGAATGCCGCCAGTGCAAAAGCTGCCTTTCGGGGAAGACGAACCTGTGCACCGCGATCCGCGCGACCCAGGGCAAGGGGCTTATGCCTGACGGCACGAGCCGGTTCAGCTACAAGGGGCAGACCATCTTCCACTATATGGGCTGCTCGACCTTCTCCAACTTCACCGTGCTGCCGGAAATCGCGGTGGCGAAGATCCGTGAGGACGCGCCGTTCGACAAGAGCTGCTATGTCGGTTGCGGCGTGACCACGGGCGTGGGCGCCGTGGTCAAGACCGCGAAGGTGACGCCGGGCAGCAATGTCATCGTCTTCGGTCTGGGCGGCATCGGCCTCAACGTCATTCAGGGCGCGCGAATGGTGGGCGCGGACATGATCGTCGGCGTGGACCTCAACGACAGCAAGGCGGAATGGGGCAAGCGCTTCGGCATGACCCATTTCTACAATCCCAAGGGCAAGTCCACGGCGGAGGTCGTCGCCGATCTGGTCGCGCTGACCGATGGCGGCGCGGACTATACGTTCGATTGCACCGGCAATACCGAAGTCATGCGTCAGGCGCTGGAAGCCTGCCATCGCGGCTGGGGGGTTTCCACGGTCATCGGCGTGGCGGAAGCGGGCAAGGAAATCTCCACCCGCCCGTTCCAGCTCGTCACCGGCCGGGTCTGGCAGGGGTCGGCCTTTGGCGGCGCGAAGGGCCGCACCGACGTGCCCAAGATCGTCGACTGGTACATGAACGGAAAGATCCAGATCGACCCGATGATCACCCATGTGCTGAGCCTGGAAGAGATCAACAAGGGTTTCGACCTGATGCATGCAGGGGAAAGCATCCGGTCCGTGGTGGTGTTCTGACGGGCGCTGCGCTCGTCAGCGGATGAAGCTGCGGGCGCGCCCATCCCTCCTTGATCGATTTTAAAAAATTGCATCATTTCCAACAAGGAGAACCGATATGGCGGTGATTTCCGGTGATGGCGTGTTCAGCCATGTGTTCATTGGCGCGGCGGATGTCGATGCGTCCGCGGCCTTCTACGACGCCGCTCTGGGCGCGCTGGGCGTCAAGAATCTCGGACCGTTCGGCAATGGCTGGATATTGTACGGCCGCGACAAGCCTGCCTTCATCATCGCGCGGCCCGGCAATGGCGAAGCGCCCTCGTCCAACGGGGTGACCATCGGCTTTGCGGCCGCCACGACGGCTGACGTCGACAAGTTCCATGCCGCGGGAGTGGCCAATGGCGGCACCGACGAGGGCGCGCCCGGCGCCCGCAGCCACCTGCCCGGCGCTTATGCGGCCTATCTGCGCGATCCGGCGGGCAACAAGATCTGCGCCTATACGTTCACGGACGGCAACTGACGGATGAGCATGGAGCAGGTCAGCGCCAATCTGGCTTTCGGCGGCGTTCAGGGCGTCTATAAACATGCCTCTGCCGCCACCGGCACGGACATGACATTTTCGGTCTATGTCCCGCTCCATGCCGACGGGGCGAAGCTGCCGGTTGTCTGGTATCTGTCGGGGCTGACCTGCACCCATGCCAATGTGACGGAAAAGGGCGAGTTCAGGCGCGCCTGCGCTGAACTGGGCCTGATATTCGTCGCGCCCGACACCTCGCCGCGCGGCGAAGGCGTTCCCGATGACGCAGCGGCCGCCTATGATTTCGGCCTGGGCGCGGGCTTCTATGTCGATGCGACGCAGCCGCCGTTCGACCGGCATTACCGCATGTGGTCCTATGTGACGGAGGAACTGCCCGCCCTGATCGCCGGGAACTTCCCCGCGGATATGAGCCGCCAGTCGATCATGGGGCATTCCATGGGCGGGCATGGCGCGCTGACCATCGCGCTGCGGCACCCGGACCGGTTCAAGGCCGTGTCCGCTTTCTCTCCCATCGTCGCGCCGGGCCAGGTGCCCTGGGGGGAAAAGGCGCTGGCGGGCTATCTGGGCGATGACCGTTCCGCATGGCGCAGGCATGACGCCGTCGCGCTGATCGAGGATGGGGCGCGCGTTCCCGGCCTGCTGGTGGATCAGGGCACGGCCGACCAGTTTCTGGAACAGCAATTGCGGCCCGAACTGTTGAAAGCGGCCTGCGAAGCCGCCGCCATCCCCCTGACGCTCAACATGCGGGAGGGCTATGACCACAGCTATTATTTCATTTCCACCTTCATGGCCGATCATCTGCGCTGGCATGCCGGGCGGCTGGGCGCCGGGACACGCTGAATGAGCGCGGAACAGATTTTGGCCGCCTATTATGGCGCGTTCAACCGGGGCGACAGCGCCGCCATGCTGGAACTGCTGACCGATGACGTGGTCCACGAACCTTCGCAAGGCGCTGTCCGGCACGGCAAGGCGGCCTTCGCGGAATTTCTGGACCATATGAACCGCTGCTACAAGGAACGGGTGATCGATCCGGTTTTCCTGAGCGATGCAGAAGGCGGCCGGGCAGCGGCGGAGTTCCAGCTGGAAGGCGTCTACCTTCAGACCGATGGTGATCTGCCGCCCGCCCGCGATCAACGCTATGCCCTGCGCGTCGGAGCCTTTTTCGAGCTTCGCGGCGGCCGGATCGCACGCGTCAGCAACCATTATAATCTGGCCGATTGGCTGGCGCAGGTCAGCGCCGGATGATGGCTGCTGCACGTCCCTCTGCCCAGGTCACGGTGGAGCGGATCGGCAAGGACGATATGTCGCTGCGCGCGCTGGCGACCTTGCGCATGACCGTGTTCCGCAGCTGGCCCTATCTCTATGACGGCAGCATGGATTATGAGGCGGACTATCTTGCCGAATTTCTGGCGGACGAGGCGGCGGTCCTGATCGTCGCCAGGGTGGGGGACATCCCGGTCGGGATGGCCACCGCCTCCCCGATGGCGGGTCAGGCGGACGCGATCAGGCAGCCCTTTCTGCGCGCCGGGCGGGACCTTGGCGCGATCAGCTATTTCGGCGAATCCGTCCTGCTGCCCCAGTTCAGGGGACAGGGCATCGGCCACCGCTTCTTCGACGAACGGGAAGCCGCCGCCCGTGAAGCAGGCGCATCACTGGCGGTCTTCTGCGCTGTTCAACGGGACAGCAGCCACCCCGCCCGGCCGCCAGCGGCGCGTGACCTCCAGCCTTTCTGGGAAGGCCGTGGATACCGCCAGACGCCCGATTTCAGCACAGCCATGTCCTGGAAGGAAGTCGGTCAGGCGGACGAAAGCGAACATCTGATGCACTTCTGGCAAAAGCACCTCTGACGGCGGAACAAATCCTCCGCCGTCGAGATTTCCCTTCAGCGCCAGCGCCGGTCACGCCTGACTGTTCAGGTCGGCGCGCCGGTTATCCTGCTTGAACGGCGATTGCGCGACGGTCACGCGGATTGCCTTCTGCCGATGGCCCGGCTCGCCCCAGATCACCGTCAGTTCCGTTCCCGGCTCCGCATAGGCGGTGTCGATGACGACATGGCTCAGCATCTTGCGGAAATAATAGGAATAGCCGCGCGATGTCGCCACGCCCACCAGCCTGTCGCCGTCCATCACCTTGTTCGCATACATGGCGTTCCATTGGTGCCGGGGGAATTCCATATAGTCATAGGGCGTCTCTTCTTCGAAAAGCGACGCGAACACATCGACCACATCCTGCTTGTTCCAGATGAGCGTGCGGCGGACACGCTTGATATCGGTCATTTCGGCTTCCAGCGCCTCGCGCCCGTAAAAATCATGGTCGAACTTGATGCTTTTCGCCCATCCCAATTCGATGGGAGAGCGATACCAGTCGGTGACGGATCGTCCCTCATAACTGCCCTTCACCTTCTGGGTCCGCGCGAAGCTGCGGAACCATTCGGGCGAACCGAACACGGGCGTCGCGGAACCGTAAAGCTCGTAGAATTCACGTTCCGGTTCGTCGCCGACCGCTGGCAGATAGTCATGCGTCACGGTGGGAAAGGCGGCTTCGAGATGGTTGATCATGGCGGTGCGCGATCCAAGCTGGCGGATGCCCATGTCCGCGCCCGCCTCCAATATCGCCTGCCGGACAATTTCTGCTTTTTCCGAAGGGCCCTGAAGCTCGAACCCGATTTCGCCCGCCATGCCCTGCCGCAGGAAAAGGACATCGACATCTCGGATCGGCGCTGACCGGAAGCGCATGAAACCGATGTCGCGCAACGGCTCGCCGGTCGCCTTTTCGCAAACGGCGAGGGCGGCCGGTCCCGACACCTGGAATTTGAACTTGCTTATCGACGTTGCATAGGCCGCAGAATAGCCCCCCTTGGCGAGACGATATTCCAGCCATTTGACGACTGGCCCGCGCGCCTGAAATTCGAATTCGTCCTCGCCCAGCCGCTGGAGCACGCCTTCGCCGATGACCTTGCCCGCCTTGTTGCAGAACACGGCATGTTTCGCCTGGCCAAGGTCGAATTTCGCGAAGCTGTTGATGGCGTGATCGACAGGAATTTCAGCGCATCGGCGCCCTTGACATGGAATTCGTCGAGCCAGCTCCAGTCGCCAATGTAGCAGCTTTCCTTCCACGACAGGTTCTCATCCTGCCACCCAGTGAACTCAAGACGCCCCCATGATACCGAGGTGTCCACATTAGTGCGAAGATCATCGATGCCGGACATGGAAACTCTCTCCTACGATGCGGGATTATGAAATGGCGGGGCGCAGCGCGCCGCCATCTCTGTCGCGGTCAATGCGCTGACCCAGGGGGGAGCAGGTCACATCCGGGGATAAGCTTTGCGCCCGTTGGCAGGCCAATCGTTATTATGAATTTTCAGCATCGGCGAACGTGATGGGCGCGTAAATGCCTCAACGGCTGCCGAAAAGCGCGTCCCGCACCGATTGCAGATGCGCCCGCATCAGCGCTTCCGCCCGCTTGTGGTCGCGCGCGGCGATCGCGTCCACATAGGCTTCGTGCTGCTCGTTGGTTTCGGGTGCGGGCGCGGGGAAGACATCGTGCAGCCGGTCGCGCATGCCCGTCGGCGCGCTTTCGCGAACGGTGTCGTAGAGCGCGAGCAGGAGGGTATTATGCGCCGCCTTCGCCACCAGCCGGTGCAGGCGCTCGTCCCAGACCGCCCAGTCCGCAAATTGGGACAGGTCCGCCATGCGCGCCAGGCATTCGCGCATTTCCTCGATCTGGGCAGGCGTGGCGCGCAGCGCCGCAAGGCCCGCAAGCTGCGGTTCGAGCACGATCCGCGCTTCGAAGGTTTCCAGGGGCGTCAGCATGTTGGGCAGTTCGCCCAGCGTGTTGGTAAGGCTGCGCTCGCCGACGAAAGTGCCCTTGCCGACATGCCGCCAGATCAGCCCTTCGGACTCCAGCTTCTTCAATATGCGCCGCAGCCGGGGCCGGGTGATGCCCAGCCGCTCGGCAAGCTGCGGTTCGGACGGCAGGCGCGCCTGCTGGTCCCGGCGCGCCTGCTCCACATAGCTGCGCACGCGATTGAGTTCTTCATGCGGGGCGGGGTCGGTCGGCATCGTCATGCCAACGGCTGTAGAAGGCGGCGGCGCGGCTGTCCACATTTCATCGGGTGATGCAACGCAATCAATCTTCTTGACCGCGCTCAATAATGAAATTAAGGCACATCAATATCAACTAAGACTCGCGAACCCGTCGCGACTGGATGAGAGGTTTTCCCCATGGCCGATCCCGATACGCCGTCCGTATTCGTCTCCGG
This sequence comes from Sphingobium quisquiliarum P25, assembly GCF_000445065.1. GTDB lineage: Bacteria > Pseudomonadota > Alphaproteobacteria > Sphingomonadales > Sphingomonadaceae > Sphingobium > Sphingobium quisquiliarum. Next base: position 45,246 of record NZ_ATHO01000131.1, on the reverse strand, counting down.
CGAAACCGCGCGCGCGGTTTTCCAATGGCCCGATGCTATCAAGGCGCTGCAACACGCCTATGCTCAGCAGGCCGATCCCGTCGCCCTGCCGCCCCGCACCGTCGCGCGGGGCGGAGGGGCGTGGCTGCGCACCTTGCCAGCCTTGCCGCCGGGCTCGCGCTATTTCGGTGCGAAGCTCATGGGGATGTCGGCCACCGCTCCCGCGCCGGGCGCTGAATATGTGATCGTGCTTTTCGACCGTGAAACGAGCCGCATCGCCGCATTCGTGGACGCGAACATGGTCACCGCCTATCGCACCGCCGCGACCACGGCGGCCGCGCTGGACCGCATCGCTCCGGCGAAGGTCGACCGGCTCGCCGTGCTGGGCAGCGGGCTGGAAGCGGCCATGCATGTCCGCGCCATCGCCAGCGTGCGGGACCTGAGCGAGATCGCGATATTCAGCCCCACGCCGGCGAAGCGCGAAGCCTTTGCGGCGTCCATCCAGGAAGAACTGGGCGTCACTGCCACGGCCTGCGCCAGCCCGGAAGAGGCGGTGCGGGAATCCGGCCTCGTCCTCGCCGCCGCCCGTTCGCAAGGGGAGCGCCCGATCCTGTACGGCGACTGGCTGCGGGACGGGGCTGTTGTGGCGTCGATCGGATCGACCGTGCCCGAACAGCGCGAGATCGACATTTCGGTCATCAAGCGCGCCGACCTGATCGTGTGCGACATGGTGGAAGAAGTGCTGGAGGAAACCGGCGACATGATCGCCGCGCATGAAGCGGGCATCGAATTCCATGACAAGTCGTTCGGTCTGTTCGACCTAATGTCGGGCAGTCTCGACAGCCGGGTGCAGGCCGCGCGGAACCCGATGTTCAAATCCGTCGGCGGCGGCCTCCAGGACGTGGTCGTGGCCGGACTCATCCTCACCAAGGCCCTGGAAGCGGGTCTCGCATTGCCGCTTCCGGCCGCCTTCGAAACCAAGCGTTAGAAAAGGATCTGGGACATGCTCAGCTATAATCGCAACGACGCACGGGCATGGGCTCGTGAAAAGCTGGTGGGCGTTGCCAATGTGGTGATGCCGACGATGACGTCGGACTTCACCCGCCTGAACGAGGCGGCGGTCCGCCATGATGTCGAAACCAGCATCCGGCATGGCTTCACCGCTACGCTTGCCTGTTCGGAAGTCGTCATCACGATGGACGAATATGAACAGTTCGTGCGCGTCATGGTGGATCAGGCCGCCGGGCGGATCATCACCGTCCACCATGCCGTGTTCAACTCGCTTGAGGAAAATATCGAAGCGGTGAAGCGGGCGGAACGCGCGGGGGCCGAACTGGTGCTCCTTGGTTATCCGCCTTATTTCTACCCCAAGTCGATGGAAGAGGTTTACGCCTATACCAAGGCATTTTGTGATGCCACCGACATGGCGGTGATGCTTTTCCCCATCCCGACCTGGGGCTTTTCGCATCTCGACCCGGCGGACATCCCGGTTCCCATATTGCGCCGCCTGATCGACGATTGCCCGAACATCGTCGCGATCAAGGCGGAAGGCGGCGCGCCGCTGATCATGGCGCCGATCGAGGTTCATCGCGCCTTCCATGAGGAAGTGGTGATCTCATTCCCGATCGAACATGAATTCATCCCCCTGTCGCAGATCATCCCGGTGCCCTTCTGCGGCACCAACTATTCCGCCTATTTCGGCCCGATGCTGCCCAGGATCTTCAACCTGGTGCAGGAATGCCGGTTCGATGAGGCGACGGCCCTTTATTATTCCATGGACGCGGCGCGCAAAGCCTTTGGCAGCGTGCCGATGGGCGGTGGCGGCCTGCTCAACCGCATGCTATGGAAATATCAGGGCTGGCTCCAGGGATATAATGGCGGTCCGCTCCGCCATCCTACGGCGCGCATCTACACGCGGGAAATGATCGTCCTGCGCCGTGGCCTGGAAGCGGCCGGTCTCAACCCGACAACCGATCCCGACGAAGCCTTCTTCGTGGGACGCAATCCTGAATGAGGGCCGCCATGACTGCTCCTGTCAAACTTGATCTTAAAGACCCCGGTCTCCTGCGTCAGGCCATATTGATCGATGGCGAATGGGTTCAGGCGGACGATGGCCGCACCCTGGACGTGCGCAATCCCGCCACCGGCGAATTGATCGCCACGGTGCCGGATGCGGGCGCTGAGGAAACCCGCCGCGCGATCGCCGCCGCCGAGCGCGCGACGCGGGAATGGAGGAAGGTGCTGCCCAAGGAGCGGTCGCGCATCCTGCGCCGCCTCTACGACCTCATGCTGGAGCATATCGGCGATCTGGCGGTGATCCTGACGGCGGAACAGGGCAAACCCCTGTCCGAAGCGCATGGCGAACTGCTCTACGCCGCAGGCTTCATCGAATGGTTCGCGGAAGAGGCGAAGCGCGTCTATGGCGACATCATCCCGCAAAATGCGGACAATCGCCGCATCCTGGTGCAGAAGTCGCCGATCGGCGTGTTCGCGGCGATCACGCCGTGGAACTTCCCGGCCGCGATGATCACGCGAAAGGCGGGGCCGGGCTGGGCGGCGGGCTGCGCTGGCGTCATCAAGCCCGCCAGCCAGACGCCGCTGTCCGCGCTCGCGCTGGGCGTGCTGGCGGAGCGCGCGGGTCTGCCGAAGGGCGTCTGCAACATCGTCACCGGATCGGCGCGGGCGATCGGCGGCGAACTCACCGGCAGCCCCATCGTGCGGAAACTGTCCTTCACCGGATCGACCGAAGTCGGCGCCCTGCTGCTGGCCCAATGCGCGCCCACCATCAAGAAGACAAGCATGGAACTGGGCGGCAATGCGCCCTTCATCGTCTTCGATGACGCCGATCTGGAAAGCGCGGTGAAGGGCGCGCTCATGGCCAAATATCGCAATACCGGCCAGGCCTGCATCGCGGCGAACCGCCTGCTCGTCCAGTCCGGCATCTATGACGCGTTCGCGAAGCGCCTTGCCGAGGAAACCGCGAAGCTGAAGGTGGGCAACGGCATGGAGGATGGCGTCGTCCAGGGGCCGCTCATCGACGAAAATGCGGTGGCGAAGGTCGAGGAGCATGTGGCCGACGCCGTGGCGAAGGGCGCGGAGGTGCGCGCAGGCGGCAAGCGGCATGCGCTGGGCGGCACCTTCTTCGAACCCACGGTGCTGACCAATGTCCCGCGCGACGCGATGATCTTCGCTGATGAGACCTTCGGTCCCATCGCGCCGCTGTTCCGCTTCGAAACCGAAGAGGAAGCGATCGCGCTCGCCAATGACACGCCCTTCGGCCTTGCTTCCTACATCTACGCGCGTGACGTGGGCCGCATCTTCCGCGTCAGCGAAGCGCTGGAATTCGGCATGGTCGGCGTGAATGAGGGGCTGATTTCCACCGAGGTCGCGCCCTTTGGCGGGGTCAAGGCCTCCGGCCTCGGCCGCGAAGGATCGAAATATGGCATCGATGACTATCTGGAGATCAAATATATCGCTCTAGGCGGCCTCTGAGCGCGCTGACGGGGAGCGGAAGGGAGCGCCCGCACGCGCGGCTTTCCTTCCCTCCCGGACGCGCGCAGCGGATGGTTCAAGAATGCTTGCTCCCTTAACCGTTCGTGTGTACGGTTAACTCCGGTTCTTCCCCATAAGGGCAGTTAACGCCCGCCGAAGGACCGGCAGATATAAGGAGAGGCGCGGCGCCGACGCCTCCCCCGGCAGATAAAATTCGGGCGCAGTGAAAAGAGTCCGGTTTCATCGGAATCGGCTGGGAGAGGTGGAAGATGGCCATGAGCTTTCGATCTGGAAAGCCAGAACGGCACGCGCCTGAGCAAGAGCGCGCCGCTTCGTCAGGGGGGCGGCCATGCATCTGAATGGCCTCGACCTCAATCTCCTCGTCTCGCTCGATGCGCTTCTGAACGAGCGCAACGTCACGCGGGCGTCCGAACGCCTCCACGTCTCCCAGCCAGCGATGAGCTTCGCGCTGCAAAAGCTGCGCTTCCACTTCTCTGATCCCCTGCTGGAACGGATCGGGCGGCAGATGGAGCTTACGCCGCGCGCCCGCATGCTGGTGGGGCCGCTCAAGGAGATATTGTTCGATGTGCGCGCGCTTCTCAGCGATGGCGACGGCTTCCAGCCTGCCGAAGCGCAACGCACCTTCAAGGTGGTGATGTCCAATAGCTGCGCCGAGATTTTCGGGGTTCAGCTAGTCGATGAGATCGTTTCCGCCGGACCGGGGCTGAACTGTGAGATTGATGAACTGTCGATGGACACGCTGACGCGCCTGCATGATGGCCAGATCGATGCCTGCGTCACTCTTCCGCACAGCGCGCTGTTCGACCCCGCCTATCGCCGGGACGATGTGTGCGAGCAGTTGCTGTTCCATGACCGCTTCATCCTGGCCGGGTCCAGAAGCAATCCCCTGCTGAACCGCCCGATCAGCTACCCGGAATTCTGCCAGCAGGTCTTTGTCGACGTGCGCTTCGGCGGCCGTCTGGTCAGCAATATCGAACTGGCATTGCGCAAGCAGATGGAGCGGCCCCGGATCGGCGGATGCGTGCCCACCTTCTTCCACGCGCTTTCGATGGTGAGCGGCACGGACATGGTGACGATCGTCCCGCACCGCCTTTTCGAAATTCACAAGGATTATCTCCAGCTCAAGGCGCTGCCCGCGCCGATTGAGCTTCTGGAACTGAATGAAACGGCCATGTGGCACCCCCGGTCGGAAGCGGACCCAGGGCATCGCTGGCTAAGGGACGTCATGTCGGCGGTGGCCGAACGCATGCCCGCGACGGCAGAGCCGCTTGGCATGGACCCGCCGGTGCGGCGCACTCTTCAGGCTGTGGCCGATTGCGGCACGAAACCGCGCGCGGTTGCGGGCGGCCGCCCGTGATCGCCGCTATCAGGATGCAAGGACGAACATGATAGAATTTGCTGGAGACGTCGCCATAGTGACCGGCGCCGGGGGCGGCATTGGCGCTGCAAGCGCGCAACTGCTGGCAGCGCGGGGCGCCAGGGTCGTGGTGGCCGACATCGCGCTGGAAGCGGCGGAGGCCGTTGCCCACGCCATCGCCGGTCAGGGTGGCGATGCGATCGCGCTTCCCTTCGACCTGCATGACGAAACCAGCATCGAACGGCTGATTGCCCGGTCGCACGATCATTTTGGGTCCATCGGCATCCTGCACGCCAATGCCGCCGATCTGTCGCCTGACCTGAACGGCAGGGATGGCGCGATCGCCGGCATGGATGCCCAGGTCTGGGATCGTATTTTCGGGGCCAATTGCAAGGGCACGATGCTGTGCAGCAAATATGTGCTTCCGCATCTGCTGGCGGCCGGGGGCGGCGCGATCGTCAATACCGGCTCGGCCCTTTCCCTGCGCGGCAATCTCGTCCAGTCGGCCTATTCCGCGAGCAAGCTCGCCCTTGTCCAGCTTACTCGGTCGGTGGCCACGCAATATGGCAAGGACGGCGTTCGCTGCAATGCCGTCCTGCCGGGCCTGACGCGTTCGCCCGCCGTCGTGGCGGCGTTCCACCCGGCGATCTTTGAACTGGAGTTGGAGGAAACGCTGACCCCCACGCTTGCCGAACCTGTGGACATTGCCAACGCCGCCGTGTTCCTGGCCTCGTCTGCCGCGCGCATGATCACGGGCCAGATCCTGGTCGTGGACGGCGGGGAGGGCGCTCACGTGCCGGGAATAGGGAAAGTGCGCGAAACGCTCCTTCACGGGCAGATGATCAATTCCTGACAGCGCATATGAGGAGGCATGGCAATGAGTGAACAGGCGCGGACCAGCCAAGGCAAGGTGGAAGGCCGCCTCGCCGGAAAGGTAGCCATGCTGACGGGCGTCGCAGGCGGGCAGGGCAGGGAAGCCGCGCTTCTGTTCGCCAGGGCCGGGGCGGCGGTCTTCGGGTGCGACATCAATGAAGACGGGCTGCGGCAAACCCGCGCGCTGGCGGAGGCGGAAGGGCTGACGCTCGATCTCGACGTTGCTGACGCCACCAATCCTGAACAGATGAAGCGCTGGGCCGATGCCGTGGTCCAGAAGCAGGGCGGGATCGATATCCTTTACAATAATGGCGGGTCGGCCCGGTTCGCGCCGTTCGCAGAAACCAGCATCGAAATGTGGCATGACAATCTGCGCGTCGAACTCGATGTCATCTTCGTGCCGACGCAGGCGGTCTGGCCGCATATGATCAAGCGGGGCGGCGGCAGCATCATCAATATCGGGTCGATCAGCGGCATGGGCGGCGCTGAACCGATTGAAGGCGTCGGCGCGCTTGCGCACGGCACCGCCAAGAGCGGCGTCATCGCGATGTCGCGCCAGCTCGCGGTCGAGGGCGCGCCCCACTGGATTCGGGTGAACGCCATTTCCCCCGGCATCATCGCCACGCCCGCCACGCAGCCGCTGCTGCGTGAAAAGCCGAGGCTCAAGGCCTTTTTCGAGGATTCCTCCGCACTTGCGCGCCTCGGCAGCCCGGCCGACGTAGTCTATACGGGCCTGTTCCTGGCCTCCGATGAAGCTGCCTATATCACCGGCGCGAATATCCCGGTCGACGGCGGGGCCACGGCGCGGCTCAGCCTCACCTTCCGGGGATAGGCCGCCTGGGTCCTGCGCGGCGGCGTTCGGCTCCCGCGCCGGGGTTCAGGCATAACCCGGTTCGATATATCCGATCAGCCACATATATTTGTGGGCTCACAGTCCCGATGCTAGCCTCCACTTCCGTAACTGGCCCTTGCTGCACGGTCAGGAAATGGAGGCCAAGTCCTGGCGGCGTGGCGCGGGCAATTGCCAGCGCCGGTGGCAAGTCGCGCGCGCGGCGGGCATTTTCATGAATTTCACTTTTGCGATTGGATGAAGATCGATGAACAGTATCCCGGACCAGAAATCCTATATTCGCGCGCAACCCCAACCTGTGCCGGAAGGGGCGCAAACCATCCAGATCGCCATGCGGGACGGCGTCGAGCTTGCGGCGGACCTTTACAGGGCCGACCTCGACATCCCGGCCGCGACCATCCTCATCCGCACGCCCTATGACAAGGGCGGCTTCCCCGGCATGGGGAAGATCGCGCGGCTGTTCGTTGCGCACGGCTATAATGTCGTCATTCAGGATGTGCGCGGACGCTTCCGTTCGGGCGGCGCGACCGAATATATGATCCACGAGCCTGATGACGGCTATGACACGATCGACTGGATCGCAAAGCAGCCGTGGAGCGATGGTTCGGTCGGCATGTGGGGAACGTCCTATATCGGCTTTACCCAGATCGCGGCGCTTTCCTCGGCTCATCCTGCGCTCAAGTGCATCGCGCCGCGCCTGACCGGCTCCAACCTCGGCCTTCCGGTGATCGCCCCGGACGGTTCCGAAGATGTCGAGCATGTGGTCAACCGCTGGTATTTCGGCCAATGCTATAACGACAATTTCCTCTATATAGGGCGGCTCCCCTGGCATCAGCGCCCCTGGAAGAAGATGATGGAGGGCTTTTTCGAAACGGTCGGCCAATGGTCGGCGGATTTCGAAAAGTCATTCGAAAGGGATTTCCCCTCGCGCGCGCCCAGCCTGGCGTCGCTGATCGCCAATCCCATCCCGACCCTGTTCACCGTGGGCTATTACGACCTGTGCGCCCCCGCCGCATGGCAGGATATAGAGGCGCTCTCCGCCGCCCCCGCCTGGGCGGGCAAGCTCTTTCTCCGCCTCGAAGCGGTGGATCATGAAGGCTATAATGTTGAACAGGCACCCTTCGGGCCGGAGGACTGGTACACGCACAATCCCGTCGCGCTGGAAAAATTCATCCGCCGCGCGGTCGATCCGACGATCCCCTTCTACAATCGCCATCTGCGCGGGCTGGGCGAAGGCGTCCCGCCGGTGCAATATGAGATCGGCAGGACCGGCTGGAAAGCGAGCGAGGCCTGGCCCCCCGCCCACACGCGCCGGGTCCGCTTCTACCTGTCCGGCAAGAATGACGCGCAGGGTCTGTTGGGTGAAACGCCGCCCGAGCGGGACTTCGCGCGCTGGCGTCATGACGGCGAAAATCTCGTGCCTTCGATCGCCGCGAGCGCAGAGCAGCCCTGCGGTCCGGGATCGACCACGGTGCTGATGGCGTGGCCCGATCTTGCGCCGCTTGGCGACCGGCCCGATGTGCTCGCTTTCGGCAGCAAGCCGGTGGCGGTCGACCTCCTGATCACCGGCGCGGTGACGCTGAAAGGGCGGCTCGCCTCCACGCTGGAAAGCGCCGACATCTTCGCCCGCCTGCTCGACCAGGCCCCCGATGGGACCGCCCATCTCATCACGCGCGGCCAGGTCCGGCTCAAGACCCGGCCCGTCAGCGAAACGGCGGACGGCGGCGTCATTCAGGAACATGCGACGCCCTTCACCGTGACGGTGGGGCAGACCGCCTATAAGCTTCCCGCCGGTCACCGGCTGTTGCTGCATATCTTCAGCAGCGACTTTCCCGAATATACGGCCAATGGCGGCGGCGTCGATCCCTGGCTTATCGAGGACGTGCCGTCCGGCACGCATATTCTGGAATTCGGCCCGGCGACGGGAGCCATCCTCGACATCGACGTCGCCGCCTCGCCTGAGGCCGTGCGCGCCGCCTTCGCTTGAACCCCCCTATCGAATGGAGCCACCTCATGGCGGAATATAAAGACAAGCTTGCCTATATCACGGGGTCCGCGAGCGGGATCGGGCGCGGACTGGCGCTCGCCTTTGCGAAGCGGGGCAGCGCGCTGGCGCTCGCCGATGTGTCGGAAGCAGGGCTTGAGGAAACGAAGGCGCTCGCCCTCGCGGCAGGCGCGCCCAAGGTGACGACGCATCTGTGCGACGTCAGCGCGATCGACCAGATCGAACGCGTGGCGAAGGAGGTGCTGGACGCGCATGGCGACGTGCATTTCCTCTGCGCCAATGCGGGCATCGGCATTGCCGGCATTCCCTTCACATCCGTGACGCAGCGCGAGGTCCGCTGGGTGATGGACGTCAACACCATCGGCGTCTACGAAACCGTTCGCTCCCTGCTCCCCTCCATGCTCGCCCATGGACAGCCGGGCCATATCCTGTGCACCTCCTCGCTCGCCGGGCTGCTGACGCCGCCGGGATGGCATCACGGCATCTATTCCGCCAGCAAGTTCGGCGTCGCCGCGCTGGCGCAGGGCATGCGGGACGAGATCGGCGACAGGCCGATCAAGGTTTCCAGTATCTATCCCGGCATGGTGCGCACCAATATCTCCAACACCTTCCGTTCGCTGCGGCCCACGGGCGGCGTAGCGCCGCAACTGCCCGAAGGCCTCGACATGAACGTCGCCATTCCGCCGGCGCAGGCCGCCGAGATCATCCTGGCCGCGGCCGAGGCTGGCGTGGAGGACATCTGCACCCACCCGGACGAAGCGCGGGAGATGCATGAAGCCTACAGCCAGCGGGTAAAGGCAGGCATCGCCGCATCCGCCGCGGCGATCGAGCGGCTCAGCAAGGCAGAGGCGGAATTGCCCGCCTGATCCCGCAATGATGTTCCGGCCGCATGGCCGGACCATCCAGCAGCATGGTCCAGTTCATGGCTCGCCCGGTTCATCTTTCCGATGGATCGGGCGAGTCATGAATATGTCATTGTCCTTCATGACAACCGATCATTGTTATGGAACATTGCAAATCCGCCATCTGTCGAGATGATGCCATAAATAACTAACTTATATTGGACCAATTCTGTCCTGTTCCTAACATCCCCGCAAAACATCATTTACCGGGGAGGACAGCCATGAAAATGGGCAAGGTTTCATTGAACGCCATCGCCTGGGCGTTCGCATTTTCCACACCAGCTTTCGCTCAGCAAAATGCCGCCGATCCTGCCAGCACGCAGGCCGCGGCAGAGGCTGCGTCCCCCTCTTCGCCCGGCGGCATTCAGGACATTGTGGTGACCGCCCAGCGCCGTTCGGAAAATCTTCAGCGCGCCGCGATCGCCGTTACCGCGGTCAATGGCGACGCCCTGCGAGCCGCTGGCGTGTCCGATCCCAAGGCGCTGACCACGCTCGTTCCCTCGCTTCAGGTCGCGGGCAATAATGGCGCATACACGCAATTCTACCTGCGCGGCGTCGGCAATGTGAACGCCAATCCACTGACGGAATCCGCGATCGCGTTCAACTATGACGGCGTCTATATCGGGCGGCCCAATTCGACCACTGGCTATTTCTACGATCTCGAACGTGTCGAGGTTCTCAAGGGGCCTCAGGGCACATTATATGGCCGCAACGCGACCGGCGGCGCGATCAACGTCATCACCCGCAAGCCCGATTTCGCCTTCGGTGCGGATGCCAGCGCCGAATATGGCAATTATGATGCGGTAAGGCTCGACGGCGCGCTCAATGTTCCGCTTTCGCCGGTTGCGGCCATTCGCGCTGCGGGCATCTTCGTTCGCCATGACGGCTATATGAAGGACGGCACCGACGACCAGCATGATTATGGCGGCCGTATTCAATTGCGGGTAAATCCAAGTGATGATCTGGAGATATTGCTGTCCGCCGACTATTTCCATCAGGGCGGCCGGGGAGCAGGCGGCACGCCGGTCGATCTGGGCATCGACAATCGCTACGGGATCAATTCGCCGGAAGGACAGGCCTTCTACCATTCTCTGCCCAACGTCCTTGGCGGCAGGAACTTTCTGTCCGTTGCCGATAACCAGTATCAAAGGAACAATTTCTGGGGCGTTTCGGCGAACCTCAGCTATTCGACCGATGCCGGCACGTTCACGATCATACCCGCTTACCGGCGATCCAGCCTCGACAATGTCAGCACGACGGACGGCTTCTGGATCTACGACCGGGAGAAGAATGAGCAGACGAGCGTCGAGGCCCGTTATGCAAGCCCGGAAAGCAACCCCCTGCGGCTGCTCGTCGGCGCTTATTATTATAATGAAGACAATCATGTTCCCACCTATCTGGTGAACCATCAGTTCGACCATTATCAGGCGCAATTCGCGTCCACGCTTGACAGCTATGCAGGCTCTGCGCGGCTGACCTATGCTCTCAGGGATAATGTCCGCGTCACCGGCGGCATCCGCTACACGCATGAGCGCAAGACGCTGAAAGCCAATCTCCAGACGATCGACCGCGTCTGCCTCGCCCAATATCCCAATTGCCCGGACGCGGTGCCCTTCCCCTATGACACCGCGCCCATCCCGGTCACGCGCCTACCGGACGGCACGATCGCGCCCGTGCCCGGCGCTGATGGAACGCTTCAGGTGGGCACGGAAATCGCCCAGGACGGGGCCGCCAGGTTCAACCGGGTCACGTGGCGCGCTGGCGCCGACTGGGACATCACGCCCCGGAACCTGCTCTATGCGAGCTTTGAAACCGGCTTCAAATCAGGCGGCTTCTTCCTGAGCGGGGATGAAGGCGTGTTCAAGCCGGAAACCATCAAGGCCTGGACCGTGGGATCGAAGAACCGCTTCTTCGACAATCGCCTGCAACTGAATCTTGAGGCCTTTTACTGGCGCTACACCGACCAGCAGGTGAGCCACCTTGCACGGGATTCTGCGGGCACCACCATTTTCGCGACGGAAAATGTCGGCCGCGCCAGCTTCAAGGGCGTCGAACTGGAAGCCCAGTTCAAGCCGCTCAGGAACACGCTGCTCACCGCCGATGTCCTTTATCTCGACGCCCGGTACAAGGATTTCGTCTATTCGGTCCCCAATCTGGGCGCGCCGCCCGCATCCGGCTGCGCGGTCGGCGCGCTGGTCGGCAATTCCTACTCCGTCGATTGCAGCGGCAGGAGGCCGCCCCAGGCGCCCGTGTGGACGATCAACCTGGGCGCGCAGCAAACCGTTCCTCTTGCCAATGACGCGAACATCGTCCTCAATGTGCGGACGCATTATCAATCCTCCTCCCTGACCGCACTCGACTTCGTGGCTGATGAATATCAGCAGGGTTATTGGATGAGCGACGCGCAGTTGACCTATAATGCGGCGGGCGGACGCTGGTATGCGGCGGCCTTCATCAACAATATCGAAAATACGACCGTCATGGGCAATGGCTGGCAACTGCCCTTCTCCGCAGCGTCTAACGTGATCGCGATCCTGCGCGCGCCCCGAACCTATGGCGGGCGGATCGGCGTGCGTTTCTGATCCGGCTCTTGATTGTTCCCCTGATCAGGAAGGGCATATTTGCTGGTGACCCGCGTCCGCCTTTGCACGTATAGCAGGCGAGAGGCGCGAAGGCGGACGGGCGGGTCACAGGGAATGAGCCAGAAGATGAAAGAGACCTCCGGGCCCGCGGTCAAAAGCGACGTCCGCGCCACGCGAAACAAGGCGGCATCGATCGAACAGATACTGGATACCGCCGAAGAACTGTTTTCCTGCCATTCCTATGACGAAGTCTCGACCCGGATGATCAGCAGCCGGGCGGGATTTTCGCTGGGCCTGCTCACCTATCATTTCGCGACGAAGGACATTCTGCTCGACGCCGTGCTTGCCCGCCGGGCCACGATGCTGGATGAAGCAAGGCGCGCCTCCTTCGCGCGGCTTCCGGCATCACCCAGCCTGGAACAGGTGTTCGACGCCTTCGCCCGCCCGGTGCTTGACCTCATGACCAACGGCGATGCTGGCTGGCGCGCTTATGGGCGTCTGCTCGCGCGGATGCATCAGGACCCTCGCTGGGCCGCGCTTTTGCTGAAGCATTTCGGGGCGGTCGGACGCGTGGCGATCGAGCGGATCATGGCCGCCGAGCCGTCCCTCAGCCTGGAAACGGCCCAGCGCGGCTTCACCTATGCGCTGTCGGTGATGATGGGCACGTTTGAAATAGACGGGCTGCTCGACCTCGTGTCGGAAGGCCGGATGAGCGGAGAGGATATCTCCGCCGCTTACCCCTCTCTCCTGTCCTATATCGTCGGCGGATTTCAGGCGCTTGCCGGTTACCGGCTGGTACGTCCGCAGCCGCTCTCAAGCGCCAAGGGGTGATCAAGGTCACCATAAGACCTGCTTATTCCATCTACCAAAAACAAATGATTTGAGCTTCGCCGGTTTTCCGGCGACGGTCGGGCATAGCCGCAGGAGCAATGGGTCATGTGCGGGTGCCGGTTCAACCGCACGCGCCCGCACTGGCTATCGTTCGGATGGCGGCGCTCTGCTCTAATATCAGGGCAGAACGGGCAAGAGGATGCGGAGGGGATGGTGAAAGACAACAGGATTCTGGTCATCGGCGGCGGTATCGGCGGCCTGAGCGCGGCCATCGGATTGCATCAGAAGGGCTTCGACGTCGATGTCGTCGAACTGAGCACTGATTGGCGCGTCTATCATGTCGGCATCATCGTCCAGGCCAATTTCGTGCGCGCCCTGGCAGCATTGGACCTGGGTGACGAGGCCGTTGCGGCGGGCTTTCCCTATAAGGGCTGGAAATTCCTCGACATGGCGGGGGAGGAGATTGCGGAGCTGCCTGGTGACTCGACGGTGACCGCGCCCTATCCCGCCGATCTGGGCCTTACCCGTCCCGCCCTTCACAAGGTACTGACCGGCAAGGTGAAGGCGCTCGGCATTCCCGTGCGTCTTGGCGTCACCTTTGAATCCATCGAAGATCGCGGCGACGGCGTAGATGTCCGCTTCACTGATGGAACATCGTGCCGCTATGATCTGGTGATCGGCGCGGACGGCGCTTATTCCAGGACACGCAATATAGTCTTCCCGCACGCGCCAAGACCAAGCTATACTGGACAGGGCGTATGGCGGTACAATGTTCCTCGTCCCAGAGACTTGGAATGGTTCCATCTTTACATGCATGATGACGGCCACACCGCAGGATATTGCCCGCTGACGCAGGACACCATGTATATCATGACGGTGACCGAGGAACCGGGCAATCCCCATTTCCCGCCCGAAAGCCTCGCCGATGAGATGCGCAAGCGTCTCGCTGGCTTCGGCGGCCTGCTTGGCGAGTTGGCCAAGCGCATCACGGAGCCGGAGCTTGTCGTCTACCGGCCCCTTGAGGTCTGCATGCTACCCTCCCCATGGTATAAGGGGCGCATCCTCCTGATCGGCGACGCCGCGCACAGCGCCACGCCGCATCTGGGCCAGGGCGCGGCCATGGCGATCGAGGATTCGGTCGCGCTCGCCGACGAACTGTCGCGCGACGAAGCGCCGCTGGCGGACAAGCTCGCAAGGTTCATGACGCGTCGCTTCGAACGCGCGAACCTGGTGGGGCAAATGTCGATCAAGCTCGGCGAATGGCAGATGAACCCGGCGTCCGCGGAACAGTCCCAGGCCGAGGTCACGGCGCAGATGCGGGCCAAATTGCTCGAACCGATTTGAGCACTCGAAAGAACCTATTTCACTCAGTAGCAGGAGTATGTGTGTTGGCGGATGATCATGGCAGGGCGGACAAGCTTTCGGGACGTCACGTCGTCGTCGTCGGGGGCAGCCAGGGCATCGGCCTCGCCGTCGCTCAGGCGGCGGCTGCGGCGGGCGCGAAGGTGACGATCATGGCCCGCAATCCTGATCGTCTGGCGCAGGCACAAGCGACGATCCCCGGCAGCGCCACGGTCGTCTGCGATGTCGCGGACGAGGCGTCGGTCGAAGCCGCGTTCGGCGGGGTCGCGCAGGTGGATCATCTTGTCGTCACATCCGGCACCTTCGGTTCGGAGGAGCGATGGACCTTCGTGAAGCTTCCCAGGGCGGAATTGGAGCGCGTCGTGCGGGTGCGGATTTGGGGTGTCTTCAACGTCATCCGGGCGGCCAGTTCGAAGCTGGCGGAGCGCGCGAGCATCACGCTGTTTTCCGGCGCTGCGGCATGGAAGCCCGTGCCGTCGCTGGGGGAGGCCGCCAGCACCATGGCGGGCATCGACAGCTTCGCGCGAAACCTCACGGTCGAAATGGCGCCGGTCCGCGTCAACGTGGTCGCGCCTGGCCCGGTCCGCTCGCCCGCGCTCGAACGGCATGTGGGGCAATCCTATGACAGGATGATCGAGCATCTCTCGTCAGTGCTTCCCAGCCGCTATGTCCCTACGACCGACGACATTGCCGACGCGGTGCTGTTCGCCATGCGCAATCCGGCGCTCGCGGGCACGACGCTCCATGTCGATGGTGGCGCGACGCTCGTCTGAGGCAGGCCATCTTTTTCAACGGCCCTGCCACCGCAAGCATTGCTATGGTGGCAGGGCTTCTACCGCTACCCGTCAGCCATTGTCTGACAGGATCATCGCCGCAGCCTTCTCCCCGATCATGATGGACGGCGCATTGGTATGCGCCCCGACGATGACCGGCATGATCGACGCGTCAGCCACGCGCAGGCCTTCGACGCCGTGGACTTTCAGCTTTGCATCGACCACCGCATTCTCGCCAGTGCCCATGGAACAGGTGCTGGTGGCATGATGGGCCGTATGAATATTGGCGCGGATATAATCGTCGATTTCGGCATCGCTGTTGATCGACGGTCCGGGCCTGATCTCTTCTCCGATCAGGTCGGAAACGGGCTGCTGCCGCATCAGGCCGCGGATCCACCGCACCCCTCGCCGCATGGCCGCCAGGTCGCTTTCTTCGGCAAGCAGGTTCCACTGGATACGGGGTTTGTCACGCGGGTCATTGGACCGCAGCTTCACCCAACCCCGGCTATCCGGGCGCAGGATGATGGTGGAGGTGGTGAAAACATGACCACGGGCGCGCGCGATCCCCGGAAACCATATGCGCGCGTCGAAAGCGGTCGGGATGAACATCGTTTCCAGATCGGGCCGTTCCAGTCCCTCGCGCGATTTGTAGAAGGCCATGGCGGTCAGGGGGATGGACCCCGCTATCCCCTTGCCGGTTGCCGCCCACCAGGCGACTGAGCGGGCCACCCGGTCTAGACGGATCGCATTTTCGAAATCCATGGGAATGCGCGGCTGGAATTGCGTATGCAACCCAGGATGCTCCTGCAAATTCTGGCCCACGCCCGGCAGGTCGGCGAGCACCGGGATGTCCATCTCACGCAGATGGTCCGCTGGCCCGACGCCGGACAGCATCAGCAGTTGCGGCGAATTATAAGCGCCCGCCGACAATATCACTTCGCGCGATGCGCGGGCCTGGACGATCTCGCCGCGCCGCAGATATTCAATCCCTACGGCCCGTTTTCCTTCGAACATTATGCGCGTGGACTGGGCTTCGACCGCCACCGTCAGGTTGGGCCGCCGCAAGACCGGGTCGAGATAGCCTCTCGCAGTGCTCGATCGCCGCCCCTTGCGGATGGAGAAGTCCGGGACGCCGAACCCTTCCGGGACGTCCGCTTCAAAATCCTGCCTGACGGGATATCCGTTCCGCCGCGCGACTTCCACAAGCGCCTGGTAAAGCGGGTTGTCAGTCGATTGCCCTTGCGTGCTGATGGGTCCCCCTGCGCCATGGCGATCGCTGCTGCCGCGCCAGCTATTTTCCATGCGTCTGAAATAGGGAAGGACGTCATCGAAGCTCCAGCCCTGGTTGCCCATCTGTGCCCATTGGTCATAGTCCCTGGGATGGCCACGGGTGAACATCATGCCGTTGATGGAGGAGGACCCGCCCAGCACCTTGCCGCGCAGCACCGGCAGGCGGCGATTATCGGCAAATGGCTCCGGCTCCGTCATATAGCCCCAGTTCAGGCCGGGCCGAAGCATGAGCGAAAAGAAGGAAAGCGGCATCGCCATGAGCGGGTGGCGGCTCGCCTTGCCTGCTTCGAGCAGCAGGACGCGTATGTCTGGATCGGCGCTCAGGCGGTTCGCGATGACCGCGCCTGCCGAACCTGCGCCAACGATGATATAGTCAAATTCGTCGGTCATCGAATTGCTGCTGCCTCTTCCCGCCAGATGATCCAAAAAGCTGGATATGCCGCCGATTGCAGAGGGGGGCTTCGGCTCCGCAAGACCCGATCAGCGCCGCCCGGCAGTCATTACGGAAGACATATCGGGTCTCTTATAGGCAGCAAAGAACAGGCAGGAAAAATCAGTCGCGCTGATGTGCGGCATATGACGGGATTATGAAAGGCAGTTTGCAACGGCCCTTCACGATACCGTCAAATAGCGGGGCGCCACCATCATCATTGCGGCAATGCTTGATCCGCCCGGATTATGGCAAGCATAATGGATATATATTTCCTGCCCCTTATCCGCCCTGCTAGACCTTGGACCGATAGATGGATTCAGGGCAGATATTCCAGAAGTTATGGCGAAGTGACCTGATCATATCGGGCGTGCCATGGCGAGCCATTTGGGAGTGGTGAAAGTCCAGATCCAAAGGCGGCGAAATATCAGCAGATTAAGGACAGTGATCAAGTCGGTGGAGTTGATCGCGACGGTCTTTGCCGCACGCCCTTTGAAGATGATCTTGAGAATAAGAACGTCAAAAAATCATAGAAAAAGGGAGGATGATATGAAATTTCTGGTTCTTTGCGGATCTCCTTTCGCGCTTGCATTGGCGCAAACGGCCGCGGCGGAGGTTCCGGGTACACCAGCGGATACTCCCAATGCAGAACAGTCAGGATCGGATGCTTCGGCAAATAGAAACGCTTCCGGGCTTGCCGATATCATCGTCACGGCATCGCGCAGAAGTGAAAGCGCCCAGCGGGCGGCATTGGCGATCCAGGCGATCACCGGCGAAGACCTTGCCCAGCGCGGCGTGCTGCGTCCTGAAGATCTGAACGCGGTCGCGCCCGGCGTGAATATTGGCACGGCGGGCAATTATCCGCAGGTCTATGTTCGCGGCGTCGGCAATTATTCGGCGAACTCCTTTGCCGAAGGCGCGGTCGCGGTCAATCTCAACGGCGTCTATGTGTCGCGGCCCTGGGCCACGCGCGCCAGCTTCTTCGACCTCGATCGTGTCGAGATATTGAAGGGGCCGCAAGGCACGCTTTATGGCCGCAACGCATCGGGCGGCGCGGTGAACGTCATCTATGCGCGTCCAAAGCTGGGGTCCCGGTCGGGCTTCATGGAGGTTGAGGCCGGCAATTACGACCTTCTGCGCGGAACGGCGGCGGTCAACCTGCCGGTCGGCGACACGCTGGCCATTCGTGCAAGCGGGCAGATCGTCCATCGCAACGGCTATCTGAGCGACGGCGCGGACGACGACAAGAGCCAGGCCGCCCGGCTTCAATTGCTCTATGAACCTGACAGCACATTCTCGCTGCTGCTGACCGGCGCCTACCAGCATATCGGCGGCGTTGGCGCGGGCGGGGTCCCGCTCCCCAGGATTTCGGGCAAGAGCGCCTGGACGTCCGTTACCGATCCCAGCCTGGAACCCATCTATGCCGGAGAACCCGGCGTCGGACCGTTCCTGACCCGCCCGACGACGGCCCAGAATGTGAATATCGACGTTCTCCATGTGTCGGCGGAAATGAATTGGGATCTGGGACCGGCGACGTTGACGGTCATTCCGGCCTACCGGCGCGGCAAGCTGGAAGATCTCCACAATCTGACCGGCTTTCGGACCACGGACAGCGAAATCGATCATCAGACCAGCGTGGAAGCCCGTCTGGCCAATGAAAGCGCCGCCTTCAAATGGGTCGCCGGCGGCTTCTACTTCGATGAGCATCAGAAGCGGGGCGACAAGCCTTACAGTCTGGTCGCCGACATTGGTCCTGCCACCGCCGTCCTGGACGTCGATCAGAAAAGCCGGAGCTATGCCGCCTTCGGTCAGGCGACCTACAGCCTCACGGAAGCCCTGCGCCTGACCGGGGGCCTGCGCTATACCTATGAGCGCAAGACGCTTGGCGGACCCACCACCAATTATCAGCTTCCCATGCCGGGTGTGGGATGCGCGCCGCCTTATGTCTTCAATCCCGCCACGCCTTATCCACCGCAATTTTGCACTTTCTCTTCACGGATGGACAACCGCCGTACCTTCAAGCAGGTATCGTGGAAGGCTGGCGTCGAATATGACGTGGCGCCCAACTCGCTCCTCTTTTTCAATGCCAGCACGGGCTTCAAATCCGGCGGCTATTACCCCGCGCCACTGCCCAATTCTTTCGGGCCGGAAAAAGTGCTGGCCTTCGAGCTTGGCAGCAAGAATCGTTTCTTCGACAACAAGCTTCAGCTGAACCTTGAAGCCTTCTACTGGAAATATAAGGGCCAGCAGCAAAGCTATTTCTCTGCAACCTCCATTCCGGGCTATTTCACTTTCGCAACCGTGAATGCAGGCAAGGCGCGGATCTTCGGCATCGACGCGGATATCGCCTTTCGCCCGACCGATGCCGATACGTTCAATCTCCAGGTCGAATATATCAACACCAAATATCAGAAGTTCACCATCACCAACTACACCTCGCTTGGGCCGCCAGTGACGGGCTGCGATATCGGGCAGCTCAGCCCGGACGGGGCGACGCGCCCGATCGACTGCGCCGGTTTTCCGCTTGTCCGCACGCCCAAATGGAGCGGCACGGCGAGCTACTCGCATCGCTTCGAGCTGAGCAGCGGCTTCGCGATTGAACCGGGCGCGAGCGTGCAGTTCGCCTCCTCAAGCTGGCTTTCGGTCGAATATCTGGGCACGGAGCGGCAGGACGCCTA
This sequence comes from Sphingobium quisquiliarum P25, assembly GCF_000445065.1. Lineage (GTDB taxonomy): Bacteria > Pseudomonadota > Alphaproteobacteria > Sphingomonadales > Sphingomonadaceae > Sphingobium > Sphingobium quisquiliarum. Next base: position 25,821 of record NZ_ATHO01000131.1, on the reverse strand, counting down.
TGCGATGCTTGATGCCTCGCTCGCCTTCTACGCGCCGGGCAACCAGCTGTCGCTGACGGTCTTTGCGAGAAACCTCACCAATGAAGCGGTGATCACCCAGGCCAACCGGCACCTGTTCATCCATCCCGCCCCAGCCAACCCCAATGGCGGCGCTGACGGGCTGATCGTCGGCAGCATTCGCGCACCCCGCACCTACGGCGCGCGCCTGAGATATAATTTCTGATGGCCGTGAAGGCGCCGATGGTCCGCCTGAACGGAGGGCAGGGACCATCAGCGCCTTCACCGGGCGGCGAGCCTTTCGAACGACGAAAATTGCAGAACTGAGGAGTTGAAGATGGTCACGACTGAATATGCTCGAAAGGCAATCGCCGCACCCGACCCAGCGGAAATACCCTATATCACCAGCGACCCCCTGAACCGCGAAGCCATCCTGAACGCCACCGCCGTCGACAAGGAAATTCAGGCTGCCGGGCCGATGGTCTGGCTCGATCATCATAAGATGTGGGCCACCGCTCGCTATGATCTGGTCAAGGCGATCCTTCAGGATTGGGAGACCTTCTCCTCCGCGCAGCGGCCTTTTGAAAACCCCGACATTCCCATTCCGCAGATCGCGGTCAGCGAGGACCCGCCGTCGCACACCGACACGCGGCGCGCTCTGAACTGGATTCTCGCCCCCGCCGTCATACGCACCTTGAAAAGCAATTTCGAAGCGGCGGCCCGCGCAGCCGTCGATCGCGTCGCCGACGCGAAGGGCATCGATATCGTCGAGGGTCTGGTGAGGCCCTATATCTTCAAGGTGTTCGGGGACGCGATGGGGCTGCGCCCCGATGGACGGGAGAATCTGTCGCTGTTCGGCGCCGCCGCGATCAATGCTTTTGGTCCGACCACCGACTTCATGATCCAGTTCTTCGAAGAAGCCAGGGAGGCAGCGGTCTGGGTCCAGGGGCAGTGCAATCCCGAAGCCCTGGCTCCCGGCAGCATCGGCGCGCGTGTGTTCGAAGCGGCCGATCGCGGCGACATGACGCATGACCGCGCGGCGACATTGGTGCTGGCGCTGCTCACGGCGGGCACCGACACCACCATCGGCGTGCTCACCAATATGTTCTACGGCTTCTCGCAGTTCCCGGACCAATGGACCGTGCTGCGCAACAATCCAGATCTCGCCCTCAGCGCTTTCGAGGAGGGCCACCGCTGGCTCAGCCCCGGCCGCTGGCTGGGCCGCGTCGCGGTGCGCGATACCGAACTGGCGGGCGCCCATATCCACAAGGGCGATCCGGTTCTGATCTTCGCCACAATGGCGAACCGCGACCCCACGGTCTGGGACGAGCCGGACCGGTTCGACATCACCCGCAAGTTTGGCAAGCATCTCTCCTTTGGCACCGGCATCCACAATTGCGCGGGCCAGATGCTGGCGCGCGAGGAGGCGGTGGCGTTGATCCGCGCCATGGCGGAAAAGATCGAACGTATCGAACTCGCGGGCAAGCCGGAGGTGATGATATCGGCCTTCCAGACCTTCGATCATCTGCCGATGAATTTCCACGCCGCTTCCTGAACTTACGCTCGACAGGCAAGCGTTTCGATAAGGGGGCGGAAAGGCTGACCCGGCCGCCGATGCGATGCAGATGGCGCCGGGCAGCCGATCTGAACGATCTCATTCCGGCTTGGCCGGATCGTCAACCATTTGGGAGTCTTCATATGCCGGATTATGCAGGCAAGGTTGCCTATATCACAGGCAGTGGCAGCGGGATCGGCCGGGGACTCGCCATGGCTTTCGCGCGGGGAGGGGCGGCGCTGGCGCTGGTCGACATCTCGCCTTCTTCGCTGGAAGAAGTGAAGGCGGCGGCGGAGGAAGCCGGCTCCCCCAAGGTCACGATCCATGTGGGCGACGTCACGGACAATGACCGGCTCGCGGCGATCGCCGGGGAGGTTTTGGACGCTCATGGCGAGGTTCATTATCTGTGCGCCAATGCTGGCGTCGGGCTTGCTGGAATTCCGTTCACGAAGGTGACGCCCGAAGAGGTGCGCTGGTCCCTCGATGTCAACACCATCAGCGTCTATGAAACCGTCCGCTCGCTCATGCCGTCCATGCTGGCGCACGGAAAGCCTGCCTATATCCTCTGCACGGCGTCGCTGGCTGCCCTGGTGGCCTCGCCCGGCTGGCATATCGCCCTCTATGCGGCGGCGAAATTCGGGGTTGCGGCCTTGTCCCAGGGCATGCGGGATGAGATTGGGGACAGGCCGATCAGGGTTTCCACCATCTATCCGGGGCTGACCCGCACCAACATCGGCGCTAACTTCCTCGCCCTGCGCCCTGCGGGAGGCGTCACGCCGGACATCCCCGAAGGCCTCGCGGAGTCCGAAAAGACCATCTCTCCCGATCAATCCGCGCAGATCATTCTGGCGGCGGCCGCCGCGGGTGTGGAGGACATCTTCACACATCCGGATGACGCGCGGGAGATGCATCAGGAATATTGCGATCGTATCCAGAAGGGCATCGCTGGTTCCAGCGCGGTCGTCGCGCGCATCCGTGACCATGTGACTGCCTGAATGCCGGAGTTCGAAGCCCGGACGGGCGCAGAGTAATTTTGCTGGGAGAAACAGGATGCTTTTTGAACGGGTCGATCGGGTCATCGCGCTGGTCGATGACATTGACAAAGCCAGGGACTTCTTCAGCGATCTGCTCGGCTGGAAGTTCGACGATGTCATCAGGTCGGAAGAACAGCAGATCGCCGTGACGCTGGCGGGCCGCCATGGTTTTGAGCTGGGCCAGCCACTTTCCGACGGCCATCCAGTCGGCGCGGCGGAAATGAAGCATCTGGCGGACCATGGCCCTTGCCTGCGCACCTTCGTCATCAAGGTGTCCAACCTTGATGAGGCGGTCGCGCATTTCCGCAAGCGCGGGATAGAGCCGCTGATGATCAATTCGATCGGGCCCGCCCGCGAAGCCTTCTACGATGCCAGCCAGACCTACGGCATTTCCTTCCTGCTCAATGAATATCCCGAACCCCACCCTATGTCGCTGATCGGCAAGAAGGTCGAACAAGAAGGCGGCTGAGCGAAACGTTATAAGTGACTATTTCAAACGATAAGAAAGCGTGCGTTATGAACAAAGTCGTTATCGTCCCCAAAACCAAGATCGGCTTGTCACGGGCTGATATTCAGCATCATCTGTTGAACGTTCACGGCCCGCTCGCCATGGCGCATGAAGAGGTCGGCGGCCGGTTTGACGGATATGCGCATGCCTATGCCATCGATGGCGCGTCCGACAGTGTCAGCGGCGCGCCACTGCTGGATTGCGACGCGCTCTCGCTGGTGCGGATCGCGTCAAAGCAGGTTGCTTTCGCAACGCTGGACAATGATGCCTATCGCAATCATGTGCAGCCGGACGAGGATAATTTCGGTGACCGCGAAGGCACCCGCATCCTCTTTGCCGATGCAACCGAATGGGGACCGCCCGCCAAGAGTGGAGACACGAAGGTCATCCTGTTCAGACGTGCGGAGCGCACGCCCCCGGCCACCGCATTGGCGGAGTGGCGTACCCGGCTGGAAAGGCTGCTCTCCCGCTATCCCTCGGTTTCATATTGCCATAACGCCATCGAACAGGGCGAAGAACCGGCGGCCTGGGACGCGATCGATGAAGTGGTTGTGCCCAGTGGGGGGCTGCCACAGGATTTCTCTGCCCAACTGTCGGAGGCTGCGATTGAAGTGTTCGGTACGGATGCGGTGGCTGCGATGGTGACGCGCTACCAATTGTTCAAATAGGGCGGGCGCGCGCCCCTCGCGATCAACAATCGACCCGCACTTTCAGCGAGGAAAAGCCGCGCAGCACCGCATGGTCGGTGCGCTTTTCCTCCAATATTTCGATGCTCCTGACCCGCCGCGTCAGGGCAGTCAGCAGCGCCGTCATCTCCAGCAGCGCAAGGTTGGCGCCCACGCAGCGGTGGATCGCGTGTCCGAAGGAAAGGTGGTCCGTGCTGTCGCGCTCGATGTCGAAGCGATCGGGATCCGGATAGCGCCGCTCGTCACGATTGCCCGCCGCGAACAGCATCAATATGCGGCTGCCCTTTGGAATATCCACACCGTCGATATTTGCGTCGCGGGTGAGCAGGCGTGAAAAGCCGGTCACCGGGCTTTCCAGCCGCAAGGCTTCGTTGATCGCGCGCGGAATCAGGGCGGGCCGGTCACGGAGGCGTTGCCACTGTTCAGGATGCTTCGCCAGCAGCCACATCAGATTGGATGTTGCGAAGATTGTGGTGTCGAGCGATGGCGCAAGATAGGCTTGCAGCAGGCTTTCGAACGTATCCTTGGTGATCTCGCCGGCCTTCACTGCTTCATGGAGTTCCGCCGCCCAGCCGCCCGGCACCAATCGTTCCGGCAAAGCGGCGTCCGCGATATAGGCGACCATTTCGCCGACGATGGGAAGCGCTTCCGCCGCATAGCTGCTGCCTTCCATCGCCATGCTGTTGAAGACGGCCGCCGCCCAATCGAGCATCCGCCGCCGTCCATCGTCCGGCATGCCGACCAGTTCCGACACGATCGTAAGCGGCAGATGCTGGGCAAGGTCCGTGGCGGCGCAGAACTCGCCGCGTGACGCCAGATCGTCCACCAGCGCTTCCGCGGTTTCGGTGATCTTTTGCCGCAAGGCCGCCAGCCGCCCTGGCGCTAGGGGGCGGCCGACGACCTGCCGCAATCCGGTGTGCAGCGGCGGGTCGCTGGCAAGGACCGTCCCGCTCAGCGCGTCATTCATCGTCTCGTTCAAAGCCACGCCGGACTGCGAACTGAACAGGGACCAGTCGCTCAACGCTTGTTTGAGATCGGCGTGGCGGCCCATGGCGAAGACCCCGCCCGGTAGGCGGCAGACGGGCCCCGCATCGCGGATCGCCTTAAAGACCGGATACGGATCGGCGATCAACTCAGGCGAATATAGATCGATATCCAGATCGGCAATCATGGTGGCATCCTCTCAGCCTTGATCAGCGCCAGTGAACCATGGGCAATCCCGCAACTGGGGAAGTGAAATAGGGGAGGCGGCTCCCCTTGAGGCTGCCGAGATAAGCGGTCTTGAGGTCGGGCCCCCCAAAGGTCACGCTTGCAAGCCAGGGCGCGATCGTTCCGCCGCAGCGCGACAGAATGTCGAAGGAGACGCTCTTGCCAGTAGCGAAGGCCGCTTCAAATTCTGCCGTAGCGGCATCATTGCCGTCGTCCAGCAATTCGAGCAGTTCGCCATCGGGCGTCAGGGCAATCAGCCGGTCCGCCAGGAACATCGTGCCCCACAAATTGCCATAGGCATCGAAGCTGATGCCGTCGATCAGACCCTTGCCAAGATTGCCGGGGCCGAAAATCTCCCGGTCGGTGAGCGATCCATCCTCACGGATGCGCAGCCGCGTGATGCGCTTGGCCGTGGTTTCAGCGACATAGATCCACTCTTCCGCCGCATCCAGCCTGACCTCGTTCGTGAAAGAAAAGCCATCGGCCACGATCCGCGCGCCGCGCTCGTCGATCAGCAGCAGATAGCCGTCATGCAATGCGCTGCAAATTGCATCGCTCCACGGGTTGATCCGGGTGGAGATGGTCACCCACAGCCTGTTCCGGCTGTCTCGCAGCACGAAATTGACCTTGCCCATCGGCGCGCCGTCAAGTTCGGAAAGCAGGACTTGCGTCGCGCCGCCAGGGGTCATCATCTCCAGCCGGTCCGTGCCGAAATTGGCGATGAGGAAATTGCCCTCGGCATCGAAGGCCAGCCCGTTGGGCAGGGTGCCGGTCAACAGGCTGGACGCGGCATCGGCGGCGAGATCGAAATGATGGTCCGCCTGCTGGGCAATCAGCCGTTGCGACCCGTCCCTGGCGATCGCCACCACGCCGCCGCGCGCGTCGGCTGTGAACAATGTGCCGTCGGGGCGCGCCAGGATGCATTCGGGGCGCTGCAATCCCTCCCCCACATATCGGATGGTGGCGGGATCGACCTGCCAGCCCTTGAGGGGATTGGGTCCGGGGGAGGTGCGGATGACGGTCATGCGGATATCCTCGTATTGGCGGCGCCCTTGAGCTGGAGAAGCTCTCGGGCCTCGGCGGGTGTTGCGATTTCAAGCGAGAGCGCTTCGATGACCTGCCGGATGCGGGTCACCTGGTCGGCGTTTGACCGGGCCAACCGTCCGGGGCCGTCCCAAAGCGAATCCTCGATCCCCACGCGCACATTGCCGCCGATCGCCGCGGACAGGGTGGCGATCGGCATCTGGTTGCGGCCAGCGCCCAGCACGGACCATTGATAGTCATGGCCGAACAGCCGGTCGGCCGTCCGCCGCATCATGATGACATCTTCATAATGCGGCCCCGCTCCGCCCCGCAGACCAAAGACCGACTGGATGAAAAGCGGCTTGGGCAGCAGGCCGCGATCCAGGAAATAGGCGGCGGTATAGAGGTGACTGGTGTCATAGCATTCCAGCTCGAACCGCGTCCCCGCATCGCCGCAGGACCGCAGAATATGCTCGATGTCCCGGAAGCTGTTGCGGAAGACCAGATCGTCGGAATTGCGCAGATACGGTTCTTCCCAATCATGCTGGAATTCCTTGAACCTGTTCAGCATCTCGAACAGGCCGAAGTTCATCGACCCCATGTTGAGGGATGCCAGTTCCGGCTGGAACACGCGCGCGGGCTCCAGCCTTTCTTCCAGCGTCTGAACGGGCGATCCGCCGGTCGTGATGTTGATGACGACATCGCTCTGTTCGGCGATCGCGGGAAGGAAGCGCCGGAACAGCGCCGGGTCCTGGCTGGGACGCCCATCCTCTGGCTGCCGGGCATGAAGGTGCACGATGGCAGCGCCCGCCTGCGCCGCCCCGATCGCCGCCTCTGCGATCTCGGACGGCGTGACAGGCAAATGCGGCGACATGGACGGCGTGTGGATGGCCCCTGTCACGGCGCAGGTGATGATCACTTTCCTCAAATTGCAACTCCATGAAATTCGTGAGGTCCAGATCCATTCATTTTTGCGGCCACCTTCTGGACGACTTCGCGCAACCACAAATGGGCGGGATCAAGATCGGTCCGGGGGTGCCAGATTGCGGTTTCTTCAAGCGGATCGACCGGCAGCGGCGCTGGCACCGCCTTCAATTCCAGGGCATCCGCATGCAGCGCCAGCATCCGCGCTGGCACCATCGTCAGCAGTTCGGTCTGGCTCGCCATCGCCATCGCATGCAGGAAGGAAGGCGCCCATGCGCGGGTGGGCGGCCGTTTCGATTGCCGCCTCAGCGCCTGTTCGACCAGGCTGATGACCGTTCCACCGATGCGGACATCGACATAAGGCTGCTCGCAAAACTCGTCATAAGTGAGTTCCTTCGCAAGCGCCGGATTGCTCCTCGAACCGACCAGCACGAAATGATCGATGAAGAGGCGTTGCGTACAAAGACCGTCGTTCGCATAGTCCGGGTCGAAGAGGACGCTGTGCGGCAGGGCGACGCCCATGTCGAACTGACCTTCGCGAAGGCGCGCGATCATGTCGATCGACAAGTCGTGCATCTCGCATGTCACATGGGGAGCGAGCCGCCCGATTGCGTGGATCAGCGGCACACCGAACACCTCGGCGCAATAACCCGACATCACGATGCGGAAGGAATGACGGGCGGTTTCCGGGTCGAAGCTCGCCTCGGTATTGAATATGCCGCGTATCCCGAAAAGCAGGTCCTTGACTGGCCCGGCGATGGCTTTCCCGCGGGGCGTCAATTCCATCTGGCGGCCGATGCGTTCCAGCAGCGGGTCGGACAGTTGGACGCGGAGCTTCTGGAGCGCCGCGCTCATGGCAGGCTGCGAAACGCGCAATTTCTCCGATGCCCGCGTCACATTTCGTTCGGTCAGCAACGCATCAAGCGACACAAGAAGATTAAGGTCGAAGCCTTCGAAATGCATGGGTCAGCCGATCGCGCCAAGCTGGCGCCTATGCCCGGCATAGCCATGCCCAGCCTGGCACAGCTTCACACATTCCAGAGCAATGCCGGGAATCCTCGCTCGTCCCCACATGCTCCATCTCCGTCCGTTACTGCCAGTGGCTCGCTGTTCTTCCGGGTTTTATCGGAGCAGGACGGGGCTAGAAAATTTAAAGTGATAATGTTTGATATAACCGGGGATTATCTCAGGAACCGCGCTCGTGCGGTTATGCTTCGGTCATGATCGCGGTGGGATCGCGGCCGGTGAGTTCCGATCGCACGAATTCGCGCAGCCATCCGACTTCGGGATCGCCCTCGGTGCGGCGATGCCAGAAGAAGCCCAGCGGGATCGCGGGAATGGGGAAGGGCGGCGGAAGCACGCGCAAGGGGTAGATGCGGGCATAGGCGACGCCCAGCGACGAAGGCACCACGCTGATCATGTCCGTGCGGGAAATGAGGTGCGGAACGCTCAGGAAATTGGGGACATGCAGGCGGACGCGGCGCGCCAGCCCAAGATCAGCGACACGACGCTCGACGATCGCCTGGCTGCTGCCTTCCTGATCGACCACCAGATGCTCCGCTGCAAGGAAAGCGTCGAGGTCGAGGGACGTGCCGACGATCTGATTGCTATCGCGCACGATGCAGCTGAAGGGATGTTCGAACAGGGGTGCGCATCCGATATTGGGTCCGCGCACATCCGGGAAATAACCGATCGCAAGGTCGATCATCCCCCGCTCCAGCGCTGCATGTACCTGATTTTGCGGAAGGGACAGGCACCGCAGCGTGATCCGGGGCGCAACCTGGGCGAGCGCATCCAGAAGCGGCGGCAGGAAGACGAGCGCGCCGATATCGGACGTGGTCAGCGTAAATTCCCGGTCGCTATTCGCCGCATCATAACCCGGCTTGCGGATCACCTTGCCCTCTATAATCGCCATAGCTTCGCGCAGGGGCGTGATGATGCGTTCTGTAAAGGGCGTCGGCCGCATCCCCCGCCCGGTTCGCACGAACAGCTCGTCGCCGAAATAGCGCCGCAGTTCGGCAAGGCGGCTGCTGGCGAGCGGCTGCCTGATCCCCAGCGCATAAGCCGCAGCGGTCAGGCTGCGGCTGTCATAAAGACGGTCCAGCAGAAGCAGCAGATTAAGGTCAAGGCGTCTGATATCCATATATCGAATAAGGCATATCTCATCTTAGTCGCTTTTCAAGATGAGGCTGGCGAGCGATAGGGATTGGCGCTGCGTCGACAGCGCAACAAGGATAGGATCTGCCGAATGGATATAGCAGCGCTGCGTCGCACGCCGGAGGGCTATTTCACCACCCGCTGGGGATTGCCGGAATATACCGACTGGCTGGATGAAAGCATGTCCTGGAAGCAGACATGCTATATTGGCGACTGGTCTTTCCTGTGGCAGCGGCGTTATCTCGGTCCTGACGTCTTCAAGCTTTTTTCCGACTTCACCGTCAACAGTTTCGCGAATTTCGCGGTAGGCCAATCCAGACACGCCATACACGTCACGAAAGCGGGCAAGGTCATAGCGGAGGGCATCCTGACCCGCTTGGGCGAGCAGGAAGTCCGGCTATTCGGGCGCGGCACTTTCTGGATCGATTATCAGCTCGCCCAAGGCAGCTATGATGTCGAGAGCATTGCGGAGGAAGGCTATAATTTCCAGGTGGCAGGACCGCTCGCGGCCGCCGTGATGGAAAAGCTGGTCGGACCGCAGATCCGCGACATCAAGTTCATGCGTAATGGCGAAACGATTATCGCCGGGCGGCCCGTGGTCGCGCTGCGTCAGGGCATGTCGGGCGAGCCGGGCTGGGAGCTGCAAGGCCCTGCGGAAGACGCGAAGGCCGTCTATGACGCTGTGGTGGAAGCGGGACAGGAGTTCGGCATCCGCAAACTGGGCGGCCGGGCCGCCTTCATCAATCATCTGGAAGCCTGCTATCCTACTATCGTCCCGACTATATGCCTGCGATTTTCGATGAGGACCTTCGCGGCTATCTGGAAGCCTTCCGCGCCGGGCTGCCGGCATTCGCCTCCACCTTCAATGTCGCGGGCAGCTTCCAGTCGGATGATATCAGCGACTGGTATCGCAGCCCGGTCGAACTGGGATGGGCCAAGGTGATCAATTTCGACCATGATTTCCTTGGCCGCGCCGCGCTGGAGGCCGAAGTGGCAGCGCCCCGGCGCGTGATCCGCACGCTTGTCTGGAACGCTGACGACGTGCTGGACGTCCATGCGTCGCTGTTCCGCTCTGGCGCGCCCTATCATTTCATGGAGATGCCGCGCGACCAGCGCGGCTTCATGTGGGCCGACCGCGTCGTGGCGGGTGGACAGGATGTCGGGGTCGCGACCTCGCGCGGGTACAGCTTCTTCTTTCGCGAAATGCTGTCGCTATGCGTCATCGATGTCGCCCATGCGGAAATCGGCACCGATGTCACAGTAATCTGGGGTGCGCCAGGCGAACCGCAGAAGCAGATCAGGGCGAAGGTCGCGTCCGCGCCTTACAAGCAGGATAATCGTCGCGTGGATATGCACGCGCTGCGCTGATTGCTACTAATCTCACTCCTGTCATTTTCGAGCCGGGGGGAATGCTCGTGTCCGATACCTATATTTTGAAGCTCAGTTGTGCCGATCATCCGGGCATAGTCGCGGCCGTCGCCGGAACGCTGGTGCGCAATGGCGCGAACATCCGCGAGGCGCAGCAGTTCGAGGATGTCTTCACCGGCCGCTTCTTCATGCGCGTCGAATTCACCTTGGCGGACGATTCCAGCCTGCCGTCTCTGGAGAAGGCCTTTGTCACGACGGCGGGTGAACATGGGCTCGATTGGACCATGCGCCCTCATGCGACGCCCAAGAAGGTTCTGATCCTCGTTTCCAAATTCGACCATTGCCTTGGCGACCTTCTTTACCGGCACCGGCTTGGCGAATTGAACATGGACATTGTCGGCATCGTGTCCAACCATCCACTTGAGGCGCTCAAGGTGTCGCTGGTGGGCGACATCCCCTTCCATCATTTCCCCATCACCAAGGATACGAAGGCGCAGCAGGAGAGCCGGATCAAGGCCCTGGTCAACGAAACCCAGCCGGATCTCATCGTGCTGGCGCGCTATATGCAAATCTTGTCCGACGACCTGGCCGCTTTCCTCGCAGGGCGCTGCATCAACATTCATCACAGCTTCCTCCCCGGCTTCAAGGGCGCGAAACCCTATCACCAGGCCCACGCCCGCGGCGTCAAGCTGATCGGCGCGACGGCCCATTTCGTGACGGCTGATCTGGATGAAGGACCGATCATCGAACAGGATGTCGATCGCGTCAGCCACCGGGATTCGCCCGACGATCTGGTCAGGAAGGGCCGCGACATTGAACGCCGCGTTCTGTCACGCGCGGTTCACGCCTTCCTGGAGGACCGGGTGTTCGTGAACGAGCAGACGACCGTCGTCTTCCCTCACTAAGACCATAAGGATAAAGTTGCGGCAGCTTACGTGACCATCCCCGGCATCATCGAGATGCCGGGGATGGTATGTCAGACTAACGCGCTCAGCTAATCTTCGGGCGCGAGTGTCACCCGGATGCCTTCAAGCGCTTGCGTGAAGGGAATCTGGCAAGACAATCTGGACCGCGAATTGCGATGGGCCGAACTGTCGAGAAGGTCATCCTCATCGGCGCTGATCGGTGGAAGATGCCGCGCAAATTCCTCGTCCACGATGATATGGCATGTGGCGCATGAACAGCATCCGCCGCACAGGGCCAGCAATTCATCTACGCCGCCGTCACGGATGATCTCCATCAGGCTCAAGCCTTCACTCGCCTTCACATCGACCTTCTGACCCTCTCGGGTGGTCACTTCAATCGTCGTCATTCCTCGTCAGCGCCTTTACATCTCAATAATTTGCGGTACCAAATGGAGGCGGCCTGATCAGGCCGCCGCAACCCTTTCCCGCTGCACGAGATCAGCGACGCGGCGCCGCGCCTCGACTGCCGCGCGGTCCGCTGCCACGCTATATTCGCGCGCCTTTTCCTGATCCGGCGCGCGCTGGCACAGAGCCGCCGTCGCTTCGATCATGGTGACGTCTTCGTCAAAGACGGAACTGACATAGGCGCGATAGGCGTCGACGTCATAGGGCTCGCCATGGTCGCGCGCCCAAACCCAGAAATAATGGGTGGCGAGCGGCGATACTGGCGTGGTCAGGTGGATCACCCGCAGGGCGAACCGTTCCAGCCCGTTCGGCTCCGGGTTGGGATCATGCATGTCGACCGCGCCTATATTGACGGACGGGGAATAGTAGCAGCCCCATGAGGTGCGATTGATGGGCTTGCCGACTTCCTTGCCAGCGGGATCGGCATAGACTGCCGCCAGCGGCGACATCTTGAATTCCTGCTTATATTTGATGAAGCGATCGGTGACCTCGACCTCCGGCGCATCCGTCCAGTCGGCAACTTTCAGCGACTTGGCATGCAGATAGGCGAAGTGCGTCAGGTCCAGAACATTCTCCTTGATCTGCATGTAGTTGCCCTTGACGGACTTGTATCCCCACACGCTATGCCAGCTTGGATTATCCAGGAACGCCAGTTCTTCAGGGATCAGCGACGGGTCGGCATCCGCCCGCTCGCCGCCCCATAGCCAGATGAAGCCATAGCGTTCGATCGCCGCGAATGCGCCGACCTGAATGGCGGAAGGGGTATGGCGCTGCGATGGCACGTTGATGCATCGGCCGGTCTCGTCAAATGCCATGCCGTGATAGCCGCAGACGATCCTGTCGCCCTCGACCTCACCCATCGAAAGCGGAGCCCAGCGATGCGGGCAGCGATCGATCAGGGCGGCAATGGACCCATCTTCCTTGCGGAAGATCACGATCGGCATTTCCCAGCGCCCACCGCGCGATCGGCTTTGCGCCAAGCTCGCTCGCATGGGCGACGACCCACCAATTATTCTTCGGCCAATTCCGCATTTCGTCCCCGCTAAGGCTCTCGCGCACTGGCTCCGGCATCAGCATCGATGGATTTTGCATGGAATACCTTTCTGAGTTCCTCTGCCTGTTGCGACCGGCCGTTGCATGCCTTTTCGCAAGCATGTCAGACGGCGTACCGTTCTTTCGCCTAAGAAATATCGCGCGCTTGCACGCGCGTAAAATATAGGCTGGTGATACCCGATATCAGTCCAGTGGATGGGCAATTCAGCGCTTTATCCTTAAAGGCTGCCACTCCTCGCCCGGCGGCATTGGAGCGAAATATTCCTCGACCATGGACCCGGTCACGCCCTCCGGTTCCGCGGGGGTCCATTTCGGATCAAGATCCTTGTCGATCAGCAGGGCGCGCACCCCTTCAATGAAATCGGCGCTGCGGCAAATGCGTGTGGCGATGCGATATTCCATGCGCATCTCGTCGGCGAAATCACTGTGGCGGGCAGCTTCGATCAACTGGCGCAGCGCGATCTTGCAGGTGAGATTGGATTTTTTTGCAAGGGCGGCCAGTTGCGCGGTGGCCCATTCGCCGCCATCGCTGCGCAACGCCGCAAGAATATCCTCATAACGATCGCTGGCGAAAAGGCGATTGATATCGGCTTGCTGCGCCTGGATTGCAGGCGGCGCGGCTTCGACCGTCCATGCCGCGAGACTGTCCTGCGGCTCCCTGCCGGAGGACAACAGCGCCGCCTTCGCCTCCTCGACCTTGCCGGAGAGGATATAGTGTGTAGCGACCTTCAACGCCACGCAGTCCGCGCCGTTCAGGCTCGCGCCGGTAAGCGCGAGCCATGCGCCGATGCGGCCCGGCAACCGCGAAAGATACCAGCCGCCGCCGACATCGGGAAAGAGGCCGATGCCGCTTTCCGGCATCGCAAGGCGCGTCCTTTCCGTCGCGACGCGGTATCGGCAGGGCAGGGATATCCCCACGCCTCCGCCCATGGTGATGCCGTCCATGAAGGCGATTACCGGCTTGGGATAGGTGAACAGCAGGTGGTTGAGCTGATATTCTGTATGGAAGAAGGCGGCGGCTTCCTTGCCGTCCGCAGCCCCGCTCTCGGCCAGCATGCGAATGTCGCCGCCCGCGCAGAATCCGCGTCCTTCGGCATGGTCGATCATCACCAGCCCGACCGCCGGATCATTGATCCACGCTGCGAGCGCATCAAGCATAGCACGGCACATCGACAGATTGAGGGCATGCAGCGCCTTGGACCGATTCAGCCGGAGCCGCCCGACGCCGCCCTGCACCTCTATGATGACGTCGCCGCTCATGGTCAGCTCAGCGTCGGCATGATGAAGTCCGCCCCGGCACGAATGCCCGTCGGCCAGCGCAGCGTGGCTGTCTTGAGCCGTGTGTAGAAGCGTACGCCTTCCGGGCCGTGGATATGATGGTCGCCGAACAGCGATCGCTTCCAGCCGCCAAACGAATGGAAGGCCATGGGGACGGGGATGGGAACGTTGACGCCGACCATGCCCGCCTGCACCCGGCTGAGGAAGCTTTGCGCCGCATCGCCGTCGCGGGTGAAGATTGCCGTGCCGTTGCCGAATTCATGATCGTTCACCAGCGTCAGCGCTTCCTCGAAACTACCGGCGCGCACGACCGAAAGGACGGGGCCGAAAATCTCCTCCCGATAGATGCGCATATCGGGGCGGACATTGTCGAACAGCGTGCCGCCCAGGAAGAAGCCCTGCTCATAACCCTGGAGCGACAGGCCACGGCCATCGACCACCAGCTTCGCGCCTTCTGCAACCCCAGCATCGATATAGCCCGACACCTTGTCACGATGGGCGGCGGTGATGAGCGGGCCCATCTCGGCGGCGGGATCGGTCCCTGGCCCTATGGCCAGGCTGCGCACACGAGGCGTCAGCCGCTCGATCAGCGCGTCGGCCGTTTCCTGCCCTACCGGCACCGCGACGGAAATCGCCATGCAGCGTTCGCCAGCGGAGCCGAAAGCAGCGCCCATCAGCGCGTCGGCCGCCTGGTCGAGATCGGCGTCCGGCATGACGATCATATGGTTTTTCGCGCCGCCCAGCGCCTGCACACGCTTACCCGCCGCAGTGCCGCGATGATGCACATATTCAGCGATCGGGGTGGAGCCGACGAAGCTGATCGCGTCTACACGGGGATCGTCCAGCAGCGCATCCACCGCCGCCTTGCCGCCATGCACCACATTGAAGACGCCATCGGGAAGCCCCGCTTTCTGGAGCAGCAGGCCAATCTCTCCTGCCAGGCTGGGATCGCGCTCGGAAGGCTTGAGCACAAAGCTGTTGCCGCAGGCGATCGCCACGGGAAACATCCACATCGGCACCATGGCGGGGAAGTTGAACGGGGTGATCCCCGCGACGACGCCAAGCGGCTGGCGCAGCGACACGGCGTCGACGCCTCTGCCGACCTTTTCGCTATAGTCGCCCTTCAGCATCTGCGGGATGCCGCAGGCGAATTCGACGACTTCCAGCCCGCGCGTGAGTTCGCCCTTCGCGTCGGACAGCACTTTGCCATGTTCAGCCGTGATAATGCCCGCCAGCCGGTCCATATTCTGTTCGACCAGATCGCGGAAGCGGAACAGCGCGCGCGCGCGGATATGCGGAGGTGTTGCCGCCCAAGCCGGGAAAGCGGCAAGCGCGCTGGCGACCGCTTGGTCAACGGTCGCCGCGTCGGCGATGCTGAGGGTGCCGCTCTGTTCGCCCGTGGCGGGATTGAAGACCGGCAGCGTCTCGCTGCCACTGCCGGAGGTGAAAGCGCCCCCGATAAAATGCTGAATCGAAGTCACATGATGTCTCCTTAAGCCGCCGCCCAGACCTGGCGATAGATCGCCTCGATCTCGCTGGGGGTGGGAATGACGGGATTGTTGGACGGTGAGCCCGAAGCCAGCGCCTGTTCGGCCATCGTAGGCAGAAGCGCGTGCCAGCGCTCGCCATCGATGCCGTAGGCCGAGGGGCTGGGCACCTTGAGTTCTGTATTGAGCCGGACGAGTTCGTCAATCAGCTTGCCGACTGCACCCTGATCGCCTTCGCTCTCATCCGCGACGCCCATGGCGCGGGCGCATTCGGCATAGCGGGGGAGGGCGCCCGGCGCTGACCATGCCGTTACCGCGGGCAGCAGCATGGCGTTGGATAGGCCATGGGGCACATGGAAATGCGCGCCGATGGGCCGACTCATGCCATGGACGAGCGCGACGCTGGCGTTGGAGAAGGCAATGCCCGCCTGTGTCGATCCGAACATCATCGCCTCGCGTGCGGCCCGGTCCTGCGGGTCGGCCCATACGCGATAGAGGTTCGGCGCGATGGCGCGCATGGCGAACAGGGCGAAGCTGTCGGAAAAGGGGTTCGCACGCCGCGACACATAGGCTTCGATCGCATGGGTCAGCGCGTCGATGCCGGTATCGGCGGTCAGTCGGGGCGGCATAGTCAGCGTAAGCTCGTAGTCGATCAGCGCCGCTACCGGCAGATAGGCGAGGCCCGTGCAGAGCATCTTTTCATCATTCTTCTCGTCAGTGACGATGGTGAAGCGCGTCGCCTCCGACCCCGTACCGGCCGTCGTCGGAATGGCGATCACCGGCAGGCCTGATATGTCCTGGATGTGCGGCACTTTGTAATCGCGGCATTCCCCACCGAAGGCCGCCAGCACCGCGATCGCCTTGGCGCTGTCCATCGGGCTGCCGCCACCGAAGCCGATCACGCAATCATGGTTTCCGCGAAGCAGGTCGGCGAGCGCATTTTCGATCGACGCCACGGTCGGCTCAGGCACCGTATCCGAAAAGACGCGCGCTTCGATCGCATCGGCGCTAAGGCCATGCAGCAACTGTTCGACACGGCCGCTTTCCAGCAGGAAACGATCGGTCACCAGAAACGGGCGCGACAGGCCCAGCATCTTGAGCACCGCGCCTAATTCCTTGGACGCGCCTGCGCCAATCTTCATCACGCGCGGCAGCGCAGCTTGGTAGGTCATCAGGGTCCTCCGCCTTTTTCACGGCCTAGCCTAGCGCTTCGTGCAACGATACAGATATGGTTGCGCAGTATCTGTGCGGTTTTGCGGGAGGGATGGCGTTGGCATTCGATTGGGGCGACCTGCGCTATTTTCTGGCCGTGGCGCGGACCGGCACCGTCTCAGCCGCCGCGCGCAGGCTGGCCGTGGACCATGCGACGGTGATCCGCCGGATTGATGCGCTGGAGCGGGGGCTTTCGACCAAATTGTTCGAACGGACGCTTCGCGGCTATGGGTTGACCCGGACGGGCATCAAGCTGCTGGAGGCGGCGGCGAAGATCGATCATGAAGCCACCCATATCGAGGCGGAGATCGGTTCGGCGGGCGAGATCAGCGGTCACATCCGCGTCAGTTCACTCGAAGGCTTCGGCAATTTCTTTCTGGCGAGCCGACTGCCTGCTTTCACGCGCGCCTACCCCCGGCTTCGCATCGAACTGCTGACCATTCAGCAGATCGTCGCCTTGTCGCGCCGGGAGGCCGATCTTATTATCACGCTCAATCCGCCCAATCTGCCCAAATCCGACCGCAAAGAATTGGTGAATTACCGGCTGTTCGTCTATGGATCGCAGGAGTATCTCGCCAGCTCTCCCGAAATCCACAAGCGCGATGATCTGGTCCGCCACCCCTTTTCCGGCTATATTGATGATCTGGTCTTCACCCGCGGCCTCGACTATTTGAGCGAAATCCTGCCGGGTTTGAGGCCAGCGCTGCAAAGCTCCAGCCTCTATGCGCAGATGGAATTCGCTTGTGCCGGGCATGGGTTGTGCGTCCTGCCCGCCTTCATTGCCCGCAGCCGTCCGCAACTGGCGCCTATCCTGCCGCACGAGATCATGCTTGAGCGAAGCTACTGGCTTGTCGAGCCTTCCCAGGGGGAAACGTCGCTGGCGGTCCATACGGCGGCAAGCTGGATACGTGAGCGCGTATCGGCCGAACGACACCTGTTCCAATAATCGCAAAGCTGCGGCGGACCGGAACCTTGCCGATCCTGCCATAAACCCAGCGGATGGCGGGGATAAAGACATACGATTTGATGGCGCTGCAACGCGCTATTATTCCAGCAAATGAACCCAGCCGCCCTGCTGGCAAGAATTGTGTGGAGAGTATGACGTGACAATCCTCGGGATAGAATCGCTCGTTTATTGTGTCGACGATCTGGAACGGTGCGTCGATTTCTTTGAGGATTACGGCCTCAAAATCTATGATCGAACCAGCGACATGGTGCGTTATCGCCTGCCCGATACATCCAATGTCATATTACAACGGCTTTCGACCCACCCGATAGAGGGTTCGGAAATCGTCGGCATCGGCGTTCATGAGACTGTGTGGGGTGTTGATTGCCAGGCCGATCTCGACCGCCTGGCGGCACGCGTCGCGGCCGACCGGGAAGTGCGCCGCGATCCTGACGGGACGGCGCATTTCATCGCTGATGGCGGCATTCCCATGGCGCTGCGCCTCTGGCCCACCTTCCGCATGCCGCAAACGTCTGTCGATCCGGTCAATTCGCCGGGGAACATCAACCGGCTCAATGTCCATCGCAAATGGATCGAGCGTGCCTATCCGAAGCGGCTCGGTCATGTCGTTTTCTTCGTCGCAGATACCGATGGCTGTGCCCAGTTCATGCGCGATCGCCTGGATTTCCGCCTGACGGATACGCAGCGTGGCTTCGGTTCCTATCTTCGCGCTGATGGCGCAAGCGATCACCATAACATCTTCTTCTATAGCTCAAACCTTCCCTTCGCGTCGGTGCAGGGCAAGACATCTTTCTGCCATACGAACTTCGCGGTCACCGATCTGGACGAGATCATGGCTGGCACCCTCTATATGCAGCGCCGGGGCTGGGCGAAATCGGAATGGGGGCTTGGCCGTCACCGGATTTCATCGGGCCTGTTCAACTATATTCCCTGTCCGGCCGGAGGCGACGCCGAATATGGCGCAGATGTCGATGCATGCGACGACAATTGGGTCCCGCGCGATTTCGACGCGATGTTCGGCTTTGCCCAGTGGATGCACGACATCCCGCAATTCTGGTATGAAGGGCACGACTGGAGCGTAGGTTTCGCGCCCGGCTTCGTTCATGATCGGGGCGAGACAAAGCCGCGTCCTTATCTGGTGGCGGAAAAGCAGTTGGAATCGCATCCGAGCGAAGTTCCGGCAGGTGATGAGCAGGTGGCGGCTGAATAGCCGCGGGATACACGCTCCCCCGACACCGTTGGAGAATTTTTTCCGGCTCAGGCCTTCATGGTCTGGGCCGGAACGCTGATGCTTAGCATGCGCTCTCCCATGGTCTTCCCGATTAGCCATACTATCGGTCCGGCTGATGCCATTCATAACCAGCTTGTATTTGATCTGGCTGCTCGGTTCCTTATCGAGCGTAACTGAATGGAAAAGAAAACTCCCAGGGCGAAGTCCCTGGAGGTCGTTTGGGTTGGCAGTAAAGAAAAAACGTAAATTCTACGCCGGGATCTATGTCCGGCGGAGAAGTTGGGCATTGCTGCCCGCTCTGAATTTATTGTCCGTTCATAAGACAACCAGAATTGGCGAAATCAATCAGCCGCGAGTATTGGCGGTTATGGGGGAGGAGTAATAGCCATGCGAACAACGAAGATGTTGGGCGTGTCGATCATTGCATTGACAATATCCACGCCTGTATGGGGACAGGAGCACGCCTCTGGTAATGACCAGAATGCGCCTGTTGCCGGAGTATCAGGTGCAAACGGCAGTTCCGCTTCCTCAGGCCAGATTGAGGATATTGTAGTCACGGCGCAACGGCGCAGTGAAAATTTGCAGCGTGTTCCGGTGTCGGTAACTGCCGTGACTGCGGAGGCCGTGCAGGCGCTCGGCGTCCGTGGCACGCAGGATCTCGCCGTGATCACGCCCGGTCTTAAAGTCACGATCTCGGTGGGAAATGCCACGCCATTCCTTCGCGGCGTCGGCGCACAATCAGTTGGTGCGGGGCAGGAATCGAGCATCGCCACTTATGTCGATGGCGTCTATATCGCGTCTCAAGCAGGCTCCGTGTTCGCACTCAACAATATAGAACGTATCGAAGTCCTGAAGGGGCCACAGGGAACATTGTTTGGCCGCAATGCGACGGGCGGCCTTGTACAGGTGATAACGCGCGATCCCAGCCAGACGCCTTCGGTGGAGGCCAGCGTCGGCTACGATAACTTCGAGACACTGGAAACAAAGCTATACGCGACCGGAGGGATTGCACCAAATCTGGCGGTGGACTTCGCGGGCTATTATTCTCACCAGGGGCAGGGCTGGGGGAAGAACATTCCCACGGGTGAAGACGTCAACAGAACACCGCTTGATCTATCGTTGCGCACCAAATGGCTGTATGAGCCTGGTTCCGACACGCGGATCACGCTTTCGGCAGATTATTCCAAGACGCATTCAAGCAAGGCCGTCGCCGTCCGGGCGATCGAGGGCGCGGTGACTGCGACGGGATACCGGTTTAACGGCGGATTTTGGGATACCGCGAGCGATTACTTCTCCGATTCGCGTGTCGAAGCCTGGGGTGGTAGCCTGAAGGTAGAACAGGGGCTCGGCGACATTCGCCTGCTCAGCATCTCTGCATATCGCAACACGAAGGGTTTTCAAAGTTTTGACCAGGACGCCAGTCCAACGCCTGGCCTGGTGATTGCCTTGCAACCACGCGAAAAGCAGTTCTCCCAGGAACTGCAACTTCTGTCGGACGAGAGCAGCCCGATCAAATGGATTTTCGGCCTTTATTACTTCCGTAACGATGCCAGAACCAATCCCAACGCGACGGTTTACCCGTTCCTCTCGCACCAGCCCGGTCCTATTGATCAGATCACCAATGCTCGTCAGGTGACCACATCGCTGGCAGCCTATGCACAAGCGACGGTTCCGCTGGGTGAGGACACGAATCTTACGGGTGGCATTCGCTACACGCGTGATCGCCGCCGGTTGAGCGGATATAACCAGACTATCCTGACTTTCGCAGACGTTGCGCTTCCGCGAACCGTCGCGGAGCCTCAAAAGGTGACGGACAGCCAGCCCAGCTGGCGCCTGTCTCTCGACCATCACTTCACGCCTGACCTGATGGTCTATGCGTCCTACAATCGTGGCTTCAAGAGCGGGACGTTCAACTTGAATGCCCTTACAGCCCCTCCACTCGAACCCGAAAAGATCGATGCCTTCGAGGGAGGGTTGAAGGTCGATGCGCTCGACCGCCATTTGCGGCTGAATATTGCTGGGTTTTATTATGACTACAGCAATATCCAGTTGACGCGTACGCTGTCCGGCACGCTCCAGATCCTCAACGCGGCATCAGCCAAGATCTACGGCGCTGAGGCTGAATTGACGGCAATTCCGTTTCAAGGATTGACGCTGCGAGGCTCACTTTCCTTGATGCATTCGCGCTACACATCTTTCCCCGATGCGGTTCTGATCACGCCCAACAGGGACCCGGTAACCGGGCAATTGACAGGAGGCAACTCCATCAGCTCCTTCGATGCGTCAGGCCGTCACACCATCAATGCTCCAGATTATACCTTCAATCTTGGCGCAACTTATGAAACCGATCTTGGCGGCGGGACGCTTTCACTGAGCGGGAATTACTATCGCAGCGCACGCTGGTTCCCGGAGGCAGACAACCGTATCTTCCAGCCGGGATATGAACTTGTGTCCGCCGAAATCGGTTATTCTTTCCCCGGCGATCATTACAAGGTGCGCTTGTGGGGCCGGAACCTCACCAACTCCAAGGTTTATGGTCTTTTGAGCGAGCAGGAACTGGTGGACGGCGGCTCAGTCTTGAACCGCGCACCTATGGCATAGCGGTGAGCGCCCGCTTCTGAGGCGCTCATATCGTCCGCGCGCAGGGCATTGCGTTGTCTTGCGCGCGGAACCAGCCTCAAGTGTAGGAAGCGCTTTGCGGTCAATCCCCGGATATGCCGCTAAACCATTGAGGCGGGTGGCTAAGCCACTCGGCTGAACCGCTGTCTTTTTATCACTCGCCCTTCGTTTCAGCAGATGCCGTTTTCCGTGGTGCTGCCCCGCGCTTCGCCTTTGCCTTGGGCGGAGTGGGTGCATCAGCCGCCGCCGCTGCCTTATCCTGCCCCTTCGGGCTTGCGATCGAGAGGCGCTTGCGCGCCTTAGCCTTGGCATCGGCGGCGGGCTTTTCCGCTGCCTTGCTCTTGACGTCCTTGTTCGGGGAAGCGGCTGGCGCTTTCACCGGCGCGGCCGTAGCGGGCTTTGCTGCCGCTTTGGGCTGTTCGGGCGGCGCGCTTTGCTCAGGCGTAGTTTCCGCATTGCCCGCAGGGGTCTTGCGGCCAAGGCCAAGCCGCTGGGCAACGCCACGGCGCGCTTCGGAATAGTTGGGCGCAACCAGGGGGTAGGATTTGGGCAGCTTGTAGCGCTGGCGATATTCGTCCGCCGTCAATCCATTCGCCTCAAGATGCCGCTTCAATGTCTTGTAAGGCTGACCATTGATCAAGCTCAATATATGGTCAGGCGATGACAAGCTCTTGCGGATCGACACGGCCGGGACATATTCCGGCTCCGCAGCCCCCGCCTCTTCGGCCGGATTTTGCAACAGCGCCGCGCGCGTCGACCTGATCAAATCGGCCAGGCTCTCGCTCGGAACATTGTTCTTGGAAACATAGGCGCTCAAAAGTTGAACGGTAAGTGCCGTAATGTCGGGCTGTAGTTCATCGGGCATCGTGGGGCATCCATCCGCAGGGAAGAGAAGGCAAGCTCTTAGCTTGTCCTGACCTTCGATGTAAATGGTGCCCTGCTCGTCTGTCTCGGCTATAGCCATGTTAGCAGGCGAGGCGTCCTGTGCAGGATCAACTCTGTACCTTGACGGCGCTGGTCAGCTTTGTTCCTCCGGCCAGTAAAGCCGCATGGGATTGTCGACCAGCAGCTTGCGCTGAAGTTCGGCCGTTGGCGCGATGCGGGGGATCATGTCCACCAGCAATCCATCGTCGGGAATGGCCTTTTCCATATTTGGGTGAGGCCAGTCAGTGCCCCATAGCACGCGGTCAGGATAATCTTCCACCAGCGGCGCGACGGAACGGGCGAAATCATCCCAGGGCGGGCCTTTCGGGTCTAGCCGATCGGGGCATGTGACCTTGGTCCAGATGTCGTCCCGGCTGTCGAGTAATGAGCGGAAGGCGCGCATGTCGGCACCGTCCGGCCCCTGGGATACGTCAGGGCGGCCCATATGATCGATGACGATCAAGGTCGGAATGGCGTCTAGGAAGGGGCGCATTTCCTCCAATATGTCCGCTTCGAAATAGACGACGACATGCCAGCCCAGCGGCTGGACGCGGCGGGCGACTTCCAGAAACTTGTCCTTGGGCGCGTCGTCGACAAGGCGTTTGAGGAAATTGAAGCGGACGCCGCGCATGCCGCCTTCATGCAGCTTTTCCAGCTCCGCATCGCTGATCGCGGGATCGACCACGGCGACGCCGCGTGCCTTTCCTTCCGAACGGGCTATGGCGTTCAGTGTCGCGCTGTTATCGGTGCCGTGGCAACTCGCCTGGACGATGACGTTGCGGGAAAAGCCCAGCCGGTCGCGCAGAGCGAACAGCATGTCCGGGCCAGCATCTTCCGGCAAATATTTGGCCTTCGGACTGAACGGGAATTGCGCCATCGGGCCGAATACATGGCAATGCGCATCAACCGCGCCCGGCGGCGGCGTGAAGCGCGGAACGGATGGATTGGCGTGCCAGCTGACGATGCGGTCCGTCATGCGAAAATTTCTCCATCCATGAGCTTGCGGGCGGTGCGGAGCATGGCGGCGCTGGTGACATTGCCGCTTTCGTCCAGTTCCATGACGCAGGTGGTTTCGCCGGTCGGATGTTCGACCGGCAGCGTCTTGCGGTTGCCGTCCGGGATGGCGGCGACCTCGGCGGCAGGCGACCCTTCGATCAGGCAGGCGGTGGCGACGCTCACCGCGCCCAGCACCCCAATTGAGGCATGGGCGCGGTGGGGGATGAAGCTGCGCACCGTGACAGCGCCGCCATTGCGCGGCGGGGCGACGAGCATCATCTTGGGCACCGACTTGTCCTTGACGTCGCCCAGGTTCATGCGTTCGCCGACAGCGAGGCGGATCTTTTCGATGCGCGCCTTCAACGCGCCGTCATTGTCCAGCGTCTCACGGTCTTCATAGCCGGTGACGCCGACATCTTCCGCCTTCATGACGACGCATGGCATGCCATTGTCGATCAGGGTGACGCGCACGCCCTCGACTTCATCGAAGGCGTTGCCGGAGGGGAGAAGCGCGCCGCAGGAGGAACCGGCGGTGTCGCGAAATTCCAGCGGGATGGGCGCGGCGGTGCCGGGCACGCCGTCTATCCTGGCGTCGCCGTCATAGCGGACCGTGCCACCGGGCGTCTGGACCGTGGCGATGGCGATCTGGCCGGTATTTTCCATGTAGATGGCAACACGGGTCTCGCCTTCGCTGGCGGGGATGAGGCCGCGTTCTATGGCGAAGGGGCCGACGCCTGCGAGGATGTTGCCGCAATTCTGGGCGTCGGTCACGATGGCCTGATCCACGAAGACCTGGAGGAAGAGATAATCGACATCGACGCCTTCGCGGTCGGATTTCTTCAGGACCGCGACCTTGCTGGTCAGCGGATCGGCGCCGCCCATGCCGTCGATCTGGCGCGGGTCGGGGGAACCCATGATGCGCAGGAGAAAGGTGTCGCGGGCGGCTGGATCGGCGGGGAGGTCCTGAGCGAGGAAATAGCCGCCCTTCGACGTGCCGCCGCGCATCCACATGACGCGGGCTTGGGTGGATGGGGTCACTTCAACCTCCGTTCGCTTCGAGCGTAGTCGAGAAGCGGTTAGCGCGTTTCTATCGTTTCTCGACTATGCTCGAAACGAACGGCTTTGGGACTCAGATATATTTCAGTCCCATCTCTTCCAGGCGGGGGCGCATATTGTAGATGTCGAGGCCGAGTTCACCAGCGGCAAGGCGGACGCGCTTGGCTTCTTCGGCGGCTTCGCGCGCCTGCGCCTTTTCCAGCACGGCGGCGGCATCGGCACGCGGGACGATGCAGACGCCGTCATCGTCGGCGATGATGACGTCGCCCGGATTGACGAGGGCGTTGGCGCAGACGACCGGGACGTTGACGCTGCCCAATGTGTTCTTGACCGTGCCCTGGGCATGGACGGCCTTCGACCAGACCGGGAAGTGCATGGCGGTGAGGTCACGAATGTCGCGCACGCCCGCGTCGATGACGAGGCCGCGGCAGCCGCGCGCCTGCGCGGAGGTGGCGAGCAGGTCGCCGAAATAGCCGTCGGTGCAGGGGCTGGTGGGCGCGAGGAGGAGGATGTCGCCTTCCTTCAACTGCTCGATCGCGACATGGACCATCCAGTTGTCGCCCGGAGGGGCGGAGATGGTGACGGCGCTGCCCGCGATGCGCGCGCCTGCGTAGATGGGGCGCATATAGGGGGCGAGGAGGCCGGTGCGGCCCTGCGCTTCATGGACGGTGGCGACGCCGCATCTGGCGAGGCCGTCGATGACGGAAAGCTCTGCCCGTTCGATATTCTGGACGACTATGGCGGACATGATCCCTTTTCCTCTCTCGCGAAATCACGAGTGAAATGGAGCCTTGGAACGAATTCCTCCAATTTGATCTATGTGCTTCCTATTAGTTTTTGCTAATCGTCGATCATGAGTCCCGACCAGTTCAATATCCGCCATCTGGCCGCCATGGCGGCGGTGGTGGAGCAGGGGAGCGTCAGCCTGGCGGCGCGGTCTGTGAACTTGACGCAGCCTGCGGTGACGCAGGGCATCGCCAAGCTGGAGGCGCAGTTGGGCCTGCCCCTGTTCGAACGGCAACCGGGCGGAATGGCCCCCACGGAGGCGGCAGGCAGGCTGGCCCCGCGTGTCGAGGCGGCGCTGCGGCTGATCGGCAGCAGCCGGGTGACGGCGGCGCAGATACGCGCCTTCGTCGCGCTGGCGCGGGCGGGGAGCTATGCGGCGGC
>NZ_ATHO01000130.1 GCF_000445065.1 Sphingobium quisquiliarum P25 | reverse complement strand
CGCTTGAGATCAACGATCACGCTGCCGCGCAGATTGGGCGAGGACCCGCCATAGCCCAGGTTCATGCCCGTCGAAATGGTATAGAGAGGAACCTTGAAGCGGTTGGCGATGCGCACGACCGCCTGCACTTCCTCAACGGTCGACGGGGCGACGGCGGCGGAAGGGATCAGTTCATCGGGCTCGTCCCACAAGGGCGAATAGGCGTCCCGATAGAGCATCACGTCTTCTTCGGACGTGAACACCCATTGCGAACCAACCGCCTGCGCGAACTGTTCGAGCGCCTGCTTGAAATCGGCGGCGGAAACCTGGGGCGGCAAAGGAAGGGCCATAGCGGTCCTCAAGCTCGTGTTGGAAGAAGATGCTTCGGGCCGACGACCCAGGAAATCATCCGGCACGGATCATCATCCGGGAAGAGGCCGGGTCCCGAAGCCACGGTGCAGCGCTGGCGGCGGCACGGTGACGATCGAGCGCGGACATCCCGGCTTTACCCATGACCTTCATTCGGTGCACCATTATCTGATCCAGCCCAATCCGCTGATCCGCAATGACGAATTGAACCTGCTGTCGAAATTCGGTCTTGAATATGTGCATCCCGGCGCGTTCCAGACGACGATCCTGTCGGACTTCAGCACGCTGGAAGTGTTCGACGATCTGGACCGGACCTGCCAGTCGATCGCGCGCCATTCGGAGAAGGATGCGGAGGCCTATCGCGATCTCGCCATGCTGGGCGCGCGCGTTCTGCCGATGCTGATGGCTGGCATGTACACGGTGCCGCTGCCGCTGCATGTGACGCTGGGCATGCTGAGCGGAAACGAGGACGGACGCCGCATCATCGACATGATGTTCCGCAGCCCGCTGCAAGTCGTGGATGAGTTGTTCGAAAGCGATCACATCAAGATTCACATGATCCGGTCGGCGACCGAACATACGCTGGGCTTTCCCGACGACATGGGCAATGGGCTGTGCGTATTGCTGACAACTGCGCTCCAGCATAATTTCAAGACAGGCATGCCGATCGGCGGCAGCGGCGCACTGGCGGCGGCGCTGGCGCGATGCATCGAATATCATGGCGGCACGATCATCAAGAATGCGAAGGTGGAGAAGGTGCTGACCAGCGGCGGACGGGCGACCGGCCTGCTGACCACCGATGGCGACGAATATGCCGCGCGTGACGCGGTGGTCGCCTCCATCCATCCGCGCAACCTGGACAAGTTCGTGGATGGCATCCCCGATACCGTGGTTGCACGCGGCAAGCGGACCATCCAGAGCCCGTACGGCATCATCAAGATCGACGGCGGGTTGAAGGAGCCGCTCAAGAAGAACATGCCGTCGCACATCAGCGAGGACAGCATCGTCAAGTGGATCTTCGCCGACAATCTGCGCGATTTCCTCAAGGCCTTCGACCCGATGCGCCATGGTGAGATCAATTATGACCGGCCGCTGCTGGCAGGCAGCGACATGCAGATCCCCGGCCGGTCGCCGGAGGACAACCCGTTGCTTTACCTGCTCCAGCACGTCCCCTACAAGCTGGCGGACGGCGGCGCACAGAAATGGGACGAGATCAAGGAACGCGTGGCCGACAACATGATCGAGAAGGCGGCCTACTTCATGCCGAACCTGACGCCGGACAATATCCTGTTCCGCCTCGTCGACAGTCCGCTGGACATGGAGCGCCATTCACCCAACAGCATGGTCGATGGCGACGCATGCGGCCTGGGATTCCATCTGTTCCAGTTTGGCGGCATGCGTCCGACGCCGGAACTGTCCAACTATGCCGTGCCCAATGTCGAGGGATTGTATCTGAGCGGCCCGTTCATGCATCCGGGCGGCGGCGTGTTCAGCATCGGCCGCCCGGTCGCGATCAAGATGTTCGACGACATGGGCATCGATTTCGACAAGGTGGTGGCGCAGTGAAGCTGTTGGACGGGACCGGTGCCGAACTGATGCAGGTCGGCAAGCTGGAGCGCGATGGCTCAGACCTGCTGATCAAGGGCAAGATCTATGGGTCGATGCCGATGACCGCGCGGCTGACGCCGCAGGAGGCGCGCGGCCTGCTCAAGCTGCTCGACGCGCGTACGGCGCTGTTCCTGGTGAGCCTGCTGTTCCGCAAGGGCAAGGCCTGACACGCTCCTGCGGAGGCAGGAGCCCAGGTCCGGGACCGGGTTCCTGCCTCTATATGGTTTCGGAAGATAGGTTGGTGGGGGGTGGTGCAGGTAGAGGTCTGGCGCGGCCGTAATTCAGTTCGCGCCGCGCCGTTCGGCCTCGACCGCGCGCGCGACGGGCGGTTCCTGCAACATCCGCCGCGCATGATCCGCGAAGGCGCGATAGGGGGACAGATCCAGCGGCCCGGCCATGGCGCGGTTCCATATCCAGAAGAGATAGCCATCGAGCAGCGACCATTGATCGAGCCACCAGCCGCCCCCCGACAGCCTCTCCTCAATCAGGGCGAACTCGTCCGGCAGCAATTTGGCCGCATATTCCGCGACCAGCCGCTGGCATTCCGCATCGTCCGTGATCCGTTGCGGCACGAGCATGCGGGTCAGCAGCGGATGAATGCCGGAGGAGAACCACGCGAGATCGCTCAGCACCGGCACCCCTTCGGCCGTGCCCAGATCGGGAAGAAGCCGCTTTTTCGGGGCGCGGCCAGCGATCCACGCCAGAATGGCCGCATTCTCCGTGATCGTCCCCTGCGGCGTGATGAGCACCGGCACCTTGCCGCGCGGATTGACCGCCAGATAGCCGGGCTCCCGCTGCTCCCTGGCCACGAGATTCAGCCAGATCGCGCGATAGGCGATACCGGCCGCTTCCAGCGCGATCAGGGTCACGAGCGAGCAGGCGCGCGGCGCGGCGTAGAGAGTGACTTCGGTCATGTGAAGGTCCTTCGATGATCATGCGCATCGTCAAGCTGCGGCGAAGCCGCCCCGCATGCAAGCGATGCGGCGGAAAAGTGGAGCGGCGTCACCAGCCCCGGGACGCTGCCGCCGCCTTCACGTGCAAAGGACCGCACGATGCCGCGCGCCGCGATCTGCGGGTCGGCCAGCGCCTCCGCGACGCTGTTGATCGGTCCGGCCGGGACGGCCGCCGCCTCCAGCCGCGCGAGCAGATCGTCGCGCTTCGACAGCTTCGTGGCCGCCGAAATCATGTCGAACACCTCCGCCCGCGCCGCGACGCGTCCCGCGTTGGTGGCGAGGTGCGGGCCGGGCGCGATCCCCAGCAAAGCCGATACGCGCGCGAACTGCGCATCGTTGCCGGTGGCGAGGATGAACCATCCATCGGCCGCAGGATAGACGTCATAGGGCACGATATTGGGATGGGCGTTGCCCAGCCGCTGCGGCGATTTGCCGGAGATCAGGCAGTTCATCGCCTGATTGGCGAGCGTCGCCACCATGACGTCGAACAGGGCAGCGTCGACATGCTGGCCGCGCCCGGTGCTTTCCCGCTGGATCAGCGCCGCCTGGATGCCGGTGACGGCATAGAGGCCGGTCATGATGTCGGCATAGGCAACGCCGATCTTTTGCGGAGGTCCTGCCGGATCGCCGGTCAGGTCCATGATCCCGCTCATGCCCTGGACGATGAAGTCATAACCGGCACGCGCGGCATAGGGACCGGTCTGGCCGAAGCCGGTGATCGAGCAATAGACCAGCCGGGGATTGAGCGCGGCAAGATCGTCAAAGCTGAGGCCATATTTTTTGAGGCCGCCGACCTTGAAATTCTCGATCAGTACATCGGCTTCGACGGCAAGACGCCGGACTTCCGCCTGGCCCTCCGGCGTGGTGAAGTCGATCGCCAGCGACCTCTTGCCCCGGTTCGCGGCGTGGAAATAGGCGGCGTCGCGAGTACCGTCGCCATTCTCCACGAAGGGAGGGCCCCAGCGGCGGGTGTCGTCACCGGACGGGCTTTCCACCTTGATCACCTCCGCGCCCAGATCGGCGAGGAGCTGGCCCGCCCATGGCCCGGCGAGAATCCGGGCCAGTTCCAGCACCTTGATGCCCGCGAGCGGCGGCCCCGCCATCAAAAGGCCGCGATGCCGGTGATGGCACGGCCCAGGATCAGCGCATGAATGTCATGCGTCCCTTCATAGGTGTTGACCGTTTCCAGATTGACCAGATGCCGCATGACGGGAAATTCCCCCGATATGCCGTTGCCGCCATGCATGTCCCGCGCGGCGCGGGCGATGTCCAGCGCCTTGCCGACATTGTTGCGCTTGACGATCGAGACCATCTCCGGCGCGAACCGTCCTTCGTCCATCAGGCGGCCGATGCGCAGCGATGCTTGCAGGCCAAGCGTGATTTCGGTCAGCATGTCGGCAAGCTTTTTCTGATAAAGCTGCGTCGCGGCGAGCGGGCGGCCGAACTGCCTGCGGTCGAGCCCATATTGCCGCGCGGCGTGGAAGCAGGCTTCCGCCGCGCCCATCGCGCCCCAGCTAATGCCGTAGCGGGCGCGGTTGAGGCAGCCGAAGGGACCTTTCAGCCCCTCGACTTCGGGCAGCAGGGCGTCCTCGCCCACCTCGACATCGTCCAGCACCACCATGCCGGATCGATGCGCGCAGGCTAAGCTTTCCTTCGATCTTGGGCGCGGACAGGCCCTTCATCCCCTTTTCCAGCACGAAGCCGCGAATGGCGCCGCCATGCGCGTCGCTCTTGGCCCAGATGATGAAGACATCGGCGATCGGCGAATTGGAAATCCAGGTCTTCGCCCCCGACAGCACATAGCCGCCCCCCGTCCTGCGTGCGCGCGTGGTCATCCCGCCGGGATCGGAACCCGCGTCCGGCTCAGTCAGGCCGAAGCAGCCGATCCATTCGCCGCTGGCCAATCTGGGCAGATATGTGCGCTTCTGCGCTTCCGACCCATAAGCGTGGATCGGGTACATGACGAGGCTCGACTGCACGCTCATCATCGAGCGGTAGCCGGAATCGATACGCTCCACTTCGCGCGCGACCAGGCCATAAGCGACATAGCTGGCGCCGACGCCGCCATATTCTTCCGGGATGGTCGGGCCGAGCAGGCCGATCGCGCCCATTTCGCGGAATATCTCCGGGTCGGTATGTTCGCTGGCGAAGGCTTCGGCGGCACGTGGGGCCAGCCGGTCGAGCGCATAGGCGCGCGCAGTGTCGCGCACCATCCGCTCATCGTCGGTCAGCTGATCATCGAGCAGGATCGGATCGTCCCACGCAAATGCAAATTTGTCCGGCATCAATTCACGCTCCCATGTTCGGGGCGATGTTGAACTTCGCCGCTGATCGGTTAAACATTAGAAATTGCATTCTATGATCTTTAT
Source organism: Sphingobium quisquiliarum P25 (assembly GCF_000445065.1). Lineage (GTDB taxonomy): Bacteria > Pseudomonadota > Alphaproteobacteria > Sphingomonadales > Sphingomonadaceae > Sphingobium > Sphingobium quisquiliarum. Next base: position 55,637 of record NZ_ATHO01000130.1, on the reverse strand, counting down.
GGAGATCAATGCTTGATCGACAGTCGGCAGCTCCGTTGCCTGATCGCCGTGGCGGAGGAGGCGCATTTCGGGCGCGCGGCCTTACGGCTGGGGCTCGCCCAATCCGCCTTGTCGGGGCAGATCAGGCGGCTGGAGGACAATCTGGGCGCATGCCTGTTCGAACGCGGACGCCGCGCGGCAGTGCGCCTGACCCCGTTCGGCGCGATCTTCCTGGAGGAGGCGCGCGCCACGCTCGACCGCATGGACCGGGCGGAACGCATCGGCCGGGCGGCGGCGCGAGGGGAAGCAGGCCCGGCGCGGCTGCACTATGTCTTTTCCGCGGCGCTGAGCGGAATATTGACCGAAGCGCTGAAAGGGGTTGCCGGGCGGCTGCCGCTGCTCCACGTCAACTGCGTGCCCATGGAAACGCCCGAACAGCTGGCCGCACTGAGCGACGCGCGCGCGGATGCGGGTTTCCTGCGCCCGCAGGACGATTATCCGCCGGGCGTGTCTGCGCGCATCGTTCATAGCGAGCGCATGATCATCGCGATGAGCGCGGCGCATCGCCTCGCCCGGCAGGAGCGTTTGCGCTGCGCCGATCTGGCCGGGGAGACGTTCATCATCCCGCAGGCGGCGCGGAGCATGGGATTGCCCCGCTTCGTGCAGTCCCTGGCGCAGGCAGGCGGCTTTGCGACGCCCCCCTTCATCGATTGCAGCGATTTCCTGACGGCCGCCTGCATCGCCGCGAGCGGAGGCGGCGTGGTGCTGGCGCCGCGATCGCTGACCAACATGAATATCGGCGGCCTGTGTTTCCGCCCGCTCGACGATTTCGAGGCGGGCGTGGACCTGGCGCTTGCCTGGCGCGAGCCGCGGCCGCCGATCGCCGCCGTGATCCTCGACGTGCTGGGGCAGCCCTCGCCCGATCGTCCGCATGGCTGACAGGGACACGGACAGGGGATGATTTCCGCCACACTCTGGAAGGAGATAGAGCCGCTTCTGCCGCGCAACGGGCGCGCCGCCGATCGCGTGTACAAGCGCGCGGAAGGCGGCGGCCGCAAGCGCAATGACGACCGGCTGATGTTCACGGCGGTGCTGGAAAAATTCGCGACCGGGCAAGCATGGCGCGACCTGACCGGCGATGTCTATGGCAGCGGCAGCGCCGTGCACGCGCGTTTCCGGCAGTGGGAAAAGGCCGGATTGATCGAAGCGCTGGAACATCAGGGACTGCTCGACCATCCTGAACTGAGGCCCTTGTGCGATGCGGTGGCCATCCGCCGCGCGTCGGACATGCAAGCCGCGAAGAAGCGAAGGGAAAGCGCGCAATTCCCCCTTCTGCCGATTGCCAGCGCCGAACCGCTGCCCATCACCGCACGCGGCCGCCGCATCCGGCTGGAGATCATCGCGGCGGCGCAGAGACTGTTCCACCGCAATGGCGGCGAGCAGGGCGGCGGGTTCGAAACGACGACGGCGGAAGCGATCGCAGCGGAGGCCGGAGTGTCGACCCGCACCTTCTTCCGCTATTTCCAGAGCAAGATGGATGTCATCTATCTGGATCTGAGTTACGGCCTGCGCGACCTGGGCATGGAGCTTGACCGCCGCCTTCCCCATGACAAGCCGGTCGAGCAGGTGCTGATCGCCTGGTTCACCAGCACGCTGGCGATGACCCACTCTGAAATCAATCGCGACCGCATGCGCCGGGCCTATAGTTCGCCCAATTTCCTGGCGCGGCGCGGACTGTTCATCATGGAAAGCCAGTCGATCATCTTCGAACGGCTGAGCCGTCAGCAACCCTATAGCGGCCACGGGCCGATGTGCAGGCTGATATCGGGCATCCTGGCCAGCATGCTCGACATGATCAACGAAGCCTGGGCCCAGCGCGGCGCGGTGCCGGACGAGGAGATGCTGACCGACATGCAGCAGGCCTTTTCGGCCATCGGCGAGGTTGACCTGGCCCACGTGCTGGACAAGGCCCTGCGCGAACATGCGCTGACGCCACCCACGCCGATCCGCAAATTCCTCTGAACGCCTGTCCCTTGCAGCCTACAAGCGGGTGAAGCCGGGCTCGTCATCCAGGTCGAGCGGCCCGGTGACGCACGCCGTCATCTTGTACCAGCCCACGGTGAACAGCACCGCCAGCGCAGGCCCGGAGCCAAGATGGCGCTCCACGTCCCGCCAGACATCTTCGCTCACCTGCGCCGGGGCGCGCGCCGTTTGCCGGGCGAGCCGCAGTACCGCCTTTTCTCTCTCATCGAAATGGCTGGAATGTTCGAAGCCCCAGATCGCGGCCAGCTTGTCCTTGGGCACACCCATGCGGACGGCGATATTCCAGTGCCGGCCCTCTTCATAAGAGGAACCGATCGTCAGGCAGGTCATGATGATGACCAGTTCGCGCAGCTCCGCATCCAGCCCGCCCGCGTCGCGAATGGCGTTCGCCATGGGAATGAAGCGGTCCAGAACGTCCGGCAGATTGGCTATGGCGCGGAAGATGTTCGAATTGGGGCGCTGCCGCTCCCGCTCCAGCATGTCCCACACATGCTGATGGTCCGGTTGCGTTTCCCGTGATTGCAATTCGATACGCGTCATGAACGAGCCCCGTTGTGAACGATGTTTTCCAGAATGTCCGCCACCTGCGCGGGATGGGTCACCATCGCGTCGTGCCCCGCGTCGATTTCAATATAGGTCCAGTCATCCCTGCCCTTTGCATAAGCGGCGCTTTTCGCGACGGCCGCAAGCTGCGGCGCCATGCAGGCAATGTAGGTGGCGGGGACGCCGTTCCCCAGCGGATTGTTCAGCACGAGCGCGGTCCTTTCCGGCCCGAACGGCTGGGGCGTCATGCGGCGGTCAACCCAGGCGGCAAGATCGGGATCGGCAATGCCGAATTCGGCCGCGGACGGACCAGTCACGCTGATACCGCCGTCATGCTGCATCGCCTTGGCGATGCGCGCCTCCCGCATTTCAGGCGTCATGCCTTCAAGGCGGCTTTGATTGTCAAAGGCAAAGCCGCCGTCGAGATGAACGAGATGGCGCACACGTTCCGGCATGCGGTCGACAACGCCATTGCAGACGCGCGACCCATAGCTGTGCGCGACCAGGATGACATCCTCCAGTTCCTCGGCGAGGATGACGTTGACGATATCCTGGACGAACGTTTCCATGGTGAGATGAGCGGACAGCAGGTGGCGGCGTTCGCCCAGTCCGGTCTGGGTCGGCGTGAAGACGTCGAACCCGCTGGTGCGCAGCCGCCGCGCGACATCGCGCCAGCACCAGCCGCCATGATAGGCGCCGTGCACCAGAAGGAAGGGCGGCGGATTCGCGTGGCTCACGCCTCCTGCCCTGCCCGCTGCCTGATCTTTTCATTGATGCTGGACGACCAGTCGGCGAACGGGCGGAAGCTGGGGTCGGCCCGCACCATCTCCTCCGTCCTGCGCATGATTTCCTCATCGGACAGGCTGAGGTCAAGCGGATCGCCGTGCGGCTGGGAGATGTACCAGGGCAGGTCCATATAGATTTCCAGGCCGTTGCCTTCGGGATCCTCCGAATAGAGCGAGATCGAAGTGCCGTGGTTGATCGGCAGCAGCTTCGTCACGCGCTCCTGCTTCAGCCGGTCGTGGATGTCGCGGATCTGGGGGAGCGATTCAACCGCGAAGGATAGCTGGTTGACGGTGCTCGGTCCCCGCTCCATGCCTTCGGGCCACTGCAACAGCACAAGCTGGTGGTGCGCACTTGCGTCGGCGCTGAGAAATACGATCGGCGCATTGCCATAGCGCGCGACCTCACCTGTGTCGGTTTCGACCATGCCGAGCACGTCGCCATAGAAGCGGCGCATGCGTTCAATATCCGCAACATAGACTCCGACATGCTTGAGTTGAGGGGGTGAACCCGCCATGCGCTCTCTCCGTAACCAGGTGAACCGGCGCCCGCCGCTCACGATTTTTTCAAAATCCCATCGCCACATTATTTATGGACGATATGTGGCAACGCTCTCGTCCTGATCATCATTTACTGCTAAACCGTACGATTGTCCAGCGCCAGTTCGGCTATTGTCGGGCATTTTCACGCCTCGGCGGGCATGGCCTTGCATATGCCATTAATGTCATCCATGTTTTGAAACAAGAATCGGCGCAACGAATCGCCGATCCGGGGAATGCCCCTATCAAAGCTGGAGAAGATCAATGACCGCCACATCAGCCGCCCGGTCCGTTCCAACCGAAGCGAACGGCTTCATCTCCATGGCGGAGGGACTGAGGACGGACTTGCGCGCCAGCGCGTCGGAAACCGAAGCACTCGGCCGGATTCCCGACGCGATCTTCGACAAGCTCGACCAGGCAGGCGCGTTCCAGATGCTGAGCCCGGCAAAATATGGCGGCGCGCAGGTCGATTTGCAGACCTATCTGCACACCATCGTCGAAACGGCGCGCGGCGACATGGGCGTCGCCTGGGCGCTGAACATCATCAACATTTCCAATTGGGGGGGCGCGATGATCCTGCCCCGTGAAACCGCCGATACGATCTTTTCAACGCCGGGCGGGGCGAGGCTGGCCGGCGTATTTTCCGCCCGTACGCTCAAGTCGCGCCAGACGGCCGCCGGACTGCATGTGGAGGACGGCATCTGGGCGTTCAACTCCGGCATCAATCACGCGAATTGGGACATGCTGGGCGTACCGATCAAGGATAGCGGCGACCAGGTCATTGACGAAGGCCTGGCCCTGATCCCGTGCGGGGAACTGGAGATTCTGGACGATTGGGACGTCATCGCGCTGCGCGGGTCCGGCAGCAATTCGGTCAGGCTGCGCGACTATGTCGTCAAGCCCGATTATATCGGCGCCTTCGGCAAGATGCGCCGCGAAGGCTATGTGTCGCCGAACGTGGAAAATGAGCTGCTGTACCGGATATCGGGAACGGGCTGGGGCGCATTGGTCCTGACCTTCCCCATCATCGGCGGCGGGCTGGGCGCGATCGATCACTTTCTGGAAAAGGTCGAAAAGCGCGGCATCCAATATACCCAGTATCTCAGGCAGGCGGATGCGCCGGTCATCCATCAGCATCTTGGCCGTGCGACGGCGAAGGTCAACGCCGCCCTGACGATCGCGTCCAGCGCCGCGCACCTGCTTGAGGAAACCGCCCGGCGCGGCGACACCCTAACCCATATGGAAAGTTTCGCGATCAGGCGCGATTGCGGCATGGCGGCGTCGATGGTGTGGGAAGCGGTGGACCTCCTCGCCTCCGCATCCGGCGGGTCGTTCATCGCATCCTCCCATCCGCTCAACCGCGTCTGGCGCGATGTCCGCGCAGGGACGCAGCATGGCGCGATCAACATCGATACGGTGATGGAGGCCTATGGGCGGCAGCTTTGCGGCTTGCCGTCGAACATGACGATGCCGGGCACCGAATAAGGTGCGGGATGGGAATGCCGGGGGCGGGGGCGGTTGTGCGCGTGACCCGGGCATGATGCAAGATCTGGAAACGATGTTGGAGCAGCGCGGGGGAGAGCGCCGCGCCGCCCTCATCGCGCAGGACCGGCACGCGTTGGAGGACTTGCTCGCGGACGATCTGATCCACGTCCATGCCTCTGGCGCGGTCCAGAACAAGGGGGAGTTCCTGACCTATGCGCTGGAGGTCATGCGGTTTGTGGACATCGCCCAGCATGAAGCGGCCGTGCGCCCAGCCGGAGACAATGGCGCGATCGTCAGCGGCGCGGTGACGACATCCCTGATGCGGCGGGCCACGGGCGAGCAATTGACCAGCCGCACCTTCGCGACGCAGGTCTGGCGCAGGGAAAGCGGCGGACTGTGGCGGCAAGTGGCCTATCATGCGACGCGGCTGCCTTAGCCTCTGGAGGAAACAGGGCCTTCTGATGGGAAGCTCCTGCGGTTCGTTCAGACTGGGGCCGCCGCAGCACAGGAAAGGAGCGGAAGCCGCCTGGCTCCGCTCCTTCCTTGTCATCCGGCGATGAATGCCTTGCCTTATTGCTCGCCGAAGCGGTAGCGGATCGACAGGCCGTACATGCGCGGTTCGCTATAGATGCTGGTCGAATAGCCCAGATTGTTGCTGTCGCCGTTCGAATTGCTGATCCGGTAGGTTTCGTTCGTCAGGTTGGTGACGAAGAAACGCGCGTCCAGCGAAGTGCCCATCATGCCGTTCCATTCGACTGACGCGTTGAAGACATCATAGGCGTCTACATAACCGCCCGGCTCGCTCGCCACGGTCGATGCGGGCGCGGTCCAGGACTTGTCGGCATGGGTGTATCCGCCCGAAAGGACGAATGTGCCGACCGAGCGATCCATTTCATATTCGTAACGCGCGTTGATCGAGAACTGGTTCTTTGGCGTGAAGGGGAAAGGCGTGCACGACAGGTCCACGGTTGTGGGCGGAGCGCCCGGCCCTTGCGGGATCGGCACCGGGCCGTTGCACGAGTCCTTCACCCCCTGCTGCGGGCCGGTGACCGGATCGGGCGGCACGTCCAGGAAGTAGCGCTTATATTTGGCGCTGGTGTAGGAATAGCCCCCGGACAGCGTGAATTCCTTGGTCAGACGGGCCGTCAGTTCCAGTTCCACGCCCCTGACCCGCGCCGTGCCTGCGTTGAACGTGCGCGCGCCCTGGTCGATGCCGGTCGTGTTGCAGAAGGGATTGGCCGGATCGGGACAACCGTTCGCGACATTTTCCGAGAAGGTGCGCTGGATGCCGTCATAGTCCAGATGATAGGCCGAAATATTGGCCCGCACCGGCACGGCGCCCAGGGTGAAGTCGGTCTTCGCGCCGACTTCATAGCTTTTCACATATTCCGGCGCGAAGGTCAGGCCTGCCTGCTGAACGGCCGCATAGTTGAAGCCGCCCGCCTTATATCCCTTGGTGATCTTGCCGAAGAGGAGGACGTTGTTCATCACCTCATAATCAAGGCCAAGGGTCCAGGTGGTCGCGCGCGTCTTTTCGCTCGCCGCGCCAATAGGCAGGACGACATAATCCGGCGAGATGCGGCTGCCGGAATAGCTATCCTCCGTCCGGCGGATACCGGCGGTCAGCTTCAGGCTGTCCAGCGACGGGCTGAACGCCCCGAAATCCAGCGTGCCCTGCGCGTAAAGCGCCTTGCTCTTGGTCGTGATGGCGAAGAAGCCGCCACCGTTCGCGGCCCCGTTATAGGACCCGGTCGCCTGCAATCCTTCCGGCTTCTGCTTGGAATAGAAGGCGCCCAGCACGAAGTTCAGGCTGCCATCCAGCAGCCTGCCTTGAAGCTGCGGTTCTTCGGTGATCAGGCTGACATTTGTGACGTGGGCAACGTCACCGGCTTGCGCCCCATAGACATTGCCGAAACGCGTGATCGCCGATTGCCGCACGACACCGGGCACCTGTGCGAGCACGGGAAGGAAGCTGCCGTCCAGATCCCAGCTATAGGACTGCTTCATCCGCTGATAGCCAAAGACATTGCGGAAGGTGAGTTGATCCGAAATGTCGATGGTGAGGATGTCGGTGATGGCCCAGTTCGTCAGCCGGTAGAATTGATCATTGTTGAGGATCACCCGGCGGGGACCGCGCGCCTTCTGCGCCGCCAGAACGGCTTCGGAAATCGTGGAGTCGGTCGCATCGAAGGGAATGCCAGTGCCGCTGCCATTGCCCCAGCTATTGGCGACCAGGTTGATGAGGTTGCTACTGGTCGTGTTCACGCTCGTCAGCACCTGGCCGGAACCGTTATTATGCGCCTTGGTATAATAGCCGACCAGATAATTTTCGACGCCATCGACAGGGCGGAAGGTCAAACCGGCGCGGACGGTCCAGTAATGACGGTCGTCATAATCCTTGCCGCGGTAGCCATTGTTCGTATCGGCCGGGCCCGGCAGGCCGTTGACGCCGGAGTTGGGCCGGTTGCCGGGCAGCACCTGTCCGGGCGCCTGGCCGATGAAGAAGGGCGGAGGCTGCGTGAAATCCTGGAACGGCAGTGTCGTGACGACGCCTGCCGGGCCGACATCCTTGGTATAGCCGTCGCGGTCGACCTTCTTCCCCGCGACGCGCAGCAGCAGCTTGTCGGCCACGAGCGGGACGTTGAGGACGGCCTCGAACTCCCGGTCGTCATAATTGCCGATCTGAGCCTGAACATAGCCGCCAAAGGAATCCTTGGGCTTTTGCGGACCGAGCAGCAGCGCGCCGCCGGTGGTGTTCTTGCCGAACAGCGTGCCCTGCGGCCCACGCAGCACCTGAAGCGATTCCAGATCGAAGAAGGTGCCCGGCCCGCCCTGGTTCGCGATGATCGAACCCTGGATCAGCGGCACTTCGGCGAAATAGTTCACGACGCCCACCGGCGCGAGATAGCTTTGGCCCTGACCGCGAATGGTGATCGTCTCCGCATCGCGTTGCGTGCCGTTGGAGGCAACGTTGAGCGAGGGGATGCGGCCAAGCAGGTCGGTGGGGCTGGAGATATTCTGCTCGCGCAGCGTCTCGTTATTGAGCGCGGTGATGGCGACCGGCACGCTCTGGATCGCTTCCTCACGGCGGTTGGCGGTGACGATGATGTCCGCGATGCCCGTGTCGGTCGGGGCGGCGGCGCCCGCTGCGGGCTGCTGCTGAGCCAGAGCAGGTGAAGCGGCGGCAAGCGCGATCGACCCTGCGGTAGTTAAAAACAGCGTGCGAGACTGAAACAAAATGCCTCTCCCTTTTCCCAATGTCCGGTTTTTTGCCGCCCGTTGGTCCGGGCGGTCGATCAGGGGAGCCTATGCAGGCTGCATCCGCTTGGCAGCTACGCAGATGTGACAAGCTTTTGCATTTGTGCGAAAATCGCATGGCCCGGAGCAGGCCAGCCCGTTGTTGCAGCCGCGCCTGGAAAGGCGGGAGCATATCCTGTGAACATGCTCCCGCGCTCTCCCCCTTATGATGCGGACAATATTCCCCCGCCGGGCGGAGAGGCAAGTTCGTCTCTGTGCTTATCTTTCTCTTCTGTTACGCATTTACATGCATTTGGGCCGAGATTCATGTTTATCATGACGGTAAAAGCCATTAAACAATACGCAACGATGGGAGAGGGAAGTGGCTGTTTCACCTGGGTTGTGGACGGTTCAGTCTGCGCATAAGGCGCCGCTCGCGACGGTGCAGTTGCGCCACTATGATTTTCCCACGCCCCATGAGGTGATAGAGGATGAGGATCGGCCCATCCTGTCCTTCACCTATCCCAGGGCAGACGGCCCGGATGGCAAGGGCCGCTTCGTGCCCGCACTCGACACATGGTCCGACCTTGGCGCGGTGATCCTCCGCCCGCCGGGGCATCCGCTGCATGCTTATGGGAAGGGCGGGCCGTCCCGGATCCTGATTTGCGAATATGATGCGGCGTCCTTCGAAGGGCTGACGGGGCTGAACGATTGGGACCCGGCCCGCCTGCGCCGCTGCATCGACATCAGGTCGAACAGCATCAGCCGCAGCATCAGGCGGGTCAGTCAGGAACTGGAGCAGCCGGGATTCGGAAGCGAGATGCTGATCGAATCCCTGCTGCGAACGATGCTGGTCGATCTCGCCCGGCTGTTTCAGGCGGACGCGCGCGAGGAGGATGACGGGGCCAAAGGCGGCCTGACCGGATGGCAATTGCGCAAGATCAGGGAAATGCTGCATGAAACGACGGGTGACTGGCCATCGGTCAACAGCCTTGCGGATGCGTGCGGCATCAGCCGCTGCCACCTGTCGCGCAGCTTCCGCCAAGCGACCGGATCGACGCTGGCAGACTATTCCGCGATGATCAGGATATTGCGCGCAAAGACTCTTCTGGCGCAGCAGCAGTTGCCGATCGGAGAGGTGGCGAAGCAGATCGGTTTCAGATCGGCGAGCAGCTTTTCCACCGCATTCAGGCGGGCCACCGGCCTGTCCCCGGCCAGCTTCATCCGGGCGCAGGGACATGCCGGACCGGCAGTTTACAACCGCACGATAACCGGACGCGACATGGCGAGAGAGCGAATATTATCATGACAAGGCTATCATAATGACTCAGGCAAAAATGGGCCGGATCGATCAGATCGGCATCATCGTCGAGGACCTGGATGCGGGCGTCCAGTCATGGATGACGCGTCTGGGCATCGGGCCGTGGACCCTGTTCCGCAACGTGACGATGAGGGGCCAGTATCGCGGAGCCGACACGCTCGTCACCTGCGACGTCGCCATGGGCTATCAGGGGGAGACGCAGGTCGAACTGATGCAGATCACCAATGACGCGCCCTCGCCCTATCGGGACGCGTCGGGCGCGCTGTTGACCGGCATGCATCATATCGCTTGGGTCGTGGACGATCTTGATGCCGCGGTCGCTGGCGCGCAAGCCGATGGAATGACGCTGGCATTCATGGCGTCCAGCCCCGGCACGCGCGTCGCCTATCTGGAATCGGAGGGCCAACCCGGCATGATGTACGAGTTCATCGAAAGCCCGGCGACGCGCGAACTGATGGATTCAGGGATTGCCGCGACGCGGACATGGGACGGCACCAATCCGGTGACGGTGATCGACATGAAAGCCAGCTGATGAGGACTGTGGCCGCGACCGAAGAATGATGGTTTGGGTAAGATCGGGTCAGGAGGATCGGCAACCGTGCCAATAAAGATCGCACAGCGCTTCTATGCGTTCCTTCGTATACCAGGCGCGCAGCGACGATATGCCCGGCTGCGAGACAAGGCCGATATAGCGGCCGAGCAGGACATTGATGAAGGCTTCGGCCAGAAAGGAAAGCCGGTCATCGGACGCATCCGGCAATTCCCGCGCGAAATAGGCTTTCAGGGGCGCGCTGATGTGGATTTCGGTGATTTCAGCGGTGATCTGCTGCAACTCCGGGAAGGACGCGCCTTCTCGCATCAGCAACTGGTTGAACTGGAGCGCGTGGCGTTCGAACGCGCCCTCCACGATCGCTTCGGCCCTTCGGATCAGGCCCTCGCGCCCCGGTCCGGGGTCGCCGAGCGGCAGCAATTTGCCGCGCCGTTCCGCGATGCTTTGATAGACCGCGCGGAACAGGCCAGCCTTGCCGCCGAACTGCGCGTAGATCGTCTTTTTGGCTACCCTGGCCTCCGCGGCGACAGCCTCGATCGATGTCGCGCGATAGCCCCGGTCAAGGAACATTTCCGCCGCGACGCCCAGCAGGTCGCCCGTCAGCACACGCGATTCTTCCTTTGTTGGCCGCCCCGTCCTTTTCATGCCGCTCATCTCACATTGGGCGGGCGCGAAAGCAAGCATGCTCTTGCCTGCATGGAAACGCGATCGTAGACTTTTGACCGCAGAGGAATCGCCTGCGGAGACAGGGCCCTTTGGAGATGGGGCCCTGTGGAGATAAGGCGATGACCGGCGGCTGATTTGAACGCCACCATTCAGGGAGGATGAAGCCATGGCTGAGGACGACCCCAGCATCTCGCGCCGCCAGTTCGTTGCGTCGGCAGGTCTGGTGGCCGCCGCTTCGGCATCCAGCAGCGCGGCCGAAGCCGCAGCGCCGCAACGGCCCGCCGGGCGCTTTGCCGGAAAGGTGGCGTGGATCACCGGCGGCGCGCGCGGCCAGGGCCGCAGCCATGCCCAGCGCCTTGCGGCGGAGGGCGCCGACATCATCCTGTCCGACAGCATGGCTTCGCTGCCGACGATCGACTATCCGCTGGCCACGCAGGCCGATCTTGACGAGACGGCGGATATGGTGCGCGCGGCGGGGCGGCGCGTGCTGGCGCTCAAATCGGACGTGCGCGATCCCGCCGCCGCTGCGGACGTGGCGCAAAAGGGCGCACGGACGTTCGGCAGGATCGACCTTTTGATCGCGAATGCCGGGGTGTACGGCACCTCTCCGCTGGCGTCGATGAGCGATGCCCTGTTCGACGACATCCTTCGCACCAACCTTTACGGCGTGTTCCACAGCATGCGCGCGGTCCTGCCCGGCATGGTGGAGCGCCGGTCGGGCCGGATCGTCGCCGTCGCATCGCTCGCCGCCCGGACCGGCCAGCCTAACACGGCCGCCTATTGCGCGTCCAAATGGGGCGTCATCGGCATGGTGAAGGCGACCGCGCTCGAAGTCGCCAGAAGCAATGTCACCGTCAATTGCGTCTGCCCCACCGCGGTCAACACGCCGCTGCTCAACAATGCCGCCGCCTGGAAACGGGCCCTTCCCGGCGACCCGGCGCCGACGCAGGCGAAATTCGAAGCGAAGATGCGCGAAAACCCCTTCGCGCCGCAGGGCGTGCCGTGGGTCGAGCCATCGGACGTCAGTGACAGCGTGCTGTTCCTGTTGTCCGACGAAGCGCGGCATATCACCGGTTCGGCGATCGATGTCGCGGCGGGGAGCATGGCTGGCAACGCCGCCTGACGGCGATTGCGCCTGTACCTTCGCGCCTGACCCGCACCACAGCGCGCACGTCCGCTCAAGTGGGAGACCGGCTGAACGGCCTGTCGCATGCCTGTCATCCATGTGAGACCGTTTCGGGTTTCGCGCGTTGTGCCGGTATCCCCACCTTGCGGGTGCCGCTGCACAGTTGGACAGGATCATGAGTTTTGCTCCAGCCACTGAAACCTTTCAGCTTTTCCTGAACAAGGTCCAGGTGCGTTCGCCGCTGTCGGCGGAAGAACAGGAAGCGGTGCTGCGCCTTCCCGCGCGGCCGCGCCAGATCGCCGCGCATGGAGAGATCGTGCGGCTTGGCGAGCAGGTCAGCCACTCATGCCTCGTCGCGAGCGGGCTCGTGTCCCGCTTTTCGCAGATGGAGGATGGAAGACGCCAGCATATATCCTTTCACATCGCCGGGGACATGGTCGATCTATATTCGCTCATGCTTCCGGCCGCGCCCTCGGCGCTGGTGGCGCTGACGGCGACGACGATCTTCGAAATACCGCATGCGGCCTTGAGCGAACTGGCATTCCGCTTTCCCGCGCTGGCGGCGGCCTTCTGGCGGGAATGCGTGATCGACGGGAATATCGTCGCGCAGTGGCTGGTCAGCGCGGGACGGAGGGATGCGCGCGGCCGTCTTGCCCATCTGCTGTGCGAAATGGCGGTCCGGTCGGCCCAGATCGGCAAATATGTGGATGGCAGCTTCCCCTTTCCGATCACCCAGGAACAGATTTCCGACGCGCTGGGGCTGACATCGGTGCATGTGAACCGGTCGATCAAGGCGCTGCGCGAAGAGGGCCTGATCCAGACATCGCGCGGGATGGTGACGATCCTCGATTGGGAAGCGCTCAGCTTCGCCGGAGAGTTCGACCCCGCCTATCTGCATCTGCCGCCATTGCCACGCACGGAAGTGCGGGCGGTGACCGTCTAAGTCACTCTCCGCGCAGCATATGCGCCATCGCCTGCACCACCTTTGTGGCGGACATCGGCTTTTCAAAGCGGGTGACGCCTGCAAATTCGTCAGGGATGATGCCGGGGTCATAGCCCGTCACGAATGCAAAGGGCACATCCTCCCGCGCAAGCGCGCGCGGCAGGTCGAAGGACGGGCCATGGCCCAGATTGACGTCGACGAAGGCGCAATCCGGCCTGGCGGCAAGCAGCGCCCGCTCCGCTTCCGACGCATCGCCAAAGGGCCCCACCACGGTCGCCCCCGCCGCTTCCAGCGCAGTCTGCAAGTCGGTCGCAAGGAAATAGTCATCCTCGACGACCAGCACCCGCGCGCCTTCAAGATTACGGACGATCATCGGCTCACTCCACTGGTCTGAAGAATGCTGTCCCCCGGCCTGAGCGGGAATTCGATCAGGCTTTCCAGCCCTCCGGGCTTGAGGTCGAAACTGCCCGTGCCGCTCAGGTCATAGGGGATGCGCCGCGAAATCAGTTCCGCGCCGAAACCGCGCCGTCGCGGAACGGCATCGACGATCGGCACCCCATGTTCCTTCCAGTGCAGCACCAGCCAGTTCCCGCCTTCCCGCGCCTCCCCCCGCCAGCGGACCATCAAATGACCGTCAGCACGCGAAAAGGCGCCATATTTGGTCGCGTTGGTCGCAAGTTCATGCACCGCCAGCGTCAGCACCTCGGCCGCCTTGGGCGACAGTTCGATCGCTGGTCCCTTGAGCGTGAATTGAGATTGCTGCGCGGCCTGGACAACCAGTTCGTCCCGGATCATCTCCTCCAGGTCGACGCCCGCTCCCGCGCTGCGCGTCAGCAGGGCCTGCGTTCGGGCAAGGGCGCTGATCCTGCCCTGCAAATGCTGCACATAATCGCTGGTGGACCGTTCGCCATCGTCGGAGCGGCTGACGATCGAGCGAAGGACGGCAAGGATGTTGCGGACCCGGTGCTGCAATTCGGCGAGCAGGATATTCTGCCGTTCCTCCGCTTCGCGGGCGCGGGTGATGTCCTGACCGATGCCGCCGATCAGGACGATGCGCCCTGCCGCGTCGCGAATGGGGAAATCCGTATTGCGCAGCCAGCGAACCTCGCCATCGCTGGGCCGTCTGATCCGGTAGTCGAAGGTGACATGCTCTCCCGCCAGCACTTTGCGGATGGCGTCATCTGCCTGCGCCCGGTCTTCCGGCTCGATCAGGCCGACCCAGTTGCGATAATTGTCTCCGGCCAGCGCTTCCTCGCGCGTGATGCCGTAAATGCGTTCGAACGCAGGCGTCAGATAGGTCCATTGCAGCGTGTCGATGCTGCGAATCCAAAGCACATCCTGCGACGCTTCGCCGAACCGCCGCAGCCGCTCCTCGCTTTCCCGCAGCGCCGCTTCGGCCGCCTTGCTCTCCGTGATGTCGCTGATGACGCTGACGCATCCGGTGACATTGCCCGCTGCGTCGCGGGTGGGGGTAGTCGCGACATTGGTCCACCGCTCGCGGCCATCTTCGCCGCGATAGACCATCTCCTGTCCCGGCACTACCCTCTCGCCCCGCAGCGCACGGGCTCCGGGAAAGTCCTGCGGCGCGAGCGGCCTGCCCTGCGCATCCCATGCCTGCCAGAGGCCCTTATGCGCCGGATCACGCGACGGTATGATCCCGGAGGGCAGGAAGCGCAGATAGTCGCTGTTGCCGATCACCACCTTGCCATCGAGGCCGATCACGGCGACCCCGGCGGGAACGCTTTCGAAGGCCGCGGAGAGGCGCGCCTCGCTCTCACGCAGCGCCTGCTCCGTCCGCCCGCGCTCGACAGCGTCCCAGGTGCGTTCGGCAACCTCCTCCGCCAGGGCGATCTCTGTCTTGGTCCACTCATGCGCCGCGCAGTGATGAAGGCCGATCGCCCCCACCCAGCGGCCAACCTTGACGAGCGGAATTCCGACGAAGGCGCGAAGGCCAATGGCATCATAGGCTTCAAGCTCGGCCGGGCTGACGCGCGGGTCGCGCGCGACATCCGCCACGGCGACGGTCATTCCGAGGTTGAAGGCTTCCTTCACATGCGCCCCGAACTGGTTCATCAGGCCGCGCCCGGCACTCGCGGGCACGCCGTCCGCATAACCGCCACCGGCTTCGAAATATTCGCCGCTGTCATCCGCCTCATAATATTGCGCGCGGCTGAGGTGGAGATGTTCGCCCAGCGCGCGCATCGCCTCCGCCTTGATCCTGGAAGAATCGCTGAGCGGCCGCAGCGTATCGGCCAGCCTAAGAAGGAAGGTCTGGCGCTCCTCGCTCTCGCGCAGGGCCAGTTCGGTGCGCTTGCGGACCGTCACATCCTCGTAGAGCGCATAGGCCCGGTCGCCGCCCGCGGGATAAGCGAACACCTCGAACCAGCGGTTCAGGGATGCGACCGGATATTCCAGCCGCTCCGCCTGCCCGGTCCGCGCCACGCGATCGAAGGCTTCCGTCCACAAGCCCTCCAGGCCGGGGAAGATCTCGCTCGCGGTGCGCCCCCTGGCTTGCGCCGCCGGAACGCCGAAAAACCGTTCGAAGGCCGGGTTCAACTCGATATAGCGCTGGTCGACCGCCCGCCCGCTTGCATCGCGGATAAGCTCCAGTTCGCAATAGCCCTGCCCCAGCGAGTCGAAGAGGCTGCGATACCGGTCTCGCTCGGCTTCCGCCCGCGCCAGGCGATTTTCAAGTTTGGCTTGCGTCGCGGACATAGATGACCCTCGCACATCAGCTTTGCGGCGCAGATTACATAGATCAGATCGCCTGCCTGGTTCCAGAAAACGCGCGAAACCGCGGCTGGCTGCACGGAATTCACGACGCGCTAGGCGCTTATTCCGGCAGCGCCCGGCGCCTGAGGCGAACGGACGGGATGGATCGGCCGCTGCGCATTCATGATCTGATCGTAGCGGCTTTCGGCGACGCCGTAGAAAGGGCCGCAATAGCTTTCAAGCCCGTGCCGGTCGCGGATGGTGACAAGGCCCCGCTGCGCCCTGATCCACCCCTCCCCTTCCAGAAGGTGGATGGCGTGGGTGATGCTGGCGCGCCGGACGCCCAGCATGATCGACATATTTTCATGGGTGAGCGGCAGGTCGTCCAGCCCCACCCGGTCATGATACATCAGCAGCTTGCGCGCCAGCCGCGCCTGCACATTGGCCCGTACGCTGGCGCTGACGTTCAGGCTCATCTGCGCGATCTGGGTCTGCACATAGCGCAGCAGATAGGTGAGCAGCCCGTCGCTGGAGCGGGTTGCCCGCAAAAGGCCGGACCGGGTGATGACCAGTGCGCGTCCCGCAATCTGCACATAGCTGTCGCGCTGGGGCAAAAGATCGGCCACCAGCGAACTGACGCCCACCATCCCCTCGCGCCCGATCAGGCCCACCTCGACCGGCTCCCGCAGATCGCCGGTCTCCAGCAGGGAAATCACACCGGCCTCGATGAAATAGATATTTTCCGAACGATGACCCGTCCGTTCCAGATAGGCCCTGGCTGGCAATTCTTCGCTGTGCAGATCGGGCCATAATATTTGCCGGTCTTGCGGAGCCATGCCTGCCAGCAGGTAATTGCCGGTACGTGCAACAATGGCGTTGCCTTGCATGGCTCAGAGCCCCTCCTGTAGCGGCGGTGCCCGTCGAAATCCTCGGCGGCATCTCTCTTTTTCAACTGCTTATAACCACTCCGGCCGCGCAATCGTTCCGGTGCCGGAGCGGAAAAATATGGGCGTAAAAGGGGTACTCCGGCTGGGGAAATCACCCGCGCCTGTATAATAAAGCGACGGTTGAATGTACGATTTCGTACAAAGTTTTGATCTTCCCGGAAGGTCGTTCCTGTGCGTAAAACAGCATCATAGTTTAGACGATGCTGACAACAAATATGGCATCAGTCGATATCTTGACGATTAGAGAGGATGTCTGCCGTTGTCTGTCAGGAATAGAAAGAACGGTAGATTGTATAGCAGAGCAAGACAATTTTCCGGCCTGGTGCACAGGTCATGGTCATCCTCTGATTCCGATCTTCAGCGGCAACCATTGACTGGCGCTGCGGCGAAGGCGCTGCAAGAGCGGTTCTGGGCCGTGGCGGATGGCGCCGCTGACTAGGCGGACAAGGCGGTTGGGCGCGGCCAACGCTTTGGTTTCAGCGTGGCGGCGGTCAGATCCTCACACTTTTTCAGGTGCGACCCGGGAGCCTTCTTGCGAAGGCTCTCCAACTTGGGCCGGCAAATTGCCGGCCCCATTTTTTTGCCGCTATATTGTACGGAGCGTTGGATATGAGCAGAGTTGCAATTGTCACTGGAGGCACGCGCGGCATCGGCGAGGCGATCAGCCTTGCGCTCAAGGAAATGGGCTATCAGGTCGCCGCGAATTATGCGGGGAATGAGGAAAAGGCGAAGGCCTTTTCGGCGCGGACAGGCATTGCGGCCTTCAAATGGGACGTCGGGGATCATCAGGCCTGCCTGGACGGCTGCGCTGCGGTGGCCGAAGCATTGGGTCCGGTGGATATCATCGTGAACAACGCAGGCATCACGCGTGACGGCGTGCTGTTCAAGATGAGCTTCGATGACTGGAACGAAGTCATGCGCATCAACCTTGGCGGATGCTTCAACATGGCCAAGGCGGCCTTTGGCGGCATGCGCGAACGCGGTTGGGGACGGATCGTCAACATCGGATCGGTCAACGGGCAGGCGGGCCAGTATGGGCAGGTCAACTATGCGGCCGCGAAGTCCGGCATTCACGGCTTCACCAAGGCTCTGGCGCAGGAGGGCGCAAGATATGGCGTGACCGTGAACGCGATCGCGCCCGGTTATATCGATACGGACATGGTGGCGGCGGTGCCTGCCCCGGTATTGGAGAAGATCGTCGCCAAGATCCCCGTGGGCCGCCTTGGCCAGGCGCAGGAGATTGCGCGCGGCGTCGCCTTCCTGTGCAGCGACGATGCCGCATTCATCACGGGCAGCACTTTGTCGATCAATGGCGGTCAGCATATGTATTGATGCGCGGCGGCTGAATGGCGACCGGCCCTACTTCCTCTTGGGACAGGGCCAGGCCTTGCGCGTCGCTGCAAAGACAAGTGCGGAAGCGGACTTGTTCATGCCGGGCGGATCGGTGCTCAGATATTTGACGGTCACGTCGCGCAACTTGCTGACGGTCACCTTTGCGGGGATGCAGCTTTTGAGCTTGTTGACCTCTCGCGTCGTATTGAAGGCATCGACCGCCCCAGCGATGTACGCGACGCATTCATAGGTCTTTTCGAAATAGTCGGGCGAACCGGCTTTGGCCAGGCAGACTTCGGCTAGGTCCTTGCCTGAATAGAAACCCGCCGGCGCAGGCGCAGCAGAAAGACCAAGGATGGCAAGGACCGCCATGTGAATCGCCCTGGACTTCATTTCGCTCATCCCGCCCTGGCGCTGAGGAAAGGTTGGACGCGTATCGGCGGAAATACCTCTTCCAGCGGCTTGGTGTCGGGCAGAATATAGACATAGCCGCCCTTGCGCAAAAATAGCGGGCGAAGATGGCCATTGTAGAATTTCAAGGGCACGTTGATGCACCCGAAGGTGATCCGGTTGTCCTCTATCGTGGGGGACAGCATGCGATTGCGCCGCCGCTCCTTCGGATTGCCCTTCGGGATCGGATGCAGCGCGACAGAGGTGGTATAATCGACCCAGAGCACTTTCTGGCGCCCGGCGGCGAGGCCGAATTTCGCCAGAAAGCGGCCTGCTGGCGTCGTCTTTTCGGCCGGGCCGATCTCCGCAAGGCTCTTTTTGCCGACGCCCGGCGTGGCGTCGTCACCCACGGCGATGCCGATCAGGACGGGAGCGGCGGCGACATTCTTCCCCTTCGCATCGAAGAGGAAGGCATGGGCGGCATTTTTGTCGATGACGATATAGGGCAGCGACCTGTTGTCGCCGCTGGCGGCGATCCAGTCGAGGACGCGCGCGGCGTCCGCTGATCGCGGCACATCCGGCGGGGCGATGGTGCTGCTCCCCCGCGCGGCGCTGCGCGATGCGGCAGTCTTGACCTTATCCGCCGCCAGCGCGGGCATGGCGCCACAAAGCGCCAATGAAGCCAGCGCCGCAAGGATCATTTTCATCAGGGATTCACTCGAAAATAACCGGCGCCTGATAAAGCGCCGGTCCATATCCGCTGCACGACCGGCAGCGAAGGATGATGGCTGTCAGTTACGGGCGCGCTTGCGCCGGTTTTCCTGCATCCTCTGTTCCACGCTATCCACGCGGGCGTTGATCTGATCCAGACGCTGGCCGTTATTCTGCGCCTGGGCGGATGCGGACTGCGCCTCCGCCAAGGCCTGTTTCGCCGTGCCGTCCGTCGCCTGCAACCGGGCGTCGAGGGCATCGACCCGCTGGTTCACCGTGGCGACCTGCTCACGCACGAAGCCCTTGGTCGCGCAGCCCGTCAGGCCCAGAGAACCGGCCAGTATCACGAATGCAGGGACTATTTTATTTAAAGGCTGCGACATCAAATTCTCCCAATCAGTTGCCCCCCCTGCCTTTTCCCAAGCTGAGCATTTCCGTGCTGACAATATATTTCGGTTTAACGGTGCATCCCGCCAGTCGAACGGATGAATTCACCTGTCGAAAAGGGGAGAATGGACATTGGCCGCAGGTGAACACTGATGATGGCGCCCCCGGACCGCCGAAGACTGGCCGCACTCCGTCATCTCATCTGCCAGCGACTGTCATGAGCTCTTCCCACGGTCAAACGGGTTCGGCCAGACGCGCCGCGCTGCTCCGCATCACCGCCGCTACATCGACCTCCTCATGCGCGTCGGTTTCGAGCCGAGCGAGCTGGCAGCTTGCCTCCACCACATGGCTGGCGCGGCCGTAGCGACGGGTAATGAAACGGGCGAGTGCGCTTTCAATGCCTCCCTGCGCGCCGTCCAACTCTTCGGCAAGGACGACGGCGTCCTCGATCCCCATCGCCGCGCCCTGCGCCAGCACAGGCGGGTTCGCATGCACGGCATCGCCGATCATCACCAGCCGGCCGCGTCCCCATGGCTTCGGCGCAATCAGCCATTCCAGCGGGCGAAAGCTCACATCGGCAGGGCTGACGATCTGTGCGGCCAGTTCGGCCACCAGCCCGCCATAGCCGTCAAGTTCCTCGCGCATCTGCCGGTCCAGCGCCGCCGGATCCCGCCAGCCGCCGTCATCGGATTGCACGATGTAGAGATAGGCCTGATCTTCGGACACCGGGCATATGCCGACCGCGCCATGGCGGCCGCCCAGGAAAAGGTGGGTACAGCGCACCTCAGCCGGACGGCGCACCGGCACGCGCCAGCAGGCCTGTCCGGTGAGCTTTGGCTCAAGTTCCGGCATCAGCGCCCTACGCGTGGCCGAGTAGAGACCGTCCGCAGCGACGATCAGTTCATAGTCTTGACGGGAACCGTTGTTGAACCGGACGTCCACCTTGTCGCCTCTGTCTTCCCAGCTTTCCATCGTCGTTGCGCAGCGGATGCGCGCCACCTGC
The DNA here is from genome assembly GCF_000445065.1 of Sphingobium quisquiliarum P25. Taxonomy (GTDB): domain Bacteria; phylum Pseudomonadota; class Alphaproteobacteria; order Sphingomonadales; family Sphingomonadaceae; genus Sphingobium; species Sphingobium quisquiliarum. The sequence goes on along the minus strand of NZ_ATHO01000130.1, from coordinate 34,940 downwards.
CTTGCGGCTTCGACGAGGATGGCGTGGAAATCGGCTCTGCGGATGCCCGTTCCCCCCGGCCATTCAGGGCCGCCGATACGCGGCAGGGGATTGTCCAGCATGAAAGACCCGTCCGCATGCATCATGCGCATGATGTCGGCAGGCATCCCGGCCGCGACACATTGTTCCGCCACGCCGATGCTGGCGAGCGCGCGCATTGCATTGCCGACCAGCGTCAGGCCGACTCCGCCGCCATCCTCCACCTGCGGCTTGCGTTCGACGACATCCACCTGCCAGCCCCGCTGACCGGCCGCCGCCGCGGCCGTCAGGCCCGATATGCCCGCGCCGATCACCAACAGGCGCCTGCCCGCATCCCATCCGCTCGTCATTGCTTCCCGTCTCCCTGGTGAAGCGGCTTACTCGGCGGCGATGGCCGCACCTGCCCGTTCGGCGGCGACCTGGGCGGCAATGATGCGCCGCGTCCTGATCTGCCCCTCGTCAGCGCGAATGGACACTTCAGGCGCGCGCTCCGGCCCAAGTTCGTCATAGAGCCGCTGAATATCGTCCAGCGCGACCACATCCTCCATCAGCAGGAAGCGCAGATCGTCGAACAGCGTCTCATGCCTGTTTTCATAGTCGTTCGCGACACAGACAAATTGATAGCATTTGGTCCGGCTGACGGGCGTGATGCCGAAGATCAGCCTGTTGTCGCGCCGTGTGCCGCCTTCCCCCGTTTCGATGAAGCGGGTGCGCACGACGCACAGATTGGGGGCATAGCTGGTCAATTCCAGCGTCCTGTCCGCCCTTTCCGTCTGGAGGTGCATGGTCTTTGCCACCATTGGAGCGATAATCTCATCCTTGAACTCGCGGATCATCGACACGCGCGATCCATCGACTTCGCAGACGAAGGGATGAGAGGCGACATTGCCGGAATCGATCAGGCCATGATGCAAATAGGTGATGTGCGTGGCATCGACCAGATTTTCCAGAGAGAAGAGGTAGTTGGAATTGGCTTCGAGCTTCACGCCATAATAGGAATAAAATCCCTTTGCAGTGAGGCCCAGTTCCTCATGATCCGGGATCAGTCTTTCGTCCATCGCCGCGGGGTCCCCTGCCCAGGCCCATATCCATCCGCCGATTTCCTTGAGCGGGTAACGATGCACGGACAGCGCGGAACTGACTGCGCCGCCGGACGGGATCAGGCAGGACCGTCCATTCTTGCCGAACTGAATACCATGATAGGAACATTGGATATTGTCGCCGATCAACGTGCCGCCCATCGACAGCCGCATGCCCCGGTGCGGACAGCGGTCGAACAGCGCAACCGGCTCCCCGTCCTCCGTACGGTACAGCACGACAGGATCGCCGAACAATTGGCGATGCATCGGCTCGCGCGTGACTTCGTTGGAAAAGGCGGCGACATACCAATGGTTGCGGGGATAAGGCGCATTTCCTGGCTGCATGTCGATGCCGTTGATGATCATGGCGCTCCCTCTCCGGTTGATTTGTCGTTTCCGCCGCATCATACAAAATGAAAATAGCTGAAAAACCGCTGCATCGTCCGAAACAAGGCTATAATCGTCCAGCGGGAGAGGAGTGGCCGTGGATCATCTCAGCAAAGCGCTGGCCGACACCCATTTGCGCGGATCGCTGCTCGCGATGCTGGACTTCGCCGCGCCATGGAGCGTGGATTTCGAAACGGCGCACTCCGGCGCGCCAACCCATTATATCGTGTCCGGCGAAGCGTGGCTCGACCGTATGGGAGAGCCGCCCCTGCGGCTTGTACCGGGCGATCTGGTGATGTTCCCCCGCTGGGACCGGCACATCTTGTCCTGCACGCCGAAGACCGAAGGAACGCTGACGATCCGCGAAGTCGTCGCGCGCAGCAAAGGCGTGCGCTGGACGCCGGGCGAATGGCTGGACCATCCGCTTTCTATTTCCATCCCCGGCGACGGGCCGCGAACCACCCTATTGTCTCTGGTTTTCGAACTGGATGAAAACACGCCTCATCCGCTGCTGCTGGCCCTGCCCCGCCTCATCCATCTGCGCGCGGCGGACACGCAGATAGGGCCCTGGCTGCAACAGTTGATGCAGTTCCTGATCGCGGAGGCGGAGAGCCAAAGGGGCGGCTATGCCGTCGTGTCGAGCCGGATCGCCGATCTGCTGTTCATGCAGATCGTGCGATCCGAATTGCTGACCCGTCCTGAACAGGTGGCGGGATGGCTGCGCGCGCTGGTGGACCCCGCCATCGGTACGGCGCTGGCGGCGATGCACGACAGGCCGGGGGAAAGATGGACCCTCCCCGGGCTTGCCCGCATCAGCGGCCTTTCGCGATCCGGCTTTTGCGCCCGGTTCCGCGAACTGATGGACGTGACGCCGCACCAGCATCTTCAAAGGCTGCGCATGGAAGCGGCCGCCGCCCGGCTCTCCGCAGGTGCGCGGGTCAAAAGCCTGGCGGACGAATTCGGCTATGCCACGCCCTTTTCCTTCAACCTGGCCTTCAAGCGTCACTTCGGCATGACGCCCAGCGCCTATCGCAACCGGCACCAGCTGCTGGAGATGTGATCGGGTGCGGTCAGGCGGCCGGTGCTTCTGCGGCGGCCTCGATTGGCGAGGCAAGGCGGCGCTCCGCATCAATCCGTTCGTACAATATCTTGCGCGCCCTCGCTCCCGCGGCGTCGCCGGGCAGCCAGCCGATCCGCGCGTCGCGCAATCCGCCGCTGCCCAGATTGGCCTGCTGCGCCTGCAACATCGGCAGATCTTCCGTGGCGAAGGGAACCGAAAGAAATTCGACCTGCTCACGGGCAAGCTGCGCGCCGTAGTCGCCCATCGCGCGCGGGAAGGAGATGGAGTAGAAATAATGCGTGCTGCCCGCGCTTTCAGGCGTGAACAAATGGGCCGTCGGGGTTTCGCGGCCTTCCTTCTGCGGCCGCCCTGATGGCACTGCGCCTGCGAAGATCGCCATGTTGGCGGGCATCGTCCAGCGGACATGAATCCAGCGGTCCGCTGGCTGGCCCGGCTCCACCCCCATGCGGGCGGACAGGCGCTCGTTCATGATTTCGCCATGGACGGTGCGGTTCGACCAGACGACATCGCCCTCCACCTGACAGGCATATTCGCCCTGTGACACCTGGTCGCTGCCCAGCGTGTCCGGGTGCAAAAATTCGATATGGCTGAGGTCAAGGATATTCTCGATCTCCAGCTCATAGCCTGCCTTGACCCCGATATAGCCTTTGCCGACGAAGAACGCGTCCGGGTCGTTGAAGCCGAAGTCGGGGATCAGCGCCGGGTCCGCCGCCTGCGCATCTCCCATCCAGATCCAGATCGCGCTGTGACGTTCCACCACGGGATAGCTTTGCACCTTCATGGTGCGGGACGGCGGCCCAAAGGGATTATGGACGCATTGCCCCTGCGCATCGAAGCCCAGACCATGATAGCCGCAGCGCAGGCTACCATCCACGATCCTGCCAAAACTGAGCGGCGCCAGCCGGTGTGGGCAAAGGTCACGCAGCGCTACGGGCTTGCCCGCCGCGTCGCGGTACAACACCACCGCCTCGTCCAGCAGCCGCCTGCCCAGCAGCGCTCCTTCGGCAATTTCATGATCCCAGCAGGCAACATACCAGATGTTACGCAAGAATGTCATAACCGCTCTCCCAACCTTTATGTGTACTATCGGTACACATCATTGGAGAGCCGGTCAATCCATGGCGCCATCCAGGAAGAGGCGGGCGGTCTGTACCGCTTCCTCCTTTATCTCCTCGTCGGAGGGCGGATCGGGGAGGATGCCGTACAATGCGCGTTCGAAGAGATTGCTGCGCAGCATATGCGTCAACCGGCTGACTGCGGTGGGCAGGTCGATGTCGCGCCTCAGGCCCTTGCCCCGCCACGGCTCAAGGAAACGGACCAGCTCATCGACGATGACGCCATGGCCATTGGCGTAAAATGCCCGCGCCAGTTCCGGTGGATAACCCGCGCCCGCTGAAACGGCGCGGTAGGTGCGAAGGACTTCAGGTTGCAGATAGAAGCGCAGAAGGCCGGAAAGCGCCTGCTCCAATCCCGTGCGCAAGGATGAAGGGTCCGCGGAACGCGCCTCTTCGAACAGTTCGACCATTCTCTGCCGTGCGCCAGACGCCAGCGCCTCGGCGAGCAGGCCATTGCGGTTACCGAAATATTTGACCACCGTGGCTTTCGATCCTCCTGCGTGGCGCAATATTTCGTTGAGGCTGACATCGTGGAAGCCTTCCTTTTCCAGCAAAGCGCGCGCCGCCTCCAGCAGCGCAGCCTTGCGGGCTTCCGCGGCTTCCCGCTTGGCGCTGCCCCGCTTTCCTGCCTGCTCCCTGGCCGGCGCAGTCATGATCCGTCCCGGCCGTCCTGCCGGGCAGCAGCCGGTTGCAGGCCGGTGTGGAGGATGTTCAATCCATCGCGCAGCCCGGATGCGAAGTCCTGGGCCGATATCCGCTCATTCACCCAGTCGCGCAGATAATACCAATAGGCTGAGAAGGCCATCATCGCGGCGTTCATCGTTGGCAGGCCGGGATCGATCAGGCCCTGCTTTTTCGCTCTCTCCACAATCAATGTCAGGCAATATGCGATCGGTATGTTCTCGACCTGCGCGCCCAAGCCCGGTTCACGGTAAAATCCCACTTCCCGCAGGACCGCCTTCGCCAATTTCCGATCGGCATGATGGTAGGCGAATATTTTCTGGAAGAAGGACAGAAACTGCTCGATCAGCGGCGCGCTTTGGTCGATGGTCTCGAAAGCCGCCATCACGACCTCCTTCATCTCCTCAACGAACGCCAGGATGAGCAGGTCTTCCTTCTTCGCGGCATAGAGGAACAGCGTTCCTTCCGCGACACCCGCCTCTCGCGCGATCTGGGCGGTCGTGGTCTCCTCAAAGCCATGGCTGTGGAACAGCTTGCGCGACGCCGCGATGATGCGTTCCAGCTTCTCCTGCTTGTTGCGCTCGCGGCGGCTGAGGGATTTGCCCGCTACCGTCATTCTCCTGCTTCACCTGTGTCCCGGCCCGATCCTTGTTGTGGCTAACCATCATGGCGGCGCAGGGTCAACGGGCTTGACTCCGCCACGCCCCTCATTAAAAATGAGTGCACTCATAAATATGGAGAGAGCGATGGTGACTCGGCGCAGCTTTCTATACTCAGCGGCGGCCGCCATCGCTGCGCGGGAACTGGGTATCGAACCGGCTTTGGCGGGTGATCTCCCGGCCGAACAGCAGGTGAAGATCGCCCTCTATGACAGCCGCTTTTCCGCCGCACGTGACTTTGGCGATGAAGCGGCTGCCCATGGCCTGCGCACGTTCGGCTTCGCCAACGATATGTCGCGCCTCTGGCGCAGGACGCTGGCTCCCACTCTTCGCGAACGGCCGCAGGCGATAGCCGGTCTGACGCATGTGGGCGCGCTTTTCTGCCTTGAGCGGATGGCGTGGGACCTTGGGATGCGCGTCATGCTGCGCATCGAGCATTTCGAGGATCAGGGCGGAAACTGCCGCCATATCGCTGCCGCTGGCATCCCTGCCGCAATGACCGGCCTGCCTGACGCCGGCGGAGCAAGCTATGGGCGTCAGGCGGCCGGGTTTGCCGTCGCGTCCCGCCCCGCCTGGCGGGATTGCACCCATGCCGCGCCCGCCCGTGCCGCCGGACAGACCGGCGATCCGCTCGCCACATGGGTGATCGCGCCAGTCCGGCGCGCCTGACCTTTTCCTCCTTTTAACGGAATCCCCGATGACGACACCGTCCGATGTCACTCCGACCCAGTGGCAATCCGCCCTCACCGCCTTCCGCAATGCGGTGGGCGCGCAATGGGTGTTCAGCAGCGACGAGGACGCGGGCCTCTATCGCGACGCCTATTCGCCCTACTGGAATGAGCCGGAGGAGCGCATGCCCAGCGCCGCCGTAGCGCCCGCATCCGTGGAGGAAGTGCAGGCGGTCGTACGGATCGCCAATCAATTCGGCATCCCGCTCTACCCCATCTCCACCGGCAAGAATCTGGGTTATGGCGGGTCGGCGCCAACCATGTCCGGCAGCGTCGTCGTCGACCTCAAGCGCATGAACAAGATCATCGAGGTCAACGACAAGCGCAATTACGCAATCGTCGAACCCGGCGTCTCCTATTTCGATCTGTATGACTATATCAAGGAGCGCAAGCTCAAGGTGTGGATAGACGTTCCCGATCCGGGGTGGGGCGGCGTGATGGGCAATGCGCTGGATCGCGGCGTCGGCCACACCTGGTATCTTTATCGCGACCATTTCTGGTCCCATTGCGGCATGGAGGTGGTTCTGCCCAACGGAGAGGTCATGCGCACCGGCATGGGTGCGATGCCGGGATCGAATGCATGGGGCGATTTCCGCAGCAATTTCGGCCCCTATGTCGATGGCCTCTTTTCGCAGGCGGGCTTCGGCATCGTCACCAAGATGGGTTTCCATCTGATGCCGGAGCCCGAACATTTCCTGCACAAGAAGATCTATCCTCCCCGGCGTGAAGACATCATCCCCCTTGTCGATGTCGCCAACGAGCTGGAAGACCAGGGCATGATCGGCATGGCGCTTTATGAATCGCCCATGTTCTCCGCTCAGTTTCAGGACCCGGCATTGCGCGCCATCGGCCTTGCACCTGATGTCTGGAACGGCAACGCCATCAATCGCTATGCGGCGGAAAAGGGCGTCGCGCCATGGGAATTGGGCGTCAGCTTCTATGGGCCGGAAGCCGTCAACGAAGCAAAATGGCAATATGCGAAGTCACGGTTCCAAAAGGCAATACCGGGCGTCAGGTTCGAAGATTATGAAAGCCTGCGCTTCCCGCTGACCGCCGAACAGGAAGATGCGGTCAAGCATAAGGTGCTGGTGGGCGTGCCCAACATGAATGTCTTCACCTTGAGCGCCCGCAACCGGACCAACCCGGAACCGGCCGACGGTCACCTTCTCTTTTCCCCGACTTTCGCGCGGAGCGGCGAAGAACTGTTGAGGGCGCAGCGTATCTTCACCGAAGGCATGCGCGACATGAAGGTGGATTATCCCATGGCATATGGCCCCTTCTCCGCGCCCTTCACCTGGAATTTTCGTGCCTTCGTCCTCGCCACCGGCATGCCGACATCCCGCTCCAACCCTGAGGTCAATAAATTGTCGCGTGAAACCATGGAAAAGCTGATCACCCTGGGGGCTCAGCATGGCTATGGCGAATATCGCACTCCGCCCGCCTTCCAGGATCAGGTGATGAGCACCTATAATTTCAACAACAATATCCTGCGGACCTTCTGCGAAACGCTCAAGGATGCGGTCGATCCCAGGGGCATCATCGCGCCCGGCCGGGGCGGCTTCTGGCCCCGCACCTACCGGAAGGGAGCCTGAGCCCATGAAAAAGATGCTTCTTCTGGGCGCAGCATGCCTCCTTTCCATCGGCGCTGGCGCAGCGCATTCGAGTAAGCGAACCGCCAATGCGGTCGAGCGCGGACACGCACTGTTCGAATATCATTGCGCGTCGTGCCACGGCCCTGGCATTGGCAATCCCGGCCACCCGTGGCGCACAGGCACCGAAGCATTGCAGGTCAAATATAGGGGCGAACTGCCCGCCCTTCTCGCCGAAAGGAAGGACCTGACGCCGGAAACGGTGGCCTATTTCGTGCGCAATGGCGTGTCGATCATGGCCCCCTATCGCAAGACGGAGATCAGCGATGCCGATCTTGCGGCCCTGGGCGCTTATCTCAGCCGCAACAACCCGGACTTTGCCAAGAAGTAGCGATGAGCCGCCAGGGAACTGCCGCCCTATCCCTTGCGGAATAGCAGGGTTAGCAGGAACAGGATTGTCCTCCAATCAAGCATCTTCAGCCCTGCCCGGGCCTGAGCCGGGGTGAGGCGGGCCTTCATTGGCATAGCGCCCATGATCTTGCCGGTGACGACCAGGTCATTGCCGTCACGCTCCACCTTGCGGACGTTCATCAGTTCCTTGCCCTGACCGTCCAGTATCAGCATCTCGTTCGCCTGTTCCTTGCCAGCCAAGGCGGTCCTCCTCCTGCATTGCCGCAGACCTTCGCGAGGTTGCTCATGCCTTTCCGCGCGGTCAGCGCCGCTTCGCATCCACTCTGCGGGGCGAGGCGGAAGGGGTAAAGTAGGCACATGAATGTGCCTTCGATCGCAGCGGGAAGAGGGGGCATGCGGCCCATGGATAGCTTCCAGCGAAAATTTGGATTTGATCGGTGGCAGGTGCGGCGCTTCTAGATGCTGGATGCGCGGTCCGTTCGTGGCGGATGCCGCGCGCTGCACAGGAGCGGATATGTTCGAACCCTTCCCCGGTAATTATGTCTGGAACCTCGCCACCAACCTCGCGCTCGTCGCGGGCGGCAATCATGGGGAGATCGACGCAGCCAACCGGCCTGTCATGGAAGCCGCCCGGCAGGGATCGGATGCGGGCACGGCCCTGCTGTTCGACAGCTGGATCAGGGTGGCGGACCAGGTCGCTGCCAATGCCGCGGCCGACGAGGAAAAAGGCTATCTGCTTTCGGCGGGCACCAAATATCTTCGCGCTGCTGGCTATTATCTGGCGGCGGAGCGGATGCAGAGCCGCGACTATGCGCCCCGGTGGGCCGCCTACCAGAAGGGCCTCGATCTTTATCGCAAGGGGGTGGCACTGCGCGGGCTGCATGTGGATTTCGTCGAAATCCCCTATGAAAGCGGCACGAGCTTCCCGGCGATCTTCGTTCATGACGGATCAGGCACGCCGCGTCCCGCGCTTGTGTCATGCAACGGCCTCGATTCTATGAAGGAACAGGTCAACCTCGCCGGTCACGGCGCAGTGAATCTGGAACGGGGCATCAACACGCTGTTCGTGGACCAGCCGGGGACAGGGCAGGCGCTGCGGCAGCGCAATCTGGCGGCCGTCTACGATGCCGAACGCTGGGGCACGCCCGCGCTTGAATATCTGATGGGCCGCAGCGACGTCATCCCAACCAAGATCGGCATGTTCGGCCTGTCGCTCGGCGGCTATTATGCGCCGCGCGTGGCGGCCAACGAGCCGCGTTACGCCCTGTGCGCCGTCATGGGCGCGAACCATGTCTGGGGCGAGCGGCAGAAGGAGCGGCTGGCATCCGAAGGGGAAAATCCCGTGCCGCATTATTGGGACCATGTGATGTGGGTCTGGGGCAAGGACAATCTGGACGACTTCATGTCTTATTGCGCGAACATCACGCTGGACGGCCAGATCGAGAAGATGAAGATGCCCTTCCTCGTCACCCATGGCGAAAATGACCGGCAGATACCGGTCCACAACGCCCATCGCAGCTTCGATCAGGCGGTCAATTCAGTCAAACGCCACCTGCGCATCTTCACCAGGGCCGATTTCGAGGTCGAACATTGCGGCGCCGACAATGGCACGGTGATGCGTGACTATATCGCCGACTGGTGCGCGGAAACCTTCGCGGAAATGGGCTGAGGCGTCAGCCTGCCCGATCTGGAAACGCCGCGCGGTGATGGCACGCCCATTAAAGGGCGTGCTCGTCATCCTCTGTAATCTCCGCCAGCTTTCCCGTGACCGGACGCTTGCCCGGCTTCGTCTTGCGATAAGGTTCGAAGCTTGCGCGATCGGCGTCGAACGTCATGTCCCAGGGAACATTGTCCCCACGGAAGATCGGCGGCGCATTATGCGCCCATAAAAGCGATCCGAAACGAAAGTCCCAGGCGCGCGGAATCCAGTTGTCGTCCAGATAATCCGTATCCGCATGATATTCCGCCTCGCCCGCCTTGCCGGGCATGTCGCAATAATAATAAATGGCGGATGAGATGCGGTGCCGCGAAATGCCGCCGGAACTGTTCATGCTGGCATTCTTCCAGCCCTTGTCCGCCAGTATATTCGCCCCCAGCATGACTTCGTCAATGTCGTCGCACCCGAATGCGATGTGCATGAACTTGAAATGATCCGGTGCGATGGGCAGGTCGCAATTGACCCAGAAGATCGAATGATGCTCGAACGTTCCCGGCGCGCGGGCGAAGATTCCCGTGCCTTTGCTGTGATCGATATAGCGAAAGCCCAGATGGCGTTCGTAAAATTCGAAGCTGCCGACATAGTCGGCCGAAAAGAAGACGACATGGTTTATCGTCTTGGGAATGGCGCGTGTACGCCAGATGCGGTGCTGGTTGAAGCGCGGATAGGAACCGGGCGTGTTCACGGGGCTGGCGTGACTTACGACCTGCCGTTTCGCCCACACCCGCAGGGCGATCGGCTGGCCGTCGGGGCAGACGCACCGCACCGTCCCGTCAGCATCACGCCGCACCTCGACCTCCGTGGCGAGGCTGGCGGCGATCCGGTCAAGCTCCTGCGCGTTCAGAACGCCCCAGACGGTTTCCTTGAGGCCGTCGCCGGGAAAGGGATCGGGCGCGGGCAACCGGGGGTCCCCATGGCGGTAAAGCACGACCCGCGAGCCCGACGCTACCTGAAACACCGCCTCATCCGCCCCTTCATGATGCAGGGACAGTCCGAAATCCTTCCAGAACCGGACATGCTCAGCCAGATCGGCAACGCCAAATACCGCGCTTTCAACACCCAAAATCGTCATACCGGCTCCCTCTTCCTGCGCGGATTATGGATTGCCGGACGGGCGAGATAAAACGCATTTCATGGCGCTTGGCTATCGGCAGCGCAAATAGCTTTCACGCCCGGTCAGGCAGCAACCAGGCGTTGCGCCTCATCGGCGATCATCCGGTCAAGCGCCCGGCGCACCAGCACCGCGCCCTTGTCCGACGGCAGCATGGCGGGCCGCAGCGACCAGAAATCCCGCCCGGCGATGCGCTGGGTCTGGGCGATGGAAATGGGCGCGTCCTCGTTCGAGAAAGCATCGACCAGCGCGGCGCGGACCATCGGCGCTGTTTCTGGATGCGCCTTGGTGCTGCTGTTGCAGTTCATGAAGAAATAATGGGTCGATGTTTCGGTTTCCGGGGTCATGACGTGGCAGCCCCGCGCCGTCTGGTTCCAGCGGCCGCTTTTAAGGCTCCCCGTGCTGCCGACATTCACATCCTGCACCATGATCGACGGCGCGTGCCAGGCGATGCGGTTCAGAAAGTCGCCCACGCCATCCGCATGACCCGTAAAGCCGCGCATCATCGGCGGCACCACTTCATCCTCCGCCGTCCAGGTGATGGTGATGGCGCCGCCATCCTGTTCCACATCCGCCTTCGCGATCGTGTTGATGCCGCCGCCCAGCGTCGATGCGTGCAGATAATCGGCATGGGTCAGGTCCATGATGTTGTCGACCATCACGCGGTAATCAGCCTGCGAATGGAGCCGTCCCTTAACCCGCGCCTCAGGCGCTGTCTCGTCGATGAAGGTCAGGTCGGTGATCAGCGCCGGGTCCGCCAGTTCCGCCTCGCCCAGCCACAGCCACAGCGCGGCATGCCGCTCGACAAAGGGATAGGATCTGACGCTCAGCGCCGCGCTGATGGGACCATGCGGATTGTGGATGCATTTCCCGTGCCCGTCGAACCGCAACCCGTGATAGGCGCATGTCACCCGCCCTTCTTCATAGCGGCCCATGGACAGCGGAACGAAGCGGTGCGGGCAAAGATCGGCAAGTGCGGAAACGCCGTCATCTTCGCCTCTCATGAACAGGACATGCTCTCCCGCGATCTGCCGGGCCAGCATCGCCCCTGGTTGCAGTTCATCCGCCCACGCCGCAAGATACCAGCAGTTCTTCAGAAACATCCCATCCTCCGCCTTGACTGATCCGCGCCGGGGATAATTATTGATATCCGCCTTGCGTCTTGCATTATCCGCCCAAAGCGGGATCAATCGGAAGAGGGCACTTTTATGTACCGTTATCAAGGATGAGGATATGCCGCAGGATGGCCGGGCGGAAGCTTCCACGAGCGAAAGGATCGACGCGCTGGAAGCGGAGATGGCGCGGCACGGCAGCAGCCGCGACGGGCCGGTCCGCACGATCTTCGCGCTGCTGGGCGACCGCTGGACCAACCTTATCGTCCTGCTGCTTTGGATCGATGATTTCCGCCATGCCGAACTGCGGCGGCTGCTGACGCGGCTCAGCCCGGAAGGGAGCATTTCCCAGCGGATCATGACCTTGAAACTGCGGCAGCTGGAGCGCAACGGCCTTGTCAGCCGCAGCATCAGCGGTGACGTGCCGCCCAAGGTCAGCTATGCGCTGACGCCGCTGGGCCGGGAACTGGCATCGCACATCCACATGATGATCGACTGGACCACGCATCATCAGACGGTGATAGAAGAGGCGCGCGCCTTATGGCGGGAGGAAGCGGACTGATTTCCCCCGGAACAAGCGCCATCAGTTCGATTGCCTGCGCGGGCTTTTCGCATGATCCGTGAAACCGGCAGTCAACTCTTCGCGAGACATGCCGCCCAGCCGCGCTTCATCCAGCATGATGACATCGCCAGCCAGCATTCCTGGCTGATGCACATAGGCGGCCAGCCGTTCCACGACCCAGCGGATCGCCGGATCATTGTTGCTTGAAATATGCCACTGGATCGCTTCCCGGATGGGCGGGATTTGCAGCGGCAGTTCCCGCATCACGATCGGCAGATACTCCGCCATTCGCACCGCCAGCCGCCGCTGAACCGTCCCGATCCTGTTCGTGCCCAGGATGAACCCGGCCTGCGTCATGAAATTGGGCGCGACAATCTCTATCCGGCGCTGCCGTTTCTGGCGGCGCACGAACCAGTCTTCGAAGGCGGACACCCTGCCCCGGCCGAACCGGGCGGTGACATGCCCCAGATCCAGATAACGGTCGAGCGTCATGGGCTCCGCCATCGCCGGGTTGTCAGCCCAGCCGATCACCACATAATCGTCCTCGAACAGGATCTGGCTGGGGTGATCGGGCGAAATGCCGTAGTCGATGGTGATCAGCAGGTCGACGAAACCGCGCTCCAGATTTTCGATCATGCTGTCTTCTATCGGTATCACCTCGAACCTCATGTTGGGCGCGCCGCTCTGAATTTCGGAAATGGCCGACGCCAGCAGCACATCGGTCACATAATCCGACGCGACGATGCGGATCGTGCGATCGGATGTCGCAGGATCGAACGGCGGCGGTATGGCGATCGAGGTGCGGATCTGCTCCAGAACCGCGCGCACCGGCTCCACCAGGCTTTCGGCGCGCGCGGTCAGCACCATCTGCCGCCCCTTCATGACCAGCAGCTCGTCACCGAAATAGTCGCGCAGGCGTCCTAGCGCCGAAGATGTGGCCGATTGCGACAGGAATATGCGATCGGCAGCCAGGCTGACGCTGCGTTCGGACAGCAGCGCATCCAGCGCTACGAGCAGGTTAAGGTCCAGCCGTTCGAACCGCATCGCTCCATCTCCTCATCCGCCCGCGATGACCGCCAGCGCATTTTTGACAAGTGTAGCAACACTGCCGTCATGCGCAAAGCCCGCCCGGTCCGCCGCTGGCGTCGCGAGGGGCGGCTGGCGGCCGAACCCCGCCTCCAGCGCTTCGTCGGGGCTGTAGCGCACCAGCGCCGCCGATACGCCGCACTGGCGCGCAATCTCCTCCGCCAGCGCACCGATCGAGACGCGCAGGGCTGGCAAGGTCACTGCCCGTGTGGGTGGAAGCAGACCGGCGTCCATGGTCAGAGCATGGATGAAATTATCCGCACAGCGATCGACCGACTGAGCCCATATGGCCGCTTCGGGCGAGACCGGACAGATGAAGGGCTCCCCGGCGCGCATTGCATGGAACAGGTCGCTCATGAAGGCGGATTTCATGCCGCTGGGACCCTTTGGGCGAGCGAGAATGCCCGGCAAACGCAGGGTTACGCCTTCCACTTCGCCGCGATGATGCATCATGGCAACGGCATCTTCCATCATCGCCTTGTGGCCGCCATAGATCATCCGTGGCGCGAGCGGCGTCGTGTCGTCCACCCCTGCTTCCGGCAGCGGGTCGCCCAGCACGGCGATCGAACTGGCATAGACGACGCGCGGCCGCTTCCCGGCGGCGGCGGCGGCTTCCAGCAGCAGATCATACATCGCATCTATGTTGACGCGGCGGGATGCGGCCGGATCAGCCTCTGCCGCGCCGCCGGGCACCGTCGCGAGATGCACCAGCGCGCTGCATCCGTCGCGCAACGCTTCGCCCCTCACCTCCGGCGCGCAGATATCACCCGCCACGATCCGCGCGCCTGCCGCTATGCCGTGGACCGAGCTGTCCATCGCCACGACATCCTTCCCCGCGCCGACGAGCTTCGCCACAAGATGGCGGCCGACAAATCCGCCGGCGCCGGTAATGATGATGGGCATGCGATGTTTCTCCATTACCGCCGCACATATTCAGGTTGCCGCAAACCAAGCAAGACAGGGCCGCTCACGCGGTCCTGCCTTGCCTCCCCCTCTCTTCGCCGTCAAAAGTCGGCGGAGAAGCGCACGCCATAAGTCTGCGGCGCGCCATAATGGTAGACGGCCGCGCCAAATGGCGAGAGCTGCGGATAGATCACGCGGCGCTTGTCTTCCAAATTGTTGAGGAAGGCGGTGAGCGCCCAGGACCTATCGCTATCCCGCAAGGTCAGCGCAATGTCCGTCTGCCAATAGCCGCTGATCTTTTCGAAATCGAGGAATTCGAAACCACCATAGGCCGCACTGCGGTAAGCGCTATTGACCTGACCCGCCAGTTCAAGCGCGGAACTCAGCGGCACCACCTGCTCACCGCCTAGGTTGATCGTCCATTCAGGCGCGTTGAGCAGCGGACGGCCGGAACAGTCGAAGTCCTTCACCGGCGCGCCGCCTGCAACCTGCCCCGTCAGTGTGAAGGGACAGTTGAAATTGTCGAACGGCGCGGCGGTATAGAGGTGCAGTTCCTTATAGGTCGCCTTCAGATACTGAACCTTGGCCGTCAACGTCGTATATCGCATCGGCCGGGCCATCAGGTCGACGTCGATACCCTTGACTGTTGCCCTACCGGCATTTTCCGTGGAGTTGATCAAGGTTCCGCTGGGATCGACGGTGAAGTAATTAATCTGCTGATCCTTATACTTCCAGTAAAATCCTTCGATATTCAGCTGGACCTTGTTGTTGAAGAAGCGGTTCTTCGATCCGATGGTGTAGGCGGTGATATATTCCGGCCGGTAGACCGGACGTCCGTCCGTCTGCTGCAACCCGCCCGCGCGATAGCCGCTTTCCACCGTCGCATAGAGCAGGCTGCTGGGGCCAAGGTCGAACTCGGCCGAAGCCTTCCAGGTCACGCGGGAAAAGGTCAGATCGCCGACTGTCGGGCTCAATGTGTTGATCACGGCGCCCAGTCCGTTCAGCAGCGGAAAGAATTGCGGGTTGGGCTGAGACGTGGAGCCCGGTGCGATCCAGCCGTTGCTCACGAGCCAGTTCACGACATCGGCGCGCGAAGTGTAGTTGGGCAGATGCGGCAGCGCGCCAGGCGCGGCGCAGCCCGCGGCGAAGGAGGCAGGCGGCGCCAGACCGGGTCCGCAACTGACGATGAAGTTGCTGATGAAGCCGTCCATTTCCTTCTTGTCATGCGTATACCGCAGCCCGCCGACCAGACGGAAACGATCGCTGACATGGCCGGTCAGCTGGCCGAACGCCGCCAGGCTCTCCGTCTTCTGGGTGAAAATCTGGATCGGCAGGATAAATTCCTGGTTGAACTCATCATTGCCCTTGATCTCCTCGTTGAAATAGAAGGTGCCGACTATGTAGTCGATAGGTCCGCTGCTGCCAGCCAGCCGCGCTTCCAGACTCTTCTGACTGGTCTTTTCGTCATAATATCCTGTATTGAAAGCTGGACCATTGAAGTAGCTGAGCGCCTTGGAATGCCGGTAGGCCGGGATGACGGTCACGGTGCCAATGCTGGTCTTCCAGTTGATCTCGCCATTCACGCCCCAATAGCTGGCGTCCAGGGATGGATATTGGTTCAACGGATCGGCAAAGCCGAAACCCGGCGCGACAAGCAGCGTCTGCCGATAGGCATTGGACAAAGGCGTGAGGAAACCTTCCGACGGGTCGATACCCGACAGGCTGAAAACATAGCCGCCCGTACCATCCGGCGTGTAGGCCCCGTAATAGTTGCCGCCCGGCCCTACCCCGCCGATCTTGGTATAATCGGCCGCCAGACGTATGGAAAGGTCGCTGCTGGGCTCAAATAGCAGCTGTCCGCGTAGGGCGCTGCGGTCCAGGTCGTCCGTGCCGTCGCGGTTGAAACCGTCACGCCGCTGGCGCGAAGCAGCAATGCGCAGCGCGGCATTTTCGCCCATCCCGGCATTGACATGCGCGTCCACCGCCACCGCATCATAATTGCCGTAGGACAGATTGAAGCCACCACTGAATTCGCCCAGCACCGGCTTTGCGGGAATGACGTTGATCGCGCCGCCCGTGGCGTTCCGGCCATAGAGAATGCCCTGCGGCCCCTTCAACACTTCGACGCGTTCCAGATCGTAGAAGGCCGCGCCGAAAGCCCCCGCCGCGCGGCCCAGAACCACGCCGTCATAGTTGGGCGTTACCGCCGGATCGAAATAGCTGGCCACGGTGATGTTTCCAACGCCGCGAATAAAGATGGACGTCGATGTGCCACCGCCGTTGGTGATGGAGATGGAGGGTGCGGTCTTCGTAATATCTTCCGCCTTCAATATGCCACGATCCAGCAGCGTGTCCGCGCTGACCGCATCGATCGCGATCGCGGCCTTCTGCGCGCTTTCCGCCCTGCGCTGGGCCGTGACGACGATGTCCGCCAGGCCACCCTGCGATCGTGCATCGGATTGCGCTGCGGGAGCGCCCTCCTGCGCCTGCGCCCAGACGGGCAAAACCGCAGAGATCGCCGCCATTGCGGTCGCACTGAACAGCCAGTTACGCATAACCCTCCCCTTTCATTGTTTTCAGCAAATGGCTGGCGCCGGGTCTGTGCCGCCCTATGTGCCGCCTGTTTGCCGCCCCGCATTGGCGCGGGGTCCATCTGGAAAAACTAACCTGTGAGGGCTTATCGGCAAAATCGGCAGATTGGATGTGTTCTATCCATGCAGCGGGATGACCGCTCCACCCGGCGCCAACTTTGCCGGGAATATTTCCCCGTCAGCCGATCAGCCGCTCGAAGTCCATGCGCAGGTCGTCCATCATCCTGATCGCGGCCGCGCGGCCTCCGCCGAACACGCCTCCGCCCGGATGCATGAACGGGCCCACCAGATAGAGCCCCTCCACCCCCGGCACGGCGATATTGCCATAATCGGCGGTCGGGCGATGCGCCATGGTCTGGTAGAAATAGGGCGCGCAACCATGGATGTCGCCGCGAAGGAAGCTGTTGGGCGAATGCCGCTCCATATCCAGAGGCGAATGCACGACGCGCTTCAATATATTGTCGCTGGTCAGGTTGGAAATGAACTTCTGATAATGCGCCAGCGTCTTGTCCGCTTCCGCTTCCTTGACTTCATCCCAATAGGAAGCATCATGGCCTTCCAGTTCGTAGGGCGCGAACTGCACGCCGTAGAAGATGCCGCCCCCTGCCGGGGCGCGAGTGGGATCGTTGATCGCCATGTCGCCGCCACCGGCAAGCCGCCGTGCCGACATCCGCCCCCTGCGCAACTGGTCGAAATCATCGAGCAGTTCGCTGAGCTTGACCGTGTCGATCATTTCCAGCAGCACGCCTTTCTGCGCGTCGCCTCCGGCGATGAACCGGGCCGGTTCTTTCAAGGCATAATGGCTGACCTGCACGGAAAAGGCCGCCTGGGTGACCCGCTCGCCGCGTTGCAGGACGGGTTCGGGCACGCCTTCCACGAAGCGGCGCAATACCGCCGGGTGAAGCCCCGCCACGACCCCATCCCTGGCCGTGATGACGCCGCCATCAGCCAGTTCGACCCCCGTCGCCCGTCCGCCTGAGGAATGTATCCGCGACACCTGCGCGTTGCAGCGTATCTCCGCGCCGAAACTGGCGAGCGCGCGGACCATCGCGTCGGTCAGCTTGCCGCTGCCGCCCACCGGCTGCGCGAGGCCGAAGGTGTGAACCAGCCCCGGCCACAGCACCGCGCCCATGCCGGTGCCCAGTTCATCGGGCATCTGGAGATTTTCAGTGATGAAGCGCGCCAGCAACAGGCGCAGCTTATCGCTCTGGAAGCGCTGGCATACGATATCCAGCGTGCTGCGCTGCATGGCGTTGAACAGGTCACGGCCTTCTTCGCTCTGGTCCAGCATCGCCATGAACGCGCCCATCGGCAATGGCGGCGAATAGAGGCCGTTCACGAACATCGGCAGCATCGCCATGGACGCCTTGGCAAAGGCGCGATAGGCCTCCGCATCTTCATCCCCGCAAGTTTCCGCTATGCTTTGGCAGGTGCGGTCCAGGTCCTTGTAGACGCTGATCGACGTCTGATCGATGAAGATCGCCGCCAGAGCGACGTCGGCATAGCGATATTCAAGGCCGAACTTGCTCATCAGGCCCAGCTCGTCCTGCGTGATCATGGGATTGCCCAGGATCAACTGGTGAGCGGTCGAATGCTCATCATGATAATAGCCGGGCAAGGTCAGTTCCGTGGTGACGACGCCGCCGCCCACATGATCCTTTGCTTCCAGCAGCAGGACCTTCTTGCCCGCTTTCGCCATGTAGCAGGCGGCGGTCAGCCCGTTGTGCCCCGCACCAATGAATATGATGTCGTAATCGGCCATTTCCGCATCCTCTCCGCGATATGTTGGCCCGGTCATACCGGCATGCGGAACCGCGATGAATTAGGCACATGAATGTTCCTGCCCGTCCCCCTTTGCGGAGCCCGCGCGCCTGTTTATCATCGCCCCATGATTTCAGAGCATGATGCCGGCAGCCTGATCCCGCCTGAAGAATTTCCCGCGCTAAGCGGCAAAAGGCTGGACGCGCTTTGCAGGCTGGCGGAAACCATCGAGGTGAACGGGGGCGATCGCGGCGCGCCCATCCGCCATATGTGCGCGCTGCTGGGCGACCGCTGGACCAAGCTGATCCTGCTGGTGCTGAACGCCGCCGCGCCGCTGCGCTATTCCGAATTGCAGCGCCTTATCTGGCGCCTGGGCAAGGATGAGCGCCCCATATCGCAACGCATGCTGACGCTGCGCCTGCGATCGCTGGAGCGGGACGGGCTTGTCGACCGGAACGTGCAGTGCGTCATGCCGCCGCATGTCGAATATTCGCTGTCGCCACTTGGCCAGCGGCTGAATGCGCAATCCGACCGCTTGATCAATTGGATCGCGGAACATCGGGAAGAATTCATCGCCGCCCGGCGCGAATTGCCGGAGGATTAAGACGCGGATTGCCGAGCCGCGATGTCCTTTGATCCCGCCGCAGCTATCCAGACCCCCAATATAAGCTATCGAGCCAAATCGTTTTTCAGCCCCCATCCCCGGTTCTAGCCACGAGCAACGGACGGGAGAGGATATCATGGATCTGGCAGGACGGCGCATCCTCATAGTGGGTGGCGGCATCGGCGGGATGGCCGCCGCGATCCGCTTTGGCGAAGCGCAGGCGGACGTGACCTTGATCGACATCGATCCCAACTGGCGGGTCTATGGCGCGGGCATCACGATCACCGGGCCGACACTGCGCGCGTACCGGCGGCTTGGCCTTCTCGAACAAATCAGGGAGAAAGGCGCTATCACCAATGGTTCGCGCATCTTCCGCTATGACGGCCTGTTGCTGCACGATCTCGACGAGCCGGTGCTGGAAGAAGGCCTGCCCGCGACCGGCGGGATCATGCGCCCCGTCCTACACCATATCATGCAAAGCCGGGTACGCGAGCTGGGGGTCACGGTTCGCCTGGGCATGACCGTCATGGAACTGAAAGAGTGGCAGGACGGAACAGAGGCGGTCTTCAGCGACGGTTACAGCGAGCGCTTCGACCTTATCGTGGGGGCGGACAGCATCTATTCCGGCGTGCGCCGCATCGCCTTTCCGCATATGGGCGAAGCAGCGCCCACCGGCCAGGGCGCGTTCCGGGTATCGATGAAGCGGCCGCCCGATGTGGAGCGCGGCGAATTTTACTTCGGGCATCGCTATCCGGTGGGGATCACCTGTTGCGCACCCGACTCCTGCTATCTCTATTTGCTGCCGCCGCACGAATATGGCGACCGCATCCTGGGCGATGATGAAGTCCGGTCGGAACTGCGTGAAAAGCTCGCCGATTTCGGCGGCAATGCCGGTTGGATACGCGACCATATGACGGACAGCGACTGGGTGAACTACCGCCCGCTCGCCGCCGCCTTGCAGCCCCGGCCCTGGTATAAGGGCCATATCGTCCTGCTGGGCGACGCGGTGCACGCCACGACGCCGCACCTTGCCTCCGGCGCGGGCATGGCGGTGGAAAGCGCGCTGGTGCTGGTGGAGGAACTGGCCCGCGCATCGCATGTGACGGAAGGGTTGCAGGCCTATGAGGACCGCCGCTTCGATCGCTGCAAGCATGTCGTCGTCACCAGCCTTGCAATCGGGCGGATCCAATTGTCCGGCGGCCCCGCCGAAGACGCAGGCGCGCTGCTGTCGGGCGCGCTCCACAGGCTGGCGGAGGAATATTGACGCCTCCGGCTGCGCGGCCTGACCGTCATTCAGGCCGGTTCGATTTCCACCGGGACGCTGGCCAGCGCATGGAGCGTGTTGTTGATCCGCCGCTCCACTGGTCCCGCCAGCCTGATCGAAGCGATGCGGGGCAGCAGCGCCTCCAGCATCAGGTCGGCTTCCATGCGCGCCACCATTTGCCCCAGGCATTGATGGATGCCGAAGCCGAAGCCGACATGCCCGCTCGTCTGGCGGCTGATGTCGAAACGGTCCGGCGCTTCCCATTTGCGCGGGTCGCGATTGGCGGCCGCCAGGAACAGCAGCAGCTTCGACCCTTCCGGGATCACCATATCTCCAACCGGGACATCGCAAGCAGCGGTGCGAAAAAATGTCTGCACGGTCCCATCCCAGCGCAGGCTTTCGTCCAGCACGCGCCGCAGCAAGGCGGGGCGATGGCGCAGGGCCGTCCACTCACCGGGGAAACTCGCAAAGGCCAGCATCATCTGCGCCAGCCCGTTCACGGTCGTGTCGACGCCAGCCGACAGGAAGGACCGCACCAGCCGCTCGGCCTCGTCCGGCGTGCATTCTCCCCTGTCGGCCGCTTCATAGACCGCCATGCCCCACCCGCCGGGCGACAGATTCTCGCGCTTGCACGATGCGGCCACCCACTCGATAGCATCGGCCGCCTGTTCCATCGATCGGGCAAGCACAGCGTTGCGCGGACCGAAGGCGTTGAATGTCGTCCCGGCGTAGGTCAGCAGATGCTCCCGCCCTTCCCTGCGCAGGCCGATCGTGTCCGGGAAGACCATCATCGGATAGACTTCGCCCAGATCCCGCACGGCATCGAAGCGGCGCATCGCCACCAGCCGTTCGGCCAGTTCCCCGGCCCGCTCCGCCCAGACCGGGCGCAGCGCGCGCAGGGCAGGCAGCGACACGATGCGGTTCATGAGCGTCCGCGTGCGATCGTGCAGCGGCGGGTCCGCTTCCAGCAGCAGCGAGGGGGGACGCCATGGC
This sequence comes from Sphingobium quisquiliarum P25, assembly GCF_000445065.1. Taxonomy (GTDB): domain Bacteria; phylum Pseudomonadota; class Alphaproteobacteria; order Sphingomonadales; family Sphingomonadaceae; genus Sphingobium; species Sphingobium quisquiliarum. The sequence continues at coordinate 13,488 of NZ_ATHO01000130.1, read as the reverse complement.
TCCTCGCGCGCGAAATCGGTCAGGCCGACCCCGCGCCCCGAACAAAAACGCTGATGGTCGCGCAACGCCGCCGACACATCGTCATAGCGCGCCATCGCATAGCATTGCAGCCGTTCCAGCCACAGCAGCGGACCGGCATCGCGCAGGGCGTGATGATGGGGGTAGGGGTCCGCCAGGAACGCCTCGTCAAAAGGATCGAGATCGAGCGAGGGGACAGGGCCGGACCCGGACGGCTGGGCTGACATGATGGCCCCCGTCAAAAGAAATCGGCCGCGCGCGCCGTGTGAACCACCTCTGGCGGCGCCGCAAAAAAGGGTCCGGCAAGCGCACGCCATTGCTGAAAGGCCGGGGAGGCGCGAAAATGCTCCATATGATCCTCCAGCCTGTCCCAGCCCACTACGAGTTGATAGCGGGCGGGATTCTCGATCACGCGCTCCAGCGACATGCTGCGGCAACCCTGGGCATCCCGGAACAAGGGAGCGGCCTGCGCCACGGCCTTTTCGAATGCCTGTGCCTTGGCCGGATCGATCGTCAGGCTCGCGACTTCGTAGATCATTCTTCGCCCTCCTCCGCTGAGATTTAGTTCAGGCGGCGCTGGAACAGGAATCAACTTTGCTGATAATAGCCAGCAATGTCGCTGATCCCGCGAAACGAAGCGAGCATCAAGTCCCGTCGCTGATCAGCGTGCCGCCGTCCACCACCAGATTATGGCCGGTGACGAATGCGCCCGCAGCGGACACCAGGAAATGCACCGCGCCCGCGACCTCCTCCGGCAGGCCGGGGCGGCGTAGCGGCGTCATCGCCATGCGCCGCCGCATGAATGCCTCGTCATCCATCAGCGGCCTGGAAAGTTCGGTCGCGATGAAGCCGGGCGACACCGCGTTGACGCACACGCCCCTTGGCCCCCATTCCACCGCCAGATTCCGCGCCAGTTGCGCGATCGCCGCCTTGGTCAGGGCATAGCTGTTGATCGCCCCATTGCCGCGCAACCCCGACAGGCTGGAAATCAGGACCGCCGCGCCGCCCCCCGCCTCAGCGATATGCGGCAGGGCAAGGTTGCACAGCTTCACCTGGCTGCGCAGGTTGATCGCCATCACCCGGTCATAATCGGCCATGTCCAGGCTTGCGAAGGGACCGGGCTGCCCGGTGACCCCTGCATTGCAGACCAAAATGTCGATCCCGCCCAGCGCAGCCAGGGCGCCATCCACCAGCCGCTCCAGCGCCCCGTCGTCAGAGACATCGCACGCAATGCCCGTCTGGCCCAGCCCGGCCGCGACACGGGCTGTATCCTCGCCATCCTCGCTGGAGATGATCACCCGTGCGCCCGCGGCGGCAAGCGCCTGCGCGATCGCCCTGCCGATGCCCCTGGTGGAACCGGTGATGATCGCCCGCTTGCCGGTCAGGCCGAACATCGCGGATCAGTCCGGTTTATGTTCGGGCAGGGGCTGGCCATCATGCACATAGGCGGGCGCTTCGATCAGGACGAAGGCGATGCGGCATGGCTTGTCGCTGATGTTGCGCCAAAGGTGATTGGTGCCGCGCTGGATGACGATGCCGCCTTCCCTGATCATCTTCTTGCGGCCGTCCTCCAGTTCCAGTTCGATCTCGCCTTTCATGACGATGCCGTAATCGATGCTGTTGGTGCGGTGCATCGGGCTTTCCTTGCCCGGCAGCATGTCGACGATCCTGATCACCGATCCCTGGTTGAGCGTCAGCCCGGCGTCGCGTTCGCGGCCGTCCGTCTCGTCATTATTGTCGGCGGGAACCGTCGCGGTCGTCCACAGCAGCAGGAAAGCCGCATCGCCGCCGGGGATCATCCGCGTCGGGCTCACATCCTCCGACTTGAACGTGGCGCGGCCATTTTCATCATGGCCCGTAACCACCCGCTGAACCGGGGGCAGCCCGGAATCGCTCGTCTCCATGAAAGCCTTCCTTTCTCCAGAATATGCGGGGCGCGGATCAGCCCTTCACGATCCTCTGTTCCAGAATCCCGAAGGGGGGCCGGCCGCCGGGCCCGCGCCCTTCCATCCGCACGCGATCGCCAAAGGACATGAAGGGCGTGCGCGCCGCGCCTTCGTCCACGATCTCGATGCCCCGCCGCTCCGCAATGCAGGAGGAGCCGACCTCGCGAAAGTTCGCGTTGGACACGGTGCCTGACCCGATGACGGTGCCCGCCGCCAGATCGCGGGTGCGCGCCGCATGGGCGGCCAGTTCGTGAAAACCATAGCCCATGGGCTCGCCATTGGCCGCGCCGAACCTGTCGCCATTCCAATCCACCAGCAGGTCGATGCACACTCTGCCGTTCCGCCAGCCATCGCCCAGTTCGTCGGGCGTGATGGCGAAGGGCGCCATGCTGCACGGCGGCTTTGCCTGTATCCAGCCGAAGCCCGTCTTCATTTCCGGTCCCGCCAGCGCCCTCAACGACCAGTCGTTGATCTGCACGATCAGGCGGATATGCTCCATCGCCTGCTGCGGCGTCACGCCCATCGGCACGGCATCGACGATGACGCCGAATTCGCCTTCAAAATCGATGCCCAATTCCTCGTCCGGGAATTTCACATCATCATAGGGACCATAGAAACGATCGGACACGCCCTGATACATGAGCGGCCTGTCGGTCTCCACGGGGTCCATGCTGAAGACCTTCTGCATCAGGTCGCCATGGCTTTCATAAGCCGACCCGTCCAGCCATTGCCAGGCGCGCGGCAGCGGCGCGGCAAGCTGCGTCACGTCCAGCTTCGCGGGAAAATCGGATATGGCGCGCAACGCGGGTGCGGCACTGGCCCAGTCTTCCACGGCCTGTTGCAGCGTCGCGACCGGGGCAAAGGCATAATGGCCGCCGTCAGGCGAAACCAGGATCAACCTGCCATCCGCTGTCCCGTCCCGCAGGGTTGCCAAGCGCATGCCGTCTCTCCTTTCGCCCCTGCCGCTGGTCTAGGGCGCGGCACGATGCGGGACAATGCCATCTCATCAATAGGAGTCATCGCCGCCATGGTTGGATTCCGCATTGACCGGGATGATAGCAGGCATCCACGCTATCGCCTTCGGTTCGGCTCGTCGCTGAGCCATCGTGCGGCGATTTTCGATTGTCATGGGAAAGAGGCATATGGCGCGCGCAATCGTCTTCGACGCTCCGGGAAGCGCGATATTGGAGGAACGCGATCTCGCGCCGCCCGTAGCCGGGGAGATCGCGGTGGAGGCGGATGTCTCCCTCGTCAGCGCGGGCACGGAAAGGTCGCTGCTGACCAAATTCCACCGCTATCCGGTGGAGCCGGGCTACAGCATGGCCGGGCATGTGACCGCCGTAGGACCGGACGTGACCGCCTTCGCCCCCGGCGACAGGGTGATCGTCCATAGCGGCCACGCCAGCGCCACCGTCATCGATCAGCGCTTCGCCCTTCGCATTCCCGCCAATGTCGCGTCGGAAGATGCGGCCTTCTTCACCATCGGGGCGATGGCCGTCTACACCATCCGCCTCGCCGCCCTCGACATAGGGTCGCCGCTGCTGATCCTGGGTCAGGGCCTGATCGGCCTCGTCACCACGCAGGTTGCGCGGATCGCCGGGGCCGCGCCGCTGATCGTCACCGATGTGGTGCAGGAACGGCTCGATCTGGCGCGCGAACTCGGCGCTGACCATGGCTTTCGCGCTGACCAGTCCGGCGAACTCGCCGCATTGGCCCGGTCGCTTCCCGGCGGCGGCCCAGCCGCGACCATTGACCTCAGCGGCGTGCCTTCCACCATAGAGACCGCCCTTGCGCTGACGCGCCGGGGCGGACGTGTCATTCCCGCCTCGATGATCCCCGGCGGGCATCAGGTTGATATATTCGGCCGCGCCTGGATCGAAGGACTGTCGATCGTCGGCGCCTATTTCAACGCGCGGCCCTGGTCGCTGGACGCGACCGAAGTCACCTCTCCGCTCGACTGGCCGGTGCGGCCCTACAGCGCCGGGCGGCTCCAGGGCACGGCCATGCCCACCAGCCTGGAGGACGCCGCCATTTTCCTGCGCCTGCTGGAAAATGGCCGGATAAAGCTCGACCGCATCGTCACCGAAGCGGTTGACGCCGATGATGCGCCCGCCATGTTCATGCGGCTGCCGCAGAGCGATGCGCTGGGCAGCATCATCCGCTGGCGCTGACCTTGCCCGCTGCTATTTTCTGCTGCCCAGATAGGCGATGATCGCCCGGCGATCGTCTGCCTTGGGTATGGCCAGCGGCATGCGGTTGCCCGGCGCGACCTTGGCGGGCGCAGCCAGATAGGCGTCCAGATTGGCGGCCGTCCAGGAAAGGTTGAGCTTCTTGAGCGCGGGGGAATAAGCATAGGCCGTGCTCGCCGCCTTGCGTCCAGCTACGGTCGTCAGGTCCGGCCCGGCCTTGCCGCCCTTGCCACTCACGCTGTGGCACATGGCGCAGCGCTGCGCGAACAAACCGCCTCCCCGCGCGGCATCACTTCCGGCCTCCGCCTGAGCCGGTGCGAACGGCGCCGCCAGAAGGCAGGACAACAGGACGGCACCGGCCATCCTTGGTCCGGCTGCAAAATATGCGAATCGAAATGGCGGCATCAACCTCTCCTCTATTAATATAAATGAGTATACTCACTTTCTTAAGTTAGCAACCATGGCTCCCGTGAGCGACAGCGCGATAAGGCCACCGAAAAAGGCTGGCAATCCGCCGGAGATCGGGCGAAAGCGCGCTGAAACAACCGGAAAAGGGAGCAGCGCCATGCCTTTCACCAGCCTTCTCGTCCCGACCTACAAGCAGATGCTCCAGGCCCTGTCCCGCTGGCTGGACAAGGCACAGGCCGAAATCCCGGAGAAGGGGGAAGCGCTGCTGTCCTCGCGCCTCGCGCCCGATATGTTTCCCTTGGCGACGCAGATCCGCTTTGCCTGCGTGCAGGCCATCGAAGGCGTCCACCGGCTCAAGGGAGAGGAATTGCCTGCGCTGGTGAACACGCTCCTGGAGGAAGGGCGCAATGCGGGCGAGCGTCCCGGATCATTCGCCGAAGCCAAGGCGCGTATTGATGAGACGGTGGCCTTGCTCGACGGCCTGTCGCCCACCGCGCTCGATGTCGATCCCGATCAGCCGATCGCGCATGAACTGCCCGCTGGCATCATCTTCGACCTGACGGCGGAACAATATGCCCGCGACTGGACGCTGCCCCAATTCTATTTCCATGTAATGATCGCCTACGCCATCCTGCGCAGCGAAGGCGTCAGCCTGGGCAAGCCGGATTATGTGGCGCATATGTTCCCCTATCTGCGCCCTGGCACCATGCCTGAAAATTGAACGGCAGGGGACACGGGCCGGTCAGCCTCCCGCCCCCACTCCAAGGGCGGATACCGTCATCCACACCGCCATGCCGATCATCATCAGATTTTCGGTCAACGACAGGAAGCCGAGCGGCACATTACTGGAGCCCCCGACGCAGGCGCATTTCAGTTCCCGCTTGTCGATATAGACGGCCTTGATCACCGACACCGCGCCCACGGTTCCGATGAACAGCGCGATCGGCACCGACAGCCAGGTGAGCGCGCCAGCGATCATCAGCACGCCTGCCAGTCCTTCGGCGAAGGGATAGATGGTGGCATAGGGCACCCACCGCCTGGCCAGCAGGTCGTAGTTCAGGAACATGGTCGAAAAGCTTTCGACATTCTGGAGCTTGAGCAGCGCCAGCACCGCCATGCTGAACGCGATGAACCATTCGGCCGCATGGATCGTCAGCGCCGTTCCGAAGGCCGCATGGCTGGCCGCCAGCGCCATCAGCGCGGTCATAGCGAACAGGGCGATCACCGGCTTGTAAGTCGTCGCGTCGGGGTCAGCGACGGTCATCCCGAAATAGCGGCGCAGGTCGTCATAGCCGCCGATCCGCTTCCCGTCGATGAAGGTCTGCGGGGTGGTTCTGACATTATGATCCGCCTTGAACGCGTCGGTTTCCTCGCGCGAGGTCAGCCATTTATCATCGACCGCGAAGCCCCTGCTCTCCAGAAGATGCTTTGCCTTCAGGCCATAGGGACAGACATGCTTGTCCATCACCATCCGGTACAAGGTGGCGCGGCGGGGGTAGGTTGAACTGGTCATGACAGCGGCTTTCGACTGGATTGCACTGAGATGACACCCATATAGGGTCCGTACCATGGTACGGAGTCAAGAGGTGAAACAGCTTACCATAGCCGGTCTGGCGCAGGGCGCTGGCGTCGGGGTCGAAACGGTGCGCTATTATCAGCGGCGAGGATTGCTGGAGACGCCGGAGCGGCCCGGAAGCGCGAGCAGTGGCGGCGGCGTGCGCCGTTATGGCGAGGAAGATGTCAGGCGGCTGCGCTTCATCCGGTCGGCGCAGGCGGCGGGCTTCACGCTTGAGCAGATCAAGGAACTGCTGGCGCTGGACGCCACTGATGACCGGGCACGGGCGCGGGCGCTCGCCAGGGAGCGGATCGCCGCGCTGGACGTGAAGATCAGGGAATTGGAACAGGCCCGCGCTTCGCTGCGGCGGCTCGCCGAAGAATGCGGCAGCGGCTCTGCGGGGCCCTGCCCCATCCTGACCTCTTTCGACCAGCGCTGAGGCTGGTCAGGCGTCGCGCCATTGTCCGGGTTGCAGCCCGTCCAGCGTCCACTCGCCGATCCGCCACCGCACCAGCCGCAGCGTCGGATGGCCGACTGCCGCCGTCATGCGGCGCACCTGCCGGTTGCGGCCTTCCCGGATGGTCAGCGCAATCCAGCAGTCCGGCACGCTTTTGCGAAATCGCACCGGCGGGTCGCGCGGCCACAGATCGGGAATGTCGATGCGCCGCGCCTCCGCTGGCAGGGTCATGCCGTCCTTCAACCGCACTCCGCGCCGTAGCTGGTCCAGCGCCGCCTGCTGCGGATCGCCCTCCACCTGCACCAGATAGGTTTTGGGCATCTTGAATTTGGGATCGGCAATGCGCGATTGCAGCCTGCCGTCATCGGTGAGCAGGAGCAGCCCTTCGCTGTCCAGGTCCAGCCGCCCCGCCGGATAGACGCCGGGCGCATCGATGAAGCCGGACAAAGTCGGCCGGGCTGTTTCCGATCGCGCGTCGGTGAATTGCGACATCACGCCATAAGGCTTGTTGAACAGGATCAGCCGCGCCACGCCGTCAATCCCCGTCCAGCGCGACGCTGCCCCGATCGATCAGGGCGGCGATCAGCGTCAGCCAGGCAGGATCATCGGCGGTTTCCGGGCCCGGCACGACATGATCCTTCGCGCAAATCTGCCGCGCAAAGGCGGCGGCTGCCCCGGCGCATTCGAAACTTTGCCCGTCGGCGAACAGGAACAGGCTGCCGCCGTCCCGCCGGATGAAGGAAAAGCGACTGGCCGGATTGCGCAGCAGCCCGCCGCCCTCCGCCAGATGGGCTTGCAACTCCCGCCGTGTCACCGGCCGTTCGGGCCGCCAGTCCGCCTCGGCATATTTGGGGCTGCTATTATATTCGCCGAACCAGCGGGCAAAGCCGTCCGCATCCATCAGCCTGTCCGCGATCATGGCTTGCAGGCGGGCCAGAGCGGATGGAGCAATCTCGCCCGGATTGTCCTGCGCCCGCAGGTCCGGGTCGGCATAGCGATCATCTTCCTCCAGCCGGTCGAGCAGATGATCGCACCAGCCGCCGATCAACTCGCTGCGGGACGGCGCGCGAAACCCGATGGAATAGGTCATGCAATCATCGCCCACGGCGACGCCGTCATGGGCGAAGCCGGGCGGGACATAGAGGATGTCGCCCGGTTCAAGCACCCATTCGTCCACCGCCTCGAACTCCGCGAGCAGGCGAAGGTCGTCATGCGGCAGCAACGCGCTGTTTTCGTCGCAGCGCGGGCCGACCCGCCAGCACCTTCTGCCCAAGCCCTGGAGCAGGAACACGTCATATTGATCGAAATGCGGTCCCACCCCGCCCTGATCGGCGGCATAGCTGACCATCACATCGTCGATGCGCCAGTTGGGCACGAAACGGAACGGATCGATCAGCGCGGCGACTTCGGGCACATGATGATCGACCGCCTGCACCAGCAAGGTCCAGCGCTCGCGGCCCAGCTTGCCGAACCGTTCCGCCGCGAAGGGCCCGTGATCCAGCGTCCATGTGCCGCCCTTCTGCCGGATCAGGCGGGATTCCACGCCTTCCTCGCAGGCGAGTCCCGCAAGCTCGTCAGGCTCCAGCGGATTGGCCCATGCCGTCCATAGATTGCGGATCAGCAGCGGTTTCTTCTGCCAATAGTCGCGGAGGAAAAGGTCGATGTCGAAATTCAGGATCTGCATGGTTGCTCGCACGGCTGACCGGCTTTCCCGTGCAGCCATCGGCCGGGAATGTCAAAGCGGGCCGCCACCCGCGCGGCGCCGGGCGTTGATCAGCCGGACCAGTTCTTCGTCCAGCGCCGACAGGAAGCGCGAACGGTCCGCCTTGCTGAAAGCGGCGGGGCCGCCGATCTGGTCGCCGCCAGCACGCAGGTCGGCCATGATCGCCCGGACGGCGATGGCGTTGCCGATCGATGCGCTGGTGAATGGCTTGCCATTGGGCGCGATCACCGTGCCGCCCATTTTCAGGCAGCGATCCGCCAGCAGAATGTCCGCCGTCACGACGACCGTGCCTGCCGTCACCCTCTCCGCGATCCAGTCGTCCGCCGCGTCGAAGCCGTCGCTCACCACCGTGCGGCTGATCAGCGGGTGGGTGGGGATGCGAAGCGGGCTGTTGCTGACCACCATGACCGGCACCTCATGGCGAAAGGCGACCTTATAGATTTCCTCCTTTACCGGGCAGGCGTCGGCATCGACCAGTATCTGGATCATCGTCATTCGCCACGACGTTCCGCCCGCGCGAGCCGCCGCCCGGTGCTCAACGTCTGGATGACGAACAGCAGGATCAGGATCGTCCCCGCCGATCCCACGAAGATGTCGAAGCCCGATATTCTGCCGAACAATCCCGGTCCGTTCCCCAGCGCCATCATCGCCGCCGTCAGCGCGATCAGCATCAGCCGCAATTCCGTCGGCCCCGCGGCAAGGTAGGACAGTTTGAACTCGCCCAGCACGCGGGCGGAAAGATAGGCGTGGATCGACAGCAGCAGATATCCCGCCAGCGCCACCATCGCGATGTCCATCGTCACGAACGGACTGAACCCGATGCCCATCAGGATCAGCAGCGTCGCCAGCCCGTCGCAGCTATGGTCGATGAAATAGCCGTAGGATGGCCGCTCGATCCGGCGGAAGCGCGCGATGCTGCCGTCCATCGAATCCCCGAACCATTGCACGACATAGCCCGCAATCGCGAGCAGCAGCCAGGAGGAGCCGAAATTGCTGGCGGCATAGCCAAGGAAGATCATGAACGCACCGGCCATGCCCACCGCCGTCAGCAGGTCGGGCGTGACCCAGCGCGGCATCCGGGCGCAAAGCCAGTTCAGCAACTGCCGTTCCCTGGCGGCGAGCCAGTTTTCCTGAATCCTCGAAAGAGCGGGCGCGGGCTGTAATGGAATTGTCATATCGCCATATGGAACGATGCGCGGCGATGAGCAACGTTCGAAATCGCTCCACAGCGCGATCTCCGGCCACCTTGACGCGCTCCTCGACGAGCGTAATCTGCGCCTGATCCGCATCCGACAGGGTTGAAGCTCCATGGAAGACCATCTTCCCAGCGCCTGCCCCTTCGGTCAGAAGGGCGATGACCGCAAGTCCGCCGCCGCCTCAGCGGGCGGGGGCACGGTCGACCCGGACCTGCGCACCCGCGATTTCGCCGAAGCCCGCGCCGTCCTGCGCAGCGATCAGGCGCGGCAGGCGGGTTTCCTCGCCGAGCAGGTGGGCCGGATCGGCAGCGCCACGCGCCAGCCCATCCTGTTCCTGGAGGGCGAGGCGCACCGGGTCCAGCGCAGCGCCACGGCTCGCTTCTTCACGCCGAAGATCGTCACCTCCCGCTATCGCGAGCTGATGATCGAACTGAGCGACGGCCTCATTTCCCGCTTTCGCAGGGACAGGCGCGCACGGCTCGACCAGATGAGCCTGGAACTGGCGGTGGCGGTGGCCAGCCAGATCGTCGGGCTGACGAACAGCGACCCCGCCGGTCTCGCCAGGAGGCTGGACGTGTTCTTTACCGGCGACTTCCACCGTCCACGGGGCAAGCTGGCGGCCTTCGCCTTCTTCCTGCGCTCGCAGTTTCGTGTGCTCGCCTTCTATTATCGCGACGTCAGGCCCGCCATCCGGGCGCGCAAGAGGCAGCGGCAGGACGATGTCATCTCCCACCTGATCGGCCAGGGCTATAACGGGCGCGAGATATTGACGGAGTGCCTGGTCTATGGCGCTGCGGGTATGGCGACCACGCGCGAGTTCATCGTCATGGCCGCATGGCACATGCTGGAGCGGGAGGATCTGAAAACCGCCTTCCTGACGGCGGACGAGGGCGGCCAGATCGCCCTGCTGGAGGAATTGCTGCGACTGGAGCCGGTCGTCGGCTATCTCTACCGCCGCATGCCGCAGGATGCCCCCGCGCAGCCGGGCGCGGCCATCGCGGTCGATGTGCGCGCGGCGAATACGGATGCTGCCGCCTTCGGCGACCGGGTGTGCAAAGTGGTGCCGGGACGGCAGGTCAGCGCGAAATATGGCAATGCCGGGCTGTCCTTCGGCGATGGCGAGCATCGCTGTCCCGGCGCGCAGGTGGCCTTGCAGGAAAGCTGCCTGTTCCTGGACCGCCTGCTGCGCGTGCCGGGCCTGACGCTGGAACACGCGCCCTCCCTCGCCTGGAACCCGCTCGTCACCGGGTATGAACTGCGCAACGCGGTTATCACCTGCGATTGAGGGCGGCCTGTTCGTCGCACAGGATGGACACAATGCGGCGGCGGCGCAGAGTTTCAAGCTGGTTGCCGGGGATGATATCGTGAAGGCTGGGCCTGACGGACTAGGCCCAGCCGCTCCAACCCGCAGCCGTTTGGGCGGTCCTTGCATCCTTTTGCCCGCCTGTGCCGTTTCGCCTCCAGGGAGATCGTCTATGGCGGGGCCTTTGGAGGCGGGTTTCTGGGGTTTCGGCGGCGGATCGGCGCTGCTGATCGGGGCAGGTGTCGGCTATGCCGCCCGCCTGCCGCAAAGGCTGATCGCCGCGATCATGGCGGTGGGATCGGGCGTGCTGATTTCCGCCGTCGCCTTCGACCTCATGGACGAAGCCTATGCGCGGGGCGGTTTCGATTCGACCGCGGCGGGCTTTCTGGCCGGGGCGCTGGTCTACACGATCGCGAATATCGCCGTTTCCCGCTCCGGCGCGAAGCATCGCAAGCGATCGGGATCAAACCCCGCTCAAAGCCAGGCATCGGCGGACAGCGGCTCCGGCGCGGCCATCGCCATCGGCGCGCTGCTGGACGGCATTCCCGAATCGGTGGTCATCGGCCTCAGCCTGCTGCATGGCGGCGGCGTCAGCACGGTGACGGTCGCGGCGGTGTTCCTGTCCAACGTTCCCGAAGGGCTGTCGAGCGCGGCGGGCATGAAGAAGGCGGGCCGGGGTCCGCTCTACATCTTCGGCGTGTGGGGCGGCATCGCGCTTGCTTCCGGCATCGCCGCCCTGCTCGGCTATGTCCTTCTGGCGGACGCGAGCGCCGACCTGATCGCGGCCACCACGGCGGTTGCCGCTGGCGCGATCCTGGCGATGCTGGTCGACACGATGATCCCCGAAGCGACCGAAGAGACGCATGAATTTTCCGGCCTCATCACCGTGGGCGGTTTCCTGCTGGCCTTCATGCTGTCGAAGCTGGGCGGCTGAACCCCTTCTATCCGATCATCATCAGGCTGGCATTGCCGCCCGCCGCCGCTATGTTGATGGAGGTGGAAACCTCCTCCAGCAATCGGTCGAGGCAATAACCCTCCCCTTCGGCATGGACGGGCACTATCGGACCTTCGCCACCGGCCAGTTCCTGCGCCATGGCGGTGATCATGTCCTCGTCCCCTTCGACAAGCGCGGCGGCATAGGGGCCGTCAGGGCGCGACGGGAAACAGGCGGCGACCGGGGCGGGCAGGCCGGATGGCAGGGCCATGCCCTCAACCACACCCCGGTTGCCGGTCGCCAGAACCGCCGCCATCTGCCGCAGCAGGCCCTGGCCGGTGGAGGGGCGCAGCAGGATCAATCCGCGCGGATGCAGCGCATAAAGATTGCGTTCCCCCACCGGCCCCGGCAGCGTCAGTTCGACGCCAAGCGCCGAAGCGCTCCCCGCCCGCCGCGCATAGGCGGCCGCATCGCCTTCCCCCCGCTCCTCCAGCCACTGCGCGAACGCCTGTAGCGGCGGCGGCTGGCTGGCGCGCATGGGAAAGGCAGGCGCGGGCATAGCAAGGCGGCCAAGGTAGAGCGGCCCGCCCGCCTTGGGCCCGGTGCCCGACAGGCCGCGCCCGCCAAAGGGCTGCACGCCGACGACCGCGCCGATGACGTTGCGGTTCACATAAATGTTGCCCGCCTTCACCCGGCCCGTGACTTCGGCGATGGTGGCGTCCAGCCGCGTGTGCAGGCCGAAGGTCAGCCCGTAGCCCGTAGCGTTGATCTGGTCCACCAGCGCATCCATCCCCTCGCGGCGGAAGCGCAGCAGGTGGAGCACCGGCCCGAACACCTCCCGGCGGACATCGGCGATGGATTCGATCTCTATGATCGTGGGGGGCACGAAGGTGCCGTGGGCTGTTCCCGGCGGCAGCGGGCTTTGTTCGACCGCGCGGCCCAGCGCCCGCATGGCCGCGATATGCCGGTCGATGCCGTCGCGCGCCTCCGCCGTGATGACGGGGCCTATGTCGATGTTGAGGGCGTCGGTGCGGCCGATGCGCAGCTCCGCCATAGCCCCCTTCAACATGGTCAATATCCGGTCGGCGACCTCCTCCTGCACGCACAATATCCGCAACGCCGAACAGCGCTGGCCCGCGCTGTCGAAGGCTGATGCGACGACGTCCGCCACCACCTGTTCGGCGAGCGCGGAGGAATCCACGATCATCGCATTCTGCCCGCCCGTCTCCGCGATCAGCGGGATCGGCGCGCCCGATGGCGAAAGGCGCGGCGCAAGCTGGCGCTGGATCAGGCGCGCAACCTCGGTCGATCCGGTGAAGATGACCGCTGCGGTTTCCGGCGCATCGACCAGCGCCGCCCCGATGCTGCCGTCGCCGGGGACCAGTTGCAGCGCATCGCCGAGCACGCCCGCGTCATGCAGCAGCCGCACGGCTTGCGCCGCGATCAGCGGCGTTTCCTCGGCAGGCTTGGCCAGCACCGGATTGCCCGCCGCGAGCGCCGCCGCGACCTGTCCTGTAAAGATGGCGAGCGGAAAATTCCACGGACTGATGCAGGTGACGGGGCCAAGGGCCGTCTGCGCAGGGCCGAAGGAAGCACGCGCCTGCACGGCATAATAGCGCAGGAAGTCGATCGCCTCGCGCGCTTCCGCGATGGCGTTGGGCAGCGACTTGCCCGCTTCGCGCACGATCAGCCCCAGCAACAGCGGCATCTCCGCCTGCATCGCATCGGCCGCCCGCTCCAACATGGCGGTGCGTTCAGC
>NZ_ATHO01000129.1 GCF_000445065.1 Sphingobium quisquiliarum P25 | reverse complement strand
CCTCTCTTATTCACGACGCTCGGTTTCGGGTCCGCTCTGGGCATTTGCTGCGGCTGGCTGTATTGCGCGGACGACCGGCATCGCTGGCGTTTGTTTCACCGCATTCGGATTGATGGGCTTTTCGGGTTGAAGGGCTGGGCTCGGAGTTCTGCGGCGCTGCCGCATGGGCTACGTCGGCGCAGGCTTCAGCCGGAGAACGAGGGCGCGGAACAGGTCGGCATCCGGACAGGCGGAAGCGAAGGCAATGCGGATGCGGCTAGCACTTTCTACGACGCGCGCAGCGACCTTGAGCAGCCGCAGGCGCAAGGTGGTAAACTCCGCGCTTGCCAGAGCAGCGGTCCTGGGCATCGCCTGCTGGATGCGCCATAGCAGCCAGTATGCGGCAGTGTGCAGTATCAGGCGCATCTGATTGGCATTGGCCGAGCGGCACGAGGTTCGGTCGCTGGCGAGCTGGGACTTGTGGCGCTTGATCAGGTTCTCGGCCTGACCACGCGCGCAGTAGAGCGTGTCGTAGATGTGCTCGGCCGATCCTGTTGCCAACGAGGTGACGACATAGCGGATGTCCATGCCCAGCGTGCTGGCCTCGATCCGTGCAACGACGCGACGCTGGCACTTCCAGGTCTTTGCCCCATAGCGGGTCTCGGCATAGTTGCGCAGGACGGGACACTGACGCTGGGCGCGCTTGACCGCGCAGGCATCGGCGACCGCAACAATGGCGGGATCGGCGCGCAGCGCTGAATTGGTGGGCAGGCCGAACACGTAATCGACGCGGGCCGCATCGCAGTAGGCCATGACCTCGGGTCGACCATAGTGCCCGTCGCCGCGGATAGTGATGTGGGTATCGGGCCAATTACGGCGCAGGTGACGCACCAGGCGTCGGATGTGCCCCGCCGCCTCCTTTCCAGAAGGCGTCTTGCCTGTGCGCAGCAGCATGGCCACCGGCCTGCCGGTCGCGGTGTCGTAGATATGGATCGGTAGGAAGCAGCGCTCCCCATGATGCCCGTTCCAGAACGAGAGCTGTTGATAGCCATGCACGACGTCGCACGTGTCGTCGATATCCAGCGTGACCGCTGTCGGAGGGGCGGGATAGCTGGCGCAGTAGATGTCGATCATCGCGGCCATCATGCTGGCCAGTTCGCGCGTAGTCGGTGCATTTTCCCACCGGCTCATCGTCGGTTGGCTGGCCAGCCCCGCGCCCGATTCCGGCAGCTTGCCGAGCGCCAGGCGGAAGCCTGGATCGTCGCGCAGAGCATCGAGATCATCGGCATCCTCATAGCCGCACGCAATCGCGAACACACGGGCACGCAGAATGTCATCCAGGCGATGGATCACCCGCGCTGGATCGCGCGGATCGGCAATACAAGCCGCCAGGCGCTGGCAAATCCCCATCGCGCGCTCGGCCTGTGCAAGCAGTAGAACACCGCCATCCGAGGTAAGCCGGCCACCGTCGAACGCAGCTGTGATTTTCTTGCGGCCGACTGCTGGGAATCCAAATGAGCTTGCGATATCATCGTTCATGGCGGGTGTGGCCCGTGGCATTTTCTGCCCTGCGGCAGGTTCGGCTTAGACACCCAGTTCCTAATTCAGATCAGAGGCTTACGCCACTCCCGCCAACCCTTCAGGACACTTTTGGTGAATAAGGCGGGGTAGAGATCAAAAGTTCGAAGCCGGACCTCGCAAATGGATAGGACGCCATCCGTGGCGACAGCCAATGAACCGCGAATGTCGGCAGCATGGACAGGCGCAAGGGACCAAGCTTCCGTTCCTGCTTCACTGTCGCGACAGCCTGAATGATCCGCGTGAAGCCGACGTTGAGATCCGGAGACAGCAGTCGTCCGGTCTCCGTCAGTTCAAGGCGCGGTCCGACGCGGCGCATCAACTCTACCCCGAGCAGATCCTCGAGGATCCTGAGTTGATGACTGACGGCGGAGGGCGTCACGCCGATTTCTTCGGCCGCATCCTTGATCGACATGTGGCGTGCGGCGGCCTCGAAAGCGCGCAGGGCATTCAGCGGCACGGACAATCGCATCGTTTCGGTCATGGCGCGCTCGCTCTCGTATTTTCCGCCCTCTCCGGATGCCGCCGTTCTCCTCCTGCACTTGGCATCGAACAACGAAATCTCAGCTTTCTCTGAGGATTGCTCACTCGCCAGGCACGGATGTTGGGTGACAATGGGGTGTCTTTCAAAGGGGCCAAATTGCTATGAGTGACGTGCTTGCTTTCGATGATCGCGATGGCCTGATCTGGCTCGATGGAGCACTCGTTCCCTGGAACGAAGCCCGGCTCCATGTCATGACCCATTCGCTGCATGCCGGAGGGGCCGTGTTCGAAGGAATTCGGGCCTATGACGGAGGTATATTCCTGTCCAACGTGCATTTCTCCCGCTTCCAGCGTTCTGCCGAGATCGTCGGGTACACGCTTCCCTATTCTAGCCTTGAGCTCGTCAAAGCATGTGAAGCCGTTCTCTGGGCGAACGAATTGAAGGATGCCTATATCCGTCCCATTGCCTGGCGCGGCAGCGAGAGCGTGACGGTGGCCGCCCGCAACGCCACTATCCACGTTGCGATTGCCGCCTGGGATTGGCCGACGCCGGCCGCCGAGGGAAGGAGCACGACGGGTATTCGCCTTCAGCTCTCCTCCTGGAGGCGTCCGCGTGCCGATACGGCGCCGACGGCCTCCAAATGTTCCGGCCTCTACATGATCGGCACGCTCGCGCGGCATGCCGCAAATGACGAGGGTTTCGACGATGCCCTGCTGCTCGACATCGACGGAGATGTTGCCGAAACGACCGCGACGAACATCATACTGGTCGAGGGTCGCAAACTCGTGTCCCCGGTAGCAGACTGTTTTCTCGACAGCATCACCAAACGCCATGTCTTCGCTCTCGCGCAGAAGGCTGGCCTGGAACTCGAGGAGCGAAAAGTCTCGCTGGAGGAGTTGTGCGCGGCAGATGAAGTCTTCGTTGTCGGCACTTCGATCGAGATCCAGCCCGTCGTCGAACTCAAGGGGCCAGCGATTGGAGCCCAGTGGAGCGTTGGCCCGCTTACCCAAAGCCTCATCGATAACTTTCAGAACTCGGTTCGCCAACAATGTCCCGCATAGGCGGACACCCTTGCCAAAAGGGCCGGGTTTCGATGCGTTCTCCATGTCGTTCTTCTCGGAGCAAAAGATTTTTCGTGATAGCCAATAGTATTTCATGTTACACTTCCCGTAAAATGCAAAAGCGTAACATGACACTATAGGGCTACTCACATGCGTCTACAATCACCCTGGCAACCTCGCCTTACTGGTGACATGGACTCTCCATGCGATCGGCTCGTCGCCGCCGTGTCGGAGGACATCGCAGCCGGGCGATTGGAGGTTGGAGACAGGCTTCCGGCTCACCGCGATCTTGCCTGGCGTCTCGGCATCGGCCTTGGCACGGTGACGAAGGCCTACGGAATCCTGGAGCGGCGCGGCCTGCTGCGCTCGGTAAAGGGACGGGGCACGTTCGTGGCCGTTACCGAAGCCCGCAGAGGCGACGTCATCGATCTTTCGCGCAACGCGCCGCCCGCCGTCATTAGCGAGAGGCTTCTGTCCCGATCTCTCAACGCGATCGCCAGGCGTATCGACGCGGATGTTTTCAATACCTATCCGCCCGTAACCGGGCATCAGAGGTTCCGCCAAGAAATGACGCGCTGGTTTCGCCGTCTCGGTCTGGACGCCGACCCTGCCTGCCTGCTTCTGACCAATGGTGCGCAGCACGCGCTGTCCGTCAGCCTCTCCACGCTCTGTGGTCCCGGCGGTACGCTCTATGTGGAGGATCAGACCTATCCCGGTGTGATCAACGTTGCGCGCCATCTCGGCGTCAAGCTCACTTCAATTGCTATGGATGACGAAGGCATGCTGCCGGATCAGCTTGAACGGGAACTCGCGACAAGTCGCGGCAGCAACGCGGCAGTCTATCTCACGCCGACGATGCAGAACCCGACCACGAGTTCGATGAGCAAAGCGAGAAGGAGCGCGATCGCGCTAATCTGCCGCAAGTCAGGCATCATCGTGATCGAGGACGACGTTTATGCCCTCGCGCCCGACCCGGACTATCCGCCGATCGCAAGCCTTGCGCCTGAGCATGTCTTTTATATCAACAGCCTTTCGAAGACCCTCAACCCGGCTTTGCGGATTGGCGGTCTCGTGGTTCCGCCGGCATGGCTGGACCGCGCGGAAACCGCGATGCATGCCAGCGGGCTGATGATCAGTCCGCTGAGTTGCTCGGTCATGGAACAATGGCTCCTCGATGGAACGGCCGATGCCATCAGCACGGCTATACAGGAAGAAGCCATTCGCCGCCGTGCGATGGCAACGGACTTGTTGGGGCAAGCTGTACGCCAACCTGTCCATGTCGGTTATCATCTGTGGGTTCCGCTAGGCCATTCCGATGCCGAGGCACTCGAGACTGCGGCGAAGGCCTTGGGCATTCTGGTTACGCCGCCGTCTTCAACCTCCGCAAACGGCATTAGCTCCGGAATCCGTCTTTGTATCGGTGCGCCATCCTCTGAAGATCTTGAGCAGGCGCTTCCCGCGATCAGGCGCATAGTCGATCGCTTCAGGATCGAGACCGGCGCAGGGACGGCCAGAAATACCAGACCACTGCTGCCACTACGATAAGACCACCTGCGATCGCCGATTTCCCCGGATCTTCGGCGAACGCCAACCAAACCCAAAGCGGACCGAGAACCACATCCAGAAGTGCGATCAAAGCCGACTCCGACGAAGCGACATGGCGTCCACCTGCAAGAAATAACAGGAATGCGAGCGCGGTCGTGAGAAAGGCCAGCATGAATATCAATCCGAGCGCACCGCCCCCCGGAAGCTGGCCGGATGAGAATGGGAATGCCGCAATCGCACACAACGCCGCCCCTGCTGCATTCACGTGAATGAGATTCAGGGCTCGATTACGGCGTGTGACGATGAGAAGCGCCCCAAAGCTCAGCGTCATTGCGAAGGCCAGCAAGTTACCCTTGATATCGCTCGCCCCCAGTGCCGTCCCCGCAACGAGCACGATCCCGATCATAGATACCGTGCTCGCCATCAACAGGCGTCGCGAGGCCGCTTCCCGACCGACCGCGAAGGCCAATACGGCTGTCACGAAGGGAAGTGTCGCGTAGATGATCAAAACGTTTGCGACCGTCGTCATCGTGAGGGCGGCGACGTAGCAGAACATTGCGGTGGCGGAGAAGCAGGCGGCCAGGCAGAAGCGCCAGTCGAAACGCACCGCTTCCGCCGGCCTTGCGATGGCGATGACAACAAGGCAAAGGCAAGCGAAGAGAGAACGCCACAGGATCAGATCCCAAAGCCCAAGATCAATTGCGCGTACGAACAGGCCAGCAAGGCTCCAGAGCACGGTTCCCGCGCCAACCAGTATCAGACCGTAGACGCGCCGCTCCCCACTCTGTTCCTCTGACCGCCGCATCTCAGAAATAGAACCAGGTCAGGCCAAACCCGACGGCAATGACGATGCCGCGCAGGATGGTCGGATTGATCCAGCGAGCGAAGCGCGCACCGAGATAGCCGCCCGCAATAGCGCCTACCAGAACCGAGAATGCGGGCCCCCAGGCTATGATCCCTGTGGCAATGAAAACTGTGACCGCGAGACTCGAGACGATTGTTGCCAGTGCATTTTTTACCGCGTTGGCCTCGTTCACGTCGCTAAGCCCGATCAACGTCAGAACAGCCATGAGCAGGATACCGAGGCCCGCACCGAAATATCCGCCATAGATCGCGACGAGCAGATCTGTCGCAAAGATGACTGGCCTCGGCAGCATTCCGGGGCGGTCCCTTCTTATCCAGGAGCGTAGCCTAGGGCCGAGTGCGAACAGGATCGTCGCGACAAGCAAAAGCCATGGTATAAGCTGGCGGAATATTGCATTCCCAGTGATCGAAAGAAGTACCGCGCCGATAAGGGAACCGAGAACGAAAGCAGGCGCGCTGGATTTCAATCGCCCTGCATTCCGGCGCAATTCCTCCCGATAACCGAACAGGCTGGTCGCATGTCCAGGCCAGATCGAAATCGCACTTGTGGCATTGGCGACGACCGGAGGAACGCCAGCCGCAAGGAGCGCCGGAAAAGTAAAGAAAGTGCCGCCCCCGGCGACTGCATTGCAGGCTCCGCCAACAAGACCGGCGGCGACCAAAAGGGCCGTGGTATTCATATCCATACCTGATCAACCCCGCTCTTCGAAAGCCAGCCGGACACCGAAGGCGATCAGGACCGAGCCAGTCACTCCATCGACGCCACGCTTGAATAGTGAACTATGGAAAACGCGCGTGAATGGCCGCGTCGCCGCCGTGATGGCCGCGAACCAGATGAGCCCCATAAGCGCATGAATAGCCGCCAGGGCCATGCTGAACATGACAACCGGGACATCCTGTGGAATGAACTGCGGCAGGAAGCTGACGTAAAACACGCCGACTTTCGGATTGAGAAGATTGGTCATCAGACCGCGCCAGAACCAGTTGGCACTTTTATTGGCCGATTTGCCTGCCGGCACGCTGTAAAGCGCCCCTCCCTCCTCGACGGTTTTGCGGATTGCGCTCCGGATCATCCGCGCGCCCAGCCAGATGATGTAGCCAGCGCCGAGATATTGAAGAAGCCGGTAGCCGACTTCCGATACGGTGAGAACGGCTCCGAGACCCGCCGAAGCCAACAGTCCCCACGCCAGAACACCTGTTACGACCCCGGCGCCAGCCTGCATGGCCTGCTTGCCGCCCTCAACGGTGGCAGTGCGCAAGACCATGGCCGTGTCCAGCCCAGGCGTAATTGTCAAAAGAGCGGCGGCGATCGAAAAGGCGGCAACGGCGGAAAAGGAATCCATGTCAGGACCTCAGGCCAGCGCAGAATGCACCGAAGAGCATCCGCCCCTGGTCCCAGATACCGAGGCCGCTTGCGCCGTTGATATGACCGCACGGGCCGATCTCGACGAAACCGGCGTCCCATTCCTCGGCGCGTTCTTTTACATAGCCAGGGGCGGCATAGGGATCGTTGGCGCTTGCGACGATGAGGGCCGGGAACGGCAGACGATGACGTGGCGGATTTGCGAAGCTGGCCGCTGCTGCCGGGAATGCAGCGGAAGCAGGATCAGGGACTGCGACCAGAAAAGCCCCCATAACCCGCCCCGCGATCATCTCTGCCGCGTGCGCGACGAGCAGGCCGGCCAGACTATGCGCGACAAGAACAGGCGGCGATGGCGAATTGTCGATTTGCCGTTCCAGCGCGTCTTGCCAGTCTGCAAGTCCAGGCTTCTCCCAGTCGGAAGGATGGAACCGGGTAAAGCGAGGATCTGACGCTTCCCAATGCGTTTGCCAGTGGGTTTCACCGGAACCGCCGATACCCGGCAATGTGATGAATGAGGTCATTCCGCCGCCCTTTTATTGTTGGGAAAGATCCATGGAGGACTCATAATTGGCGTCGGGAACATCCTTCGTAATCGCCTGCCCGCAAATCACGGCCTGACGCACGCTGTCGTAGGTCAGGACCGGGCTCCCGTGCAGGCTCCAGCCCTGGTTGAGGGCCTCAGTAATGCGGTGACAGAAGGCAGCGTCATCAACGCCGGTCAGCAGACGATAAGCTCTCATCGTGAGGATCCCCAGTTTCCTGCTCGAAATCATAAGCATCTCCGGGAGGCGCTGAACTGAAGTCATCTCAGCCGATCCGCAGTATTTCTCATGGTCTTGTGCAGAGGATGGAGAGCTGAGCCTGATGAGTGCTCATACCGCAGTGAACGCTGAAGCCTTCTCAGTTCAGATGAAATAATCCTCATTCAAAAACCGAGCGTCAGAAGAGCGCGACGGAACTCCGGTTCGCTCAACAGCACTTCGCCGGCGCCGAGGGCACGGGCGTGGTCCAGCGCGCGCGATGTGAGGCACTGCGCTGCCTCGACGCTCTGCGTCAAGGGCAATCCGCGCGCGAGCCCCGCGACGATCAGCCCGGCGAACAGATCGCCGGTTCCTGGAAGCGCGATCGGCAGGTGCTCCACCGGATGACGGCTTGCGCCGGCGGCTCCGAGAACGATGCTTTCAATGTGGCCGGCGGCCGTATCGTCGAGCGCGCACCCCGTAGCAATCAGATGGGCTTCCGGCGCGATGTGGAGAAAGGCTCGTGCGGCTTTGAGGTCCGCCATGGTCGCGATCGGCTGTCCGGTCAACCAGCTCAGTTCGAACGGGTTCGGCGTGGCGATGTCGGCCATCGGCAGCAGACGGTCGCGCATGACGTCGGCGATCGCCTCCGGTACATAGAGGCCGGGGCCTGTGTCGCCCATCACGGGGTCGCAGACGTAAGTGAGGCGCGGATTGATGGCCTTGGCCTCGGCCAAGAAATCCGCGACCATCAGCGCCACGTCGAGCGAACCGATATAGCCGGTCAGGATGAAATCCGCGCGTTCCGGCAGGCCGCGCTCGCGTGCACCCTGCAACAGGTCCGAGAAGAATTCCGGCGGCAGCGCCCGGCCACGCAACGTCGGATAGTCGGGCGTGTTGGAGAAGATGACCGTCGGGATCGCCGCCACCTCCAGCCCAGCCGCGAGCATCGGAAACACGGCCGCGGAATTGCCGACATGGCCGAACACGACCTGACTCTGGATCGATATCACGAAGGGTGGAGAGGTCATGGAGTGCCGTCCAGTCTGTTGCGCCAATCCTCCACCCGGCCGCTCTCGAGCCGCCGCACCGCATATTTCCGCCAGCCTTCGGCCAGCACGTCGAGGGCTGCTATGCCCTTCAGTTCGTTGAGGTTCATCCGGTCGACATAAAGCGCATGCCAGAGCCGGTGGAGCGTCCAGTCCGGCGCGACGCGGTCCACCAGTTCAAGCCGATCTCCCGTCTTCACGAGTCCGTCTTCCAGCACGCGATAATACCAGCCGGTGCGGCCGCTCTGCTGCACGCGACGGGCCATGTCAGGCACCTCGAAACGATGATTGAGTTTCCAGCAGGGCTGTCGCCCCTGCGAGACCTGCAGGAGCGCCGTGCCCAGCCGGAAAACATCTCCCACTGCGACAATGTTTTCGGTGGGGCCGGATGCCGAGATGTTCTCGCCAAATCCGCCGGGAGCGCCAAGTACCGGCAGATCGCCGAGTTCTTCAAGCCAGAGCTGATAGTGATCCAACGGGTAATGATGCACGGCCTTTTCGACACCGCCATGCACCCGTCGGTCCGCCTGCTCATCGCCTTCGAACCCTTCAGGGCCGAGGCGAAGCGGCCCGTTCACCGACGTCTTCATGATGCCGCTTTGCGCGTCGCTTCCCGCCAGCGGTCTGGCGCGCCCGGTCAGAAGGGTGATCGCGGTCATGCCGGCAAGTCCTGCAGCCATGCCCGCAACATGGATTGGCCAGCATGCCTTAGCGCCGGACCATGCGCGATGGCGTCGCGACGCAGGCTAGCCGGGTCGATGCGGGCTTCAGCCAGTTCCACGCTGTGGCCGATGAGCCAGCGTTCCAAAGCGGGCATTTCCCCGGCTTCGGGGTGGAATTGCAGCCCCAGAACGGTTGGGCCCATGGCAAAGGCCTGCGTCGCGCAGGCTGCCGTTCCTGCGAGAGTATCCGCTCCATCCGGGATATCGAAGGCTTCGCCGTGCCAGTGGAGAACGGGCACATCCCGCAGGTGACGAAGCGGGCTGTTGATGCCGGCCTCCGTCAGCGCCAGGCCGGAAAAGCCGATTTCCTTGCGGGGCATCGGGGCGACCCTCGCGCCGAACGCCGCCGCCATGAGCTGCGCGCCAAGGCAGATGCCGAGTGTCGGGCGGCGGGCGGCCAGACGCGGGGCCAGCCAGTCGCGCTCTGACTTCATGCAGGGATAGGCCTCGGCGTCATTCACCCCGATCGGGCCGCCGAGCACCACCACGAGATCGGGGCCGCGCGAATCCGGCAAGGCATCGATGCCAGCTTCGACATGGTTGAGACGGTAGCCTTCTTCCTCAAGCACCGGGCCAAAGCTGCCAAGGTCCTCGAAAGCGAGATGGTGCAGGATCAGGGCGGATTTCGACATGGAGGCCTCTTGCGTTTTTCCATGTGTCTCGCGAATATCCGGCCTAAAAGAAAGAGCCAGTTTTGAAACTTTGAATAGGCCGGTTGTGATGGCAGCGGAACCGCTTGCGCTCGATATCGAGAAGGAGCCCGCCGGCCCGCTGTTTCTGGCGATCGCCGCAGCGATCACCCGCGACATCATGCGTGGCCGCCTGAAGCCTGGCGTTCGCCTGCCGGGGACGCGGGCGCTGGCGCGCGAGCTCGGCGTTCACCGCAACACGGTCGACGCCGCCTATCAGGAACTCATGACGCAAGGCTGGCTCCATGCCGAGCCCGCGCGCGGCACCTTTGTCGCCGAGGATCTGCCCGAAAGCATGGCGGAGCCGGTTTCCGTGACCGTGCCCCCTGAGCCCGCAACCGTCCGCCCGCGTCTCGCCTTCAGCGACGGCGCGCCCGATCCCCGGCTGGTGCCGGACAAGGCGTTGGCGCGCGCCTTCCGCCGGGCATTGCTGTCGCCGGCCTTTCGCGGCGGGGCGGATTATGGCGATGCCCGGGGCACGCCGGTCCTGCGTCACGCGCTGTCGTCCTATCTCGCCACGGACCGGGGTGTGGTCGCCGATCCGGCGCGGCTGCTGATCACGCGCGGCAGCCAGATGGCGCTGTTCCTGGCGGCCAGGGCGGCGGTGAAGACCGGTCAGGCGATTGCCGTGGAGGAACCCGGCTACCCGCTGGCCTGGGAGGCCTTCCGGGCCGCGGGCGCTTCCGTGCGTGGCATTCCCGTTGATGCGGGCGGGCTGTCGGTCGCCGCCCTTGAGGCGGCGATTGAAAGCGATCCGCGCATCGTGGCGGTCTATGTCACGCCCCATCACCAATATCCGACCACGGTCACCATGGGCGCGGCGCGGCGGCTGCAGCTTCTGGACACCGTCGAGCGTCACGGCATCACGCTGATCGAGGATGACTACGATCACGAGTACCGCTTCGAGGGGCGCCCGGTCCTGCCGCTTGCGGCCCGGGCCCCGGCAGGCCTGCCGCTGATCTATGTGGGCTCGCTCTCCAAACTGCTCTCGCCCGGTATCCGTCTCGGCTATGCCATGGCCCCGGAGCCGTTGCTTACCCGCATGGCGGCCGCCCGTGCGGCCATCGACCGGCAGGGCGACGCGCCGCTCGAGGCCGCGCTGGCGGACCTGATCCGCGACGGCGATCTCGGCCGCCATGCGCGAAAGGCCCGTCGCATCTATCGGGCCCGGCGCGATGTCCTGGCGTCGGCTCTGTCGGTGCAACTGGGCGGGCGGATCATGTTCGACAGCCCCGCGGGCGGGCTGGCTCTGTGGCTGCACTGCGAGAATGTCTCCGCCGACACCTGGGCGGAGCGAGCCGGCGCGGCCGGGCTGGCGCTGCTGCCCGGAACGCGTTTCGCCCTTGATCGCGCAGCGCCGCAAGCCCTTCGTCTCGGCTATGCGGCGCTCGACGAAGGGCAGATTGCCCGGGCGGTGGATATCCTCGCCCGAAGCCTGCCCGATTGAGCTACTCGGCCGCCATGGCGGAGCCTTGCGGCCTGGCGGGTGCCACATGCATGCCGAGCCGCTGCAACAGGTCGCGGTCCTTCCAGGCCGCGGGGTTGCCGGTCGTCAGCAACTGATCGCCAACGAAAATGGAATTCGCGCCGGCAAGGAAGCAGAGCGCCTGCAATTCATCGCTCATTCCCGTGCGTCCAGCGGAGAGCCGCACCACCGAGGCCGGCATCAGGATGCGCGCGAGCGCCACGAGCCGGACGAGCGAGAACGGATCGACCGGGCTTGCGGTTTCCTGCACCGGCACGCCCTCGACCGGGTTCCACAGGTTGACCGGCACGCTGTCGGGATGGGCGGGCAAGGTCGCGAGCGTCACCAGCATGGCGATGCGATCCTCTTCCGTTTCGCCCATGCCGACGATCCCGCCGCAACAGACCCTGATGCCACCCTTGCGCACATGCTCGACCGTCTCCAGACGATCCGCCATCGTCCGCGTGGTGGCGATCTCGCGGTAATAGTCCGGCGAGGTATCGATATTGTGGTTGTAGAAATCGAGTCCGGCCCCCTTCAGCCGCGCCACCTGATCCGGTTTCAGCATGCCGAGCGTCATGCAGGTTTCGAGCCCGAGTTCCGAGACGCCCTGCACCATGGCGCAGAGCCTGTCCATGTCGCGGTCCTTGGGGCTGCGCCAAGCAGCGCCCATGCAGAAGCGCTGCGCGCCCGCGTCCCTCGCGCGCCGTGCGGCTGCCAGAACATCGTCGGTCGCCATCAGCTTCGTCGCCTTCACGCCGGTCCGGTGGTGGGCAGATTGCGAGCAGTAACCGCAATCCTCAGGGCAGCCACCGGTCTTGATGCTCAAGAGGCTCGCCGTCTCGATCGCGGTCGGGTCGAAATGGGCCCGATGCACGGTCTGCGCCCGGTGGATCAGATCCGGAAACGGAAGGGCGTGGATCGCCCGCGCCTCGTCCATGGTCCAGTCGGTTCTGATCTTGGCGCCGGTCATGCCGCGCGACCCTTGAGGCGGCCGAGGCCGGTGATCAGGGCGACCGCCAGCGCGATCTTGATCAGATCGCCGAGGATGAACGGAGCGAGGCCGGCGGCGATCAGGCCGGTGGCCGGCACGAACAATGCGAGCCATGCCAGGCCGAAGGCATAGACCACGGCGAGACCGGCGAGCATCGCCAGCGCCAGCCGCATCGGGCCATTCCCTTCGGCCAGCCTGTCGATCACGAGGGTCGAGAGCAGGTAGCCGATGAGATAGCCGCCGGTCGGCCCCGCCATGTAGGCAAGTCCGATCCCGCGCGCCGGCGAGCCGGAAAATACCGGAAGGCCCATCGCCCCGGCGGCTAGATAGGCGGCCATGGCCATAAAGCCGAGACGGGGACCGAGCGCCGCGGCCAGAAAGAACACCGCGAGCGTGTGCAGTGTCATCGGTACTGGCCAGAACGGTATCTGCACCTTGGCGCCGATCGTGATCAGCACAACGCCGAAGAGCGTAAGGGCTGCACCGCGCCAGAGCGATGCCGGGCGGGTCAGGGTGGGGGTGAGCAAAGCCATGAGGCGGTTCTCCGAAGATAGGTTTCGACGCTATCTATAATTCCGGAGACATCTCCATGCGTTCAATACAGATTATAGATAATCAGCCAGGAATCTCATAAGTCTCTCTGAGATCGGCATTTCTTGATGTCGGCTTGCGCTTGCCGATCCAGCCGACATGGCGTGCTAGCGTTGAACAGGCAAACTCGGTTTGACCCTTCCGCAGGGCATCGAGGATGGCACGGTGGTCGTGGTCTGTGCGCGCCTCCCAGTCGCTGCGCCACGCGGCAAACAGGAAGCGTGCGCTCGCCGCCTGCAGGTCGTCGATCGTGCGCAGCAGGCGCGGCATGTGGCACGGCGCCAAGATCAGATGATGAAATCTGCGGTTCGCGGCCTCCCAGTCCCGGACATTGCCGGCGCGATCGCCATGCCGGGTAACCTCTTCTGCCTCATCGAGAATTGTCCGCGTCAGGCTTGGCGCGGCATGACGCAGGGCGAGCGATTCCAGGCTTGCCCGCATCTCGGCGACCTCGCGCAATTCGGCGATATCGAATTCGGTGACGCGGAACCCACGCCAGGGCTCGCTCTCCGCCAAGCCCTGCTTCTGCAGTGCGCGAAAGGCCTCGCGCACCGGCACGTGGCTGGCGCCGAACTCCGCCGCGACATGGTCCTGCCGCAGCCGAACGCCGGGCCGTATCGCACCCGATATGATCCGATCCGCGAGAATGCGCGCGATTCGGTCGGAAATGGTCTCATCTGTCTCTTTTGCCATAAATAATAGATAATCAATGTCATCTATGAAGTCGACGTTAGCAGCCCGAATTGGACCCGAAGTGCGGCGAGCGGCGAACTGGCTTCCTCTTCTTGGCGCAGCCATTCGATCGTGATCGTCGGTTGAGCTATCGGGCACCTTGATGTGCGATATCTCAACACCAGCGGCTACAGAGCTGGCTCGACTTGTCTGAACAGTTGGGGGCGTTTTGCTAAGTGGCTTCCGGCGCTGGTTATCGTGCAAAGCGATAAGCTAAATTGGGGTACTGAGCGAGACGGGGATGCTGAACAGCTTTTCTGAGCGGCCATCAAAAACGTTGCGTGCCCGCCAGTCATCTCAAAACGCGCTTTCCGAAACAGCGTGTACAACCGCTCAATTGATCGGCGTCCGGAAGGTGCGCCTTTGCGAGCCGGACCGATGGCGTTCACTTATCTCTAACGCCGAAATTACCGCAGCCTCGTGCGCATGAAACCGTATCTCCTGCTCAGCCGGACCGACCGATTCTTAACCGTTGGTAACCTCTTTCCCTTCGCCAGCCGAACAAGGCTTCCCTCTCTTCAAATTGTGCTGCATCCATTTCCGTGCAACAGCGTGAGCCGCCGGAAACCCGCAATCCCAGCGGTGATGCTGAGTGAGATTTCCACTCAGACAAAGAACCTCGCGCTCATACATCACCTAAGATCAACCAGGCTGCGTCGAAGCGCAGCCACGAGCAGGAGGCAGCATTGCCAGAGACAAAATTTCTCACTCCGGAAGAAGTCACAGACCGATATCGCGGTGGCGTATCTGTGGGAACTCTTCGCAATTGGCGCGCCATGATGTCAAACGGCGTTCAAAAGGGACCCCCGATCGGCGTCGAAGAGGGACCCCCTTTTCAGATAATATGATGCTGGTTTGTTGAAGATGGCCTTGCGCTGCGTGCGGCGGAGGGCGGGCGTAGCCCGACCGGAGGCGCGCGCAGCGCAAGATAGATTTTTGAAGGCGCCGAAGGTGGCTGTCAGCTGCGGTTTTTGAAGCGCCAGCTGTCGTTGCCCGTCTCGACGATATCGCAGTGGTGGGTGACGCGGTCGAGCAGCGCCGTGGTCATCTTGGGATCGCCGAACACGGTCGGCCATTCGCCGAAGGCGAGGTTCGTGGTGATGATGACGCTGGTCCGCTCATAAAGCTTGCTGATGAGGTGGAACAGCAACTGCCCTCCCGAGCGGGCGAACGGCAGATAACCGAGCTCGTCGAGAACGATCAGGTCGAGCCGCGACAGCTGCGCCGCCAGGGTCCCGCCTTTGCCGATCCGGGTCTCCTCTTCGAGGCGTGTCACCAGATCGACGGTGTTGAAGTAGCGGGCGCGAGCGCCCCTTCGCACGACATTGGCGGTGATCGCGATGGCGAGGTGGGTCTTGCCTGTCCCCGTGCCGCCGACCAGCACGATATTGCGGCGAGGCGGGAGGAAGGAGCCATCGTGAAGGGAGCGGATCATCTCCTCATTGATCGGTGTGCCCTCGAAGCTGAACCGCTCCAGGTCCTTCACCACGGGCAGCCTCGCAGCCGTCATCCGATAGCGGATGGAGGCTGCATCCCGGTGGGTCGCCTCAGCACGGAGCAGGTCGGTCAGTATCTCCATGGTGGTGCGCTTGCGCTGGAGGCCGGTGGTGACCGCCTCGTCGAACGCCGCCGCCATGCCCTTGAGTCCGAGGCCGCGCATCGTGTCGATCATATCATGCCGCTGCATCATAGCCTCGCAGCAGATCATAGCGGGCACAGTCGGCGAGCGGAGGATGCTGCAGCATCCGGTCTTCCGAAGTGACGATGCTGTGGGGTGTCGCCGGCTCGCGGCGCCGGGAGAGGATGTTGAGGATCAGCTCGTCGCTGGCCGTTCCGTTCGCCAACGCTTCGCGCACGGCAGCCTCTACCGGCTCCAGGCCATCGGTGAGCACCGCCGAGAGGACCCGCACGAACCTGCGATCGGCCTCGTCCCCGGTGCCGAGCCTTCGCCGTAATCGGTGCAGGGCGGGCGGCAGATCCCAGTCCTGGAACGGTGCGCCGTTACGCAGCGCGCCGGGCTTGTGCGCGAGGACCGGCAGATAATGCCAGGGATCGTATATCGTGCGGTTCCGACCGAAGTGGCGCTCATGCTCCCCGACGATCGCATCGCCGCAGCGTATGACGATGCGATCGGCATAGGAGCGCACCTGAACGGTCCGGCGTGCGGCCGTCGACATGACCGAGTAGCGGTTGCGATCGAAGCTGATGAGGCAGGTGCCGGTGACGGCATGCTCGCTCTCATGGAAGCCGTCGAACGGTGCCAGGATCGGCTGCAGGGCCGGTCGCTCCATATCCAGCGCCTCGGCGACGGTAATATCCCCGCGTTCGGGATGGGCATGATGCTCGGCCCAGCGCCGGCACTCGGCCTCCAGCCACCCGTTGAGCTCGGCCAGGCTGGCGAACCGGAGCCGCGGCTGGAAGAAGCGGCCTCGGATTGTCTGGACCTGCTGCTCGACCTGGCCCTTCTCCCATCCCGCCGCCGGCGAGCAGGCGGTCGGCTCGACCATGTAATGATCGGTCATGATCAGGAAGCGGCGGTTGAACACACGCTCCTTGCCGGTGAACACGGCCGTCACCGCCGTCTTCATATTATCGTAGATACCGCGTCGCGGCACACCGCCGAAGAACGCGAACGCCCGGGCATGGGCATCGAACAGCATCTCCTGGCCCTCGCGCGGATAGGCCCGGACATAGGGTGCGCGCGAGTCGCAGAGACGCATATGCGCCACCTTCACCCGCATCGGCTTGCCGGCGATCTCCACATCCTCGTGGCTCCAGTCGAACTGGTAGGCCTCACCCGGCTGGAAGGTCATCGGGATGAACGCCGGTGCGCCTTCGCCAGCATCCTTCCGCCGCGCAGCACGCCAGCGCGCCGCATAGCGGCGCACCGCATCATAGGATCCATCGAACCCCTCGCGCACCAGCAGGTCATGGATACGCGTCATCCGTAGCCGATCGCGGCGGCCGCGACCTTCGTTCTCCTCAAGCAGCGCATCGAGACGATCCTGATAAGGACCGATCCGCGGCAGCGGCTGGACTTTGCGCTGATAGTTGAACGCCGCCTCCGGCGACCGGATCGCTTTGCGGACGACCTTCCGCGACAAACGAAGGTCACGAGCGATCGCCTTGATCGCCTTACCCGCTGCATGCTCACGCCGAATCCGAACCACTGTCTCCACGATCAACATCCCGTTCTCGCCAACTGATCAAAACCAGTCGGCCGACTAAATCCCCGGGATGAAGGGGTCCTTTTTGCACGCCGATCACCCCACGAAGGGGGTGCCTATTGCACGCTGATCCTCA
>NZ_ATHO01000128.1 GCF_000445065.1 Sphingobium quisquiliarum P25 | reverse complement strand
GCGGCGGCATGGAGTGAAGGTCGATGAGGATGGCGTGGCCATATTCCTCGCGCGCCGCGCGCATCAGCGATCCCAGCGCGGCATGATAGGGCCGGTGGACGGTATCGATCCGCCGCTGGACCTCCGCCCAATCGACCGGCCGCCGCCATAGCTCGTAAGCACCCGGCAGCCTGCGCGGGATAAGGCCCAGCCCGCCGCGCAGCTTGGCGCTGGTCTGAAGCGGCATGTCGCGCGGAATGCCGGTCACCATGGCGGGATCGATCTCCCGCTCATGCCGGTTGAGGTCGATCAGGGCGCGGGGCGCGCGGGCGACGATCACGGCATGCCCCTGTCCGATCAGCGGATGAGCGAGAAGATCCGCCCAGCGATCCTCGAGTCGCCGCAGCACGGCCGGTTCGACGCGGGCAGCGCCTAGCAGCGCGCCATCATAGTCGCGCCCGGCATGCGGAACGGAGATGACGACCGGTGCGACCGGCCGGTCCGGCCGGTAAAGGTCGTAGGCAGCTGTGGTTTCGGCCGGAGCCCGCGGCGCGGAATAGTTCAACTCGTCTCCTTTCACCCGCGCGGCAAAAATGGTTACCCGGCTGGATAATATCCGCGCCTTGTCGCATATATAGGCCGGAAGCGCCATCCGTGACGGATGGGTATTAGGCAGGCCGTGGGCCGCCAGAGGCGAGACTGACGCAGCGATGGTTCGAATTTTGCTGGCCGAGGATGATGACAGCATGCGCGCCTATCTGGCCCGCGCGCTGGAGCGGTCCGGCTATGAAGTCGTGGCCGTCGCGAACGGCGCGGACGCCGTGCCGCACATCAACAGCGACCGTTTCGACCTGCTGCTGACCGACATCGTCATGCCGGAAATGGACGGGATCGAACTGGCGCAGCACGCCGCATCCGTCGCGCCGGACATGCGGATCATGTTTATCACCGGCTTTGCCGCCGTCACGTTGAAGGCGGGCAAGGCCGTGCCGCAGGCCAAGGTGCTCTCCAAGCCCTTCCACCTGCGTGACCTGGTGCTGGAGATCGAGCGCATATTCGGCAGCGCGACGATGAGCGGGCTGAGCTGATCCAGCGGAGGGGTTGAAGCGGCTGCGCTCCGTGTTGTTGCGCAGGGGCAACCCGGTGCCGAGGTATGAAGCGGTTGTCTTGAGGCCTTCCCCATATGCATGCGCGTGCAGGAACAGGCCGCGCCTTGTCCCGATCGGGCAAATGCTGGCGGTGTAGACAGGTTCAATGTGCGCCGAACAGGTTGGATGGGTTGTTAGCAGGCGCCGCCAGTTCACAATTTCGTCGTCCCCGCGCAGGCGGGAATGACGAAGATAGGTGGTTAGACGACATTTGCCGAACGGGGGCCGAAGTAGATGATTGCTGCACCGACAAGACAGACTGTTGCGCCTAGAAGGTCCCAACGGTCAGGCTTCGCTCCCTCGGCGATCCACAGCCAAATCACCGCCGCAGCAATATAGACGCCGCCATAAGCGGCATAGGACCGTCCAGCTTGATCTGCATCTGGAAGGGTCAATAGATACGCGAATATACAAAGCGATGCGATCCCCGGCGCGATCCACCAGGCCGACTTTCCAAGCCTGAGCCAAGCCCAGAAGGCGAAGCAACCAGCAATTTCCGCGAGCGCGGCACCTACAAAAGCGAATGCAGTCATGATGGGACGTATTTCAGTTTAGCGGAACGTCCGCTAGCGGTCGATTCCAGACCATCCGAATTGCCCACGCACTCTAATCGGGAACGACTTCCTGCATGTCGGGCGTGGGGTCCAGCGCCAGGCCAGCCATGGCGGCGTCGAATCGCTCCCGGTCCAGCCCCTTCTCCCAGGCTGACACCACGATCGTCGCAACCGCATTGCCGATGAAGTTGGTGAGGCTGCGGCATTCGCTCATGAACCGGTCGACGCCCAGGATCAGCGTCATGCCAGCGACCGGAACCGACGGCACGATCGACAGCGTGGCGGCGAGCGTGATGAAGCCCGCTCCAGTCACCCCCGCCGCTCCCTTGCTGGACAGCATCGCCACCAGCAGCAACAGCAATTGCTGGCCAAGGCTGAGATCGACGTTGGTGGCCTGGGCGATGAACAGGGCGGCGAGCGTCATGTAGATGTTGGTGCCGTCGAGGTTGAAGCTGTAGCCCGTGGGCACGACCAGCCCGACCACGGACTTGCGGCACCCGGCGCGCTCCATCTTTTCGATGAGGCTGGGCAAAGCGGCTTCGGACGAGGATGTGCCGAGCACCAGCAGCAGCTCTGCCTTCAGATAGCGGATCAGGTGCAGGATGTTGAAACCCGCCAGGCGCGCGACCACGCCCAGCACGATCAGGACGAACAGCAGCGAGGTCAAATAGAAGGTAACGACCAGCCCCGCGAGATTGGCGAGCGTGCCAATGCCATATTTGCCGATGGTGAAAGCCATCGCTCCCAAGGCCCCGACCGGCGCGACTTTCATGAGGATGAAGACCAGCTTGAAGATAGCGTGGCTCGCCGAATCGAGCAGCTGCATCAGCGGATCGGCCTTGTCCCCGATCAATATCAGCGCGATCCCGAACAGGATGGCGACGAACAGCACTTGCAGGATGTTATGCCCGTCCGCGACCGCCGAGATCAGCGTGCCGGGAATGATGTCCAGCAGGAACGCCGTCAGCGTGCGGGCATGGGCCTGCTGCTGATATTCGGCGACCTTGCCCGCGTCGAGGCTGGCGGGATCGATATTGAGGCCCGCGCCCGGCTGGACCACATTGGCGACCAGCAGGCCGACGATCAGCGCCAGGGTGGAAAAGGTGAGGAAATAGGCGAAGGCCTTTGCCGCGACCCGGCCGATCGCGCCCAGCTCCTTCATCCCCGCTATGCCGGTGACGATGGTGAGGAAGATAACCGGCGCGATGATCATCTTGACCAGCTTGATGAAGGCGTCGCCCAGCGGTTGGAGAGCCACGCCCACGCCGGGGAAGAAATGGCCGATCAGCACGCCCAGGGTGATGGCGGCGAGCACCTGGACATAAAGCTGGCGATAGAATGGCAGGCGCGGCGTGGTTTGAATCGGCGCTGTGGTCGATGGCATCATGGCTGCGTCTACCCCCTTTGCACCGCAGCATATGGGCAGAACATCGCCTGTCCAGAAGATTAGGAAAAAGACGCAATTTCCCGCTTGCGCCACCCCGCGCCCCCCGCTATTGGCCCAACTCCCGTGGGCGTGTAGCTCAGTGGTAGAGCACTGTGTTGACATCGCAGGGGTCGCAAGTTCAATCCTTGCCACGCCCACCATGGAAAAGCCCGTTAGGTCAGTGACTTAGCGGGCTTTTTCTATGCTCTCATCGGGATGATCGTTGCGCCTCTTCCGGTGTCTTTTCGGTGAAGCGCTCCCGGAGCGAACTCTTCGATCTCATCTATGAGCCCGTTGATCGCGCGGATGCATTCAGCCAGATAGACCGGATCTTGGCCGCATAGAGGTCTGTAACGCTGTCTATGCGGAGGTTCCAGTTGTGCCTGGGGCACCTTGCACGCGGGGTTACGCATATCTGCGCGACTGAATGGCGGATAAGCTCTGGCTATTCTCGCCATCTTGGTCGGGCCAGCCCAGCCTAGCGGACAGAAAAGGGCATGCGGACCGTGACATTGGCATCAGGCGCGCTGTCGGTCGTGCCAACTTCAACCGCGACGTTCAGCATCTGCCTTTCGGTTAGCCGGTAGGACATGCCGAAGGAAAAGGCGCCGATCTGGATCGATCGCGATCGCTGCGCCACGCCATTGATCATCGTCTTTGTCGGAAAAATATAATTATGCTCATAGCCAAGGGAAAATGAAAAACGGGGATTAAGGGCGAAGCCAAAACCCAGATTCGCGTTTATCGCATTGCCTGGATCAACCCGCCCAACAGCGACGCCGCCAATCTCCCGGCCGATGTCCGCCGAAAAATTGCGTAAGTAGCTGACGCCGCCGAAAATCACTGCCGGGTCGGATGGCAGCAGGAAGCTAAGGCCCGGCTGCATCGCCCAGAAACCGGAGCCCGTCGCCAGGCCCTGCGCCACTCCATATTCGTCGTAGGCGATGTCGAACGGCCCCTTGCCGGTAGGCATCTTGACGCGAAGGCTTCCGATCCAGATCGGGTGATCGCCCGATGCTTGATTGAGCTGATAGCGCAGCGCCAGTTCAGCATCGCCGATATGCTGTTCCGACAGATGCAGGACCCTGCTGATGCTGCTTTCCCGCTGCTGCACGACTTCCACGCGATCAGACCGGAAGAGATAGGGCAGCCGCGCCTCCAGCTCGATCCGGTTCGTCAGGCCGTAGCGCAGCGTCGCGGTGGGAACGATGCTGTTGCGGACC
This sequence comes from Sphingobium quisquiliarum P25, assembly GCF_000445065.1. Classification (GTDB taxonomy): domain Bacteria; phylum Pseudomonadota; class Alphaproteobacteria; order Sphingomonadales; family Sphingomonadaceae; genus Sphingobium; species Sphingobium quisquiliarum. The sequence goes on along the minus strand of NZ_ATHO01000128.1, from coordinate 34,708 downwards.
GCTTCATTGGCCTCGATCAGTCCGATCTGAATGCCCGGCGTCAGTTCAATGCCACGAAACACCAGCCGGTTGCTTGAAGAGGTGCTATATTCGATCGACGGATCGAATGTGAGGTGCCCTGCCCGTGTCAGCACGCCGGCTTCCTCCGGCAACGCTTCAACCTTGGGCTCGGTGAAGATCAGGCTGGGCGCTTCGCCGACAGGCTGCGTTGGTGCGCTCGCCTCGGCGTGGGTCGTTGCCTTGGCGGAGGTGCCCTTCTCTTCGACAGGCCCGGCGGCCGCCATGTCCGCTCGCAAGCGCGCGATCTCACGATCCTGCAACGAGATTCGCGCATTCTGTGCCTCGATCGTCGCTCGCTGCGCGTCAAGGTCCCGGCGCATGGCCTGGAGTTGCGCTTCAATTGGACTTGCGCCGCGCGCCAGAGCAAGCGGCGGCGAAACGCCGGCTGAGAGCATCAGGCAACCTGCGGCCAGACGGGCGATCACCATGCGGTCACCGTCCATAGGCACCCACCATCTCGCCGAGGGTCTCACCAAGCTTGCTCGTCAAAAGCCCCGCCTGAAATGGCACGAAGCCGCCAAGGTCCAGCCGGGCGTCAATCTCCTGGCGCAACGCGACATTGCTGGCGCTATTAAGGATCATCGTCTGCAACGACCCGTCCACGCGCTGAAGTAGAACGGTCTGCCCATGGTTGGCGAGAAGGAGACCGCCGCCACCGAGATACTTCTCCAGCCCGGAACCAAGGCCAGCCGCCGCCAGCGTCTCATCGGTCGCGGTCGTCAGCGCCGAGGAGAACGAACGCTCGACACTCCTTTCCTGGCCGCTCCAGCTGACATTGGTTTGCAGGACCAGGCTGCCGCCGACATAGGTTCGCATCTCCACGCCCAAACGGATATCGACGCCGCCGATGACGAAACCGCCGCGCTGCGCTTCCAACTGCGCGTCCGTTAATTGAACGACCGGCACTTCAATCGGCTGCGCATTGGCGGACTCCACGCCAGCAGGCCAGCAGAACAGCAACAGCGCCAGGCCGCTGACGCACCTCATGGCGAGACCGCGTTAATGGACGAGCTGATTTGATAAAGCGGAGGCAAACGGTGGAGGAGATCGGTGATGGCCGCGGGCCGCCCCACTTCCCTGACTGGCGCGCGCAGGCGGTTCTCCCATTCGGCCGCGAGATTGTAGAGCGGGGGATGCGCAGAAGCCGGTGAGAGCACCGCCAGAAATATCCCGTTCCACATCGCGGAGAAGTCGGAGAAGGAATAGATTTTCAGCCCCAGCATCGGATCACCGACAAGCACCTCTTCGCCACGGACGCCCTTCACAACGACGAAATGCTTGTAACCTTTGATGTCCAGAATAACGATTCCGGGCTGCCCCAATCGCCGCAACTGAACCGGCGTGAGGCGAAAGCCTTCGGCGCGCAACCCGATACTCTCCAGGTAAAGCTTCATGTCCCGCATGGAAAAGCCAAGCTTGCGAATCTTGGCCTGATCCCCCTCCTCCCACATGGACAAGAAAACCGCTCGCTCAGGCGTGGGGCGTACATAATGGTAGCTGAGCAGCGTCGCTATCGCCGCCGATCCGCAGCTGAAGTCGTAGCGTTGGCGCACCACCCTGCGGAACGGCATGTCCCGCCAGCTCAGAACCGAAACGGCGGGACGTCCACCATCGCTGTCCAGCCGGACCTGCGCCTGCACGACCGGAGCCGCTATCGGCAGGCTGGACACCGCGGCAAAGAGGGACAGGCGCCTAGGGGTGAACATTGATGGTAAGGTTCACCGCCGTCTGGAGGCTGACCTGCGCTCCTGTATTGATTGCGAAATTGCCGATGCCGTTGAAGTTGGACAATGCCTCGCCGCTCAGACTAATCGCCCCGGCGCTATAGTCGCCTTTCAAGCTGTTGCCGGAAAGAACGGATGTGAGCACCTGACTGCCGGAAACGATGGTTTGCCCGCCGCGATTAATGTCCAATTCCGCTTCACTCAGCGGCTGGCCTGTAGCCGTCTTATCCGCATCTGGCCCATCCGCGGCCCGCCCAGGCTGAGGTAAAAGTACACCGCCGCCGAGCAGCGCTGCGGCGAGCAAATTATTGCGGCTGGAGAACAGACGCATGTCAGTTGCCGCGCCCCACCGTCGTGTTTCCCTGCGCCGCGATGTTCGTCCCCGCGAGCGCGTTGGAAGCGAGGCCGCTGTTCCAACCGTTGTTCAGGACACCGGCGAAGTTGGCGAAGCTTGCCCCGCTCACTACATTATCGCCCGTGCGGATCGCGGGCGTTGACTGCGTGGCCGAACCTTCGACACTCACGCCGCTATTGGTCGTAACAGTCGACAAGTCCTGTATCGCCATGATGATCATATGCGAGCTGCTGTCCTGGCTGTTGTCGATACTGTTATCAAGGACACCGTTGCTGGTCGCCGTGGCCGTCGCATTGTTGCCGATGTCCGTATTTACAGTATTCGCGGAAGAGGCCTGGTTGATGACATCCGCGTTGCTGTTGCCGGTGGCATGAGCGTCGCTTCCGGCCTGGCTGTTTGAACCCGCATTCTGGCTGATGCCTGCCTCAAGACTGATTGGAGCTTGAGCGGCGGCCACGCCGGGGATTCCGGTGAGCACCATGGTCATGGCGGAAAGGACGTTGAACCTGAAAGCCATCTTGAATCCTCACGTTGCAAGTGGCCGCAACGATGCAGCCTGTGTTGATTGAGTTTCCAAAGAGCAGTCGTTCCGAGCCAAGTAAGAAGGAACAGCGGCCCCCTATCTTAAAACGCACAAAACAGGCGCGCGCTTTTAAACGCAGAACAATTTCCAACGGGATTTATAGTGCAGTGCGTCATAAAGCTGCTATGATTCGGCTCATGCTGTCAATGTGAATCAGCGGATAACGAAGGATAGAACGTCTCAAATACAGACAGCCGGGCTATTTTGGTTTGATTGTCGATATTGCACTTGCACTAAAGCATCTCCAAGATATTCCATATACGATCATTTGTTATGTGAACGAATCAGTAACATGATGTTTCGTCGCTCACCGCCCATAGGTGATGCGCCGCTATTGCAGAAAACTCATATGGTCGCGCCATAAGGAAGAATAGCGATACCGGATGGCGTCATGCGACGCGATCGAGGGAAATGGGATTGAAACTCATAACCTCCATGGCTGAATATTCATCCGGTGAATAATTGGAGAGGATGGCTGAACACCATAGCTGATCGGATCCACGATCCGAGGGATGGTTTTAGTGTATCTGCTGAATGACATCAGGAGTGCTGCTCAGACCCGCGATCTTCTCCCGCTGCGGCGGTCGAAGAGTGAAATACGCTGGCATCTCTATGTCGAATTGCTCCTGCTTGACTGTATTTGCCTCACCGCGCTGCTGATCCTGGCGGAAGGATTGTTTCACGATGGGTGGTTCAACCGGGATGCGATCAATTTGGTGGCCATGGTCGTTCCCATCTATGTAGGCGCGGCAGTCAACAGTAACGCCTATTCCTTGCGAGCATTGACTCAACCATTGCAGGCGGCTGTGAAGGCAGCGCTGAATATCGGACTGACGATGCTGGCGGTGCAATGCGTGCTCTATTTCGCCCAGGTCAGCGAGAGCGTCACGCGGCTACCCTTTGCGATCGCGATTTTGTGCAGCGCAATAGTCCTTCCAGCCTTGCGAAAGCCGTTCAGTTTACATGCGCTCTCCCGCGCGGGCGGCAAGCTGACCAACGAACTGATCATCAGCGATGGCGTCCCGCGCGACCGGCTTCCCCGAACGGAGATACTGGATGCGGACCTGCACAAGCTCGGACCTGATCTTAGCGATCCCTATATGCTCAATCGCCTCGGCCGGTGGCTTCGCACCTTCGACCGGGTCGTCGTGGCTTGCCCGGCGGAGCGGCGTTCCGCCTGGACGATCGTGCTCCAGGGGGCAGCGGTGCAGGGTGAAATAATGCTGATGGACGACAGCAACGCGGGCGTGCTCGGCATAGGCCGCTGCTTCGACAGCGACACCCATATCGTGTCGAAGGGACCGCTCAACATGTCCGATCGACTACAGAAGCGGCTGTTCGACCTGGCCCTCACGGCCCCCGCGATATTGCTGCTCAGCCCTTTGTTCATCCTGGTTTCGATCGCGATCAAGCTGGAAAGTCCAGGGCCTGTCCTGTTCTTCCAGAACCGGGTTGGCCTTGGCAACCGGTTGTTCAAGATCGCGAAGTTTCGCAGCATGCGGGTTGAGACGTCCGATAACGACGGATCTCTTTCGGCCAGCCGCTCCGATGACCGCATCACCCGCGTTGGTCGCTTCATCCGCCGGACCAGCATCGATGAACTGCCCCAGTTATTCAACGTTCTTCTGGGCGACATGAGCATCGTCGGCCCGCGCCCGCACGCGCTGGCGTCCACCGCCGATCGCAAGCTGTTCTGGGAGGTGAGCCAGAATTATTGGCGCCGCCATGCGCTAAAGCCCGGCATGACGGGACTTGCGCAGGTGCGCGGCTTCCGCGGCGCTACCGAGAAGATCGAAGACCTTGAAAATCGATTGAGGGCGGATCTGGAATATCTTCACGACTGGTCGCTGCTGCGCGAAGTCATGATCATCCTCAAGACCTTCAAGGTCTTGGTCCACAAGAACGCCTACTGAGGGCGAAGCCTTGTGGAAAGCCTAGCTCAAACGCCTATTCCTTTTTGTCAGCGCGTCGCGCTCCCGCGATTGAAGCCAATATCGGCGCGCCGGCCCTGCATATTCTGGACGCGATTCCAGCCAATGCGCGACGGTGCCGAAGCCTCGTGCGGGTATCGGCTGGCGTTGACAAACCGGCAGGAGAAAAAAGATCGGGAGCCATCTCATAAGCGCGCCTTGCGATGGCCAGCGCATCGTCACCATCCTCGGCCCGGCGATAGGTCCATGCCTGACGCCAATCGACAACAAGCCCTTGCCCATTGTCCAGCATACAGATCAAATCATCCCCTTCCGGCATGATTGATATAATGGCGTTTGCGCCCATCTTCCTTTCCGTCATTGTGGTGTGCCGGACTGCTCGCGACCGGTGCGCACCTCTCGCTGCTGCGCGCACAATTGGACATGCTTCGATGTCCAGTCAATCCGCAGGACTTCGATTGATCCGCGCAGTTCATCGGCCCGTCCTGCAACGCAGGATGCGATGGAGCGCCGCAAATTACGCGGCCCCCTGATCATGGAATATGTCGCCCTTTACCAGCAGCTTGTCGGCTGGGTCGTCGGACTGTTCGGCAGTGACAAGATGGCGCATGTTGTCGTAGGCCTAGCCCTATGGTTCGGAAGCGCCTGGGCGCTGCGAAAGCCTTTTCACAGCCTGCCCCCTTTGGCAGTCCTTGTGGCCGCCGAAGCACTTAATGAATGGCTGGATCGGATCACCTATGGTTCCTGGCGTTGGACCGACACGAGTATGGACATCGTGGCGACCTTTGCCTGCCCCTTGCTGATATTGCTAGCGCAATCCTGCGTGACCTTCGTCCTGAGGCGCCAAGCGCTCTCGCGGCGATCAGAAGAACCGCGGCAAGGCGAACAGGGTAACGGCCGCGCCACCGAGCAGGGCGGCGATCCCAGCCGCGCGTGACACAGCCCGGATAAAGCGCTCGCCATGAGATAACGGGTCCGAAAAATGCTGCCAATCCGCAAGGGCCGATGCGCCCCCAGGCGCGGCATTCACCACCTGAAGCTCGGAGACGGACCCTTCATGGGGCGAACCGCTCGCAATCTTTACATGTTTCATGTTCAGCCCCGGAAAAAGCCTCTCTTTCTCCTATCCGGGACAGGTTTAGAATGACTTAACAGGCGCGAACGGCTTTGCTTTCGCGGCCGCATTCGCTTTTTCGGCTGTTTCATCGAAGCGATCAGCGTGATCAGGACGAAGGGCAAGAACAAAGGCAGCCACATCAAGGCTATCGCGCGATCAGTCCAGTTGATCGAGACAAGCTTCGCCGACTGACTTTGCTGCTTCCATAGGTGGCAAGCACCGGCAACCCAGATTATGGCGGTCCCGCATAAGAGGATGATCACAAGCCGTTCCTGATCCTGACATCCTGCTGCGGAACCATCTTCACCGGCGAAATGGCCTCCTCTCCAATCAATGCCGTAAAGCCGGTCATGATGTGGTAGAGGGAGGAGGCAGGTGCTGCTTCCAGCACCCATTCGCCTCCGGCCGTCATCCGGTCATGCCAGAGGCCGGGCGTACGCACATTCAGGAAAGCGCGAATACACTCGAAGCTTTCGATCGCGTCGTCCTCGCACTGACGAACGATTGCGGTGCGCAGCCGTTCAGTCTGCGCCCAGAGGCGCGACGATGCATCGATCGATCTTCCGCTTGGGTCTACTGAAAAAAGCACACGACCATCGCAAACGCCCCAGCGCCTGCCGAATTGATACAAGCTGGCGCTGACGAGCTGGGTATCGAAACCCAGCAGCCGTTCGGCTTCACTCAAGAGAAACGCCCATTCAAACTGATGCCCTGGCTCGCGGATGCAGCCGCTGTCATCGCACTGGGGCCGCCACTCGGCATCGAAATACTCGCCTACTGAGCCTGTCGATCCGTCTATCATCCGGTCGAGCGCCAGCGCAGTCAGCCCGCCTGCGATCCGTTCCATTATCGAACCGGGCGACAGCTCCGTCCAGGCGATCATCGCCTCCAGCATGTGCATATGCGGGTTGGAACGGAGCCCGGTCCGCCCATCTATTTCGATAAAGCCGCCTTTGGGATGGGCATAGTGCTGGATCAACAGCGACAGCAAACGGATTGCCTGTTCCTCATGCCCCGGCTCGTCAGGAAATGCGCGCTGCGCGGCTGCCAGCGCGAACAGGACGAAGGCCTGATCGTAAAGGTCGGCTGTATCCTCGACCACGGTCCCGTCGCGCGCGACTGCGGCTCGATACAAGCCGTCCGGGCGACGATAGGCGTCCAGAAATGCCAGGCCAGCGCGCATTGCGCCGCGCCAGTCACCATTCCAGCCCATCGCTCCAGCTTGGCCGAAGACATATATCTGCCGCGCCTGCACGCGCAGCCGCTTAGGCAGATCAACCGGATGGCCATCCATGTCGAGCCGGTCATGGAACCCGCCAGCCTCGCGATCATGACCAGCCTCGCACCATAGGGGCAGAGCGTGGTCGAATAACCAGTCCTCGGCCCATTGCGCAGCGCACTTCAGCCTTTCATTCGTTGCTTTCATGACGGGCGCACCCCACTGAATTGAGCCGTAGCAATGGCTGGCGCCGCGATCGGTTCGCGTCGCACGGGGACCGCCGCATGCCTCATGCCTCCATCCACAGGCATGCCGGTGAGGACCGAGAAATCCTCAAGGAAAAGCTGGGCGACCCGCTCAGGCACATATTCCTGGCTCTTGGCTTTGGAAGCTTCGGCGAAGCGCCGCCGGAGGGCTTCGTCCAGCATGAGCTTTTCGAGCGCCTGCGCCAGGGGTTCTCCGGTCGGGTCACGATGATCGAAGCTTAGGCCATGCACGCCCGGCGTTATCGCATCCTCGAAGCAACCGAGGTCCGACACGATGGGTGCACAGCCACATGCCATCGCCTCCAGCGGCGCGACAGGAAAGGCTTCGCCCAGTTCGGCTACGGACGGGTAAACAAAAAGCGCCGAGCGCCGGAAATGATCGGCCAGTTTCTGCTGATCGAACACCGGTCCCGTAAAGTCGATGGGCGCCCCCGAATCCTGCGCCTGCTGTTTCAATTCTGCCATGAATGCTTCCCCGTCTCCACCCTGACTTTCCAGATGTGGTCCAACGACGACCAGCCGCCAATCAGGATACCGGCGCGACAGCAGAGCGAAGGCGCGGATCAGCAAATGAATGCCCTTCTCTCGCGCAACCCGGCCGACAAACACGATTTGCTTTTCCTTCTCCAGCGACAAAGGCGCTTCCGCCTCCCGCGCGAAGACGCTGGTCAGCGCATTGGGGATGGCTTTCACCAGATGAGCGACCGAAGGCGTCTGCTCAATCACCGCCCTCGCGATGTGGCTGGAGCAGCATTGCAGCCGATCGACGCGACTATAGAGCGCCATCTGCCCCTTTGGGTAACGCGCAACATCAACATAGATCTTGCCTGCCTTATGACGCGGAATGATGACTGGCGCCGACACGCTATTGGTAATGGTGACGTCCGCTTGGGGCATCGCTTTGCGAATTCGCCATGCATAGAGAATGTCGGCCAGCCGGAAGATGATCTTGTTCCTGGGCATGTCGCGCGAACGGACACGTAGATGACGGACGCCGTTGATGACTTCCTCACGGGGAAATTCGCCATATGCCCGTGAGATCATGGTCACATCATGACCCCGCCGCGCGAATTCTTCACAAAGGGCATAGAAGATTTTTTCACAAGCTCCACCCATTATGGGCGGCAGTGGCAGGAAAGGTCCAACGATGCAGTTTATGCGCATGACGCTAATTCTTTCTCAGGGGGATCATGACGGCGCTGGAAGCATCGCAACATTGCCGCGGCGCACGAGGCCGAACGATCGCCGCCGGGTTCCCCCGGTAAATGGTCCAGGGCTTAAGCGCGGTGAAAGCGCAGGCGCGAGCGCCGAGTACCGCTCCGTCGCCTACCTGAACGCCCGGACCTACAAAGGCTTCCGCGGCGATCCACACGTCCGCGCCGATGGTGATCGGCCGGGCGATCAACTGAAAGTCCGGGTCTGCGACATCATGCGATCCCGCGCACAGATGGGCGCGCTGCGATATGATGGTTCGCCGCCCAATACTGACCATGGCCATGCTGTAGCAGTTGACACCCGGCCCCAGCGTCGCGTGAGCGCCCAGGCGCAGATGCCGGGGATACCAGACGAGCGCACTGGCCGCGATCGCCGCCCCCTTCTCCACCTGAGCACCGAAGGCTTTCAGCAACAGGATGCGCCACGGGCTGAACATCGGCGGCGTCCAGCGCGCGAGTAGCGTCCAGCAGATTTGCCAGGCAAGACGCTCCAGCCGGTTCGCCAGCGAAAAGCTCGCCCCCCCCGTCAGCGGCGTCGTGTCACGCGCGCTCAATATCTTGGAACGATCGGGCGCGTCGAGCGGTGCCGGGCATTCGCGCAAGATTTCAGCCATGGCCCAGATTCCTTTGCCCTTGGAGGCCCGCCAACGGCGCGAGCGCCAGGCGGATGCCGAGTGTCAAAATGGTGTAGACAAAGATCGCCTGAATATAGGCCCGGCTCGCACTCTCAACGAGGCTGCGGAAGGATTCGTAGACCAGTCCCCGCGCGACGATTTCATATAGCAACACAAAGGAAATCGCCGATATCAGCAACCGGCCATCATGCATCAGCGAATAGCTGTCGAACTCGATAAACATCAGAATGCAGATCACGAACACAACCAGCGGCCAGAAGACGCTCAAGACGTCGATCGTGTTTGTGATTGATGATCCGGTGCGATAGCCGCCCAGATCTTCGTTGAACGCCAGGTTTGCATAAACGTCACCCGTGGAAAAACCACGATTGGCCTTGTCCACCGACAGTCCCAATGCATTAATGATGGGTGTTGGCAAAATGCTGATAATACCTTCGTAGGCATCGCGTCTGATCTGCGACTGTTGAAAGTCGGATAGGCGCAGGGAAGCCGCCATGGTCAGGTCGGTATATTTGGTATAGGTCAGCCGCTGGAAAAACTCGCTTTCCAGATAGATTTCCGAAATTCCGCTAAAGCCCGATTCCATCGTCATGCTGGCTTCATCGCGCCGCATCGCCTCCAGCCGCGCCTTGTCGCCAAAGGCCCGCACCGTTTCCATCGCGATTTCCGCCGGGGTTGCCTGACCGCGCAGCAGGCGCCCGGCCTGCATCGCAGTCGCCAGATCCTGCGCCACGCCCGCGATCGGCAGCGCGACCAGCACGCCAACCGCGATCATGACCTTCGCCCGGCGGGAAAAGCGCACACGGCCCATCGCCGCCATCATCAGGATCGATAGCAGCACGGTGAAGATGCAGACCGCGAATATGACTCGTGCGTTGAAGAACAGGGCAGTCACCAGCACCAGCGTGAAATAGCCGCTCAGCATAGGGATGGTCCCCGGCGGATCTACGATGTCACGATCGAAGAAATAGCGGCGAAGCGGTATGAAGAAAGGCGCGACAATGAAAGGGACCAGCGCCTGAAGGAACTTGCCTCCGACATTTCCGAATTCAACCGCATCGCCGAACATGATGCGCGAAACCCATGTGGCGCCGATGCCGAGTAGCCCCAACGCCCACAGCTCGACCGGCCGAGGAATGCGAAAGATCCAGATCGGCTTCAGCACCCGCCGGGCGAGCCACCGCGATGGCGCCTGCAAAGCCGGAGCATTCGTGTAAACGATGTGAGCGGCCAGTACCACAGCCTGAAAGGCTACCGTTGCTTCAAAGACTTCGCGCGGAACCAGCAAATTGTAGATTAATGGCCGCCAGCTCATCGTCTGCGCCAGGAGCGGCAACGCATAGGTGGTGACCGCAAAACCCATCACCGCCATGCTGGAAATCGGGAACCGGCTGACCGTCTTGCGCCTGAGGCAATGGATGGTCGTCGCCACCCCGGCGACAGCGCATAAAATCGAACAATAGATGTTCACGACCGACGGCTCTATGATGATCTGCGCCAGCACCAGCATCGCAGCGCCGGTCGAGCAGATCAGCAGCATGCGCAGGCCGGGCCGCGATACGTCGATGAACCTCATCGCGATACCCCTTCATCGAAGGACGTGGTGCGGGGTGCGGGGCGGATCATGCGCCGTCCCTCCGCTTAGCTGACTGCTGCGTCGGTGATTGTGTCCGCTGTCTTGGGAAGATCGCGCATGCAAAGGGCCGAAAGCTCCGCCTGGACCGCACTCATGATGGCGGCCTTGGACCAGCGCTCACGCGCCCGCTGCCGCGCCACCTCGCCTAGGCCAGAACGCATGGCGGGCGAGTCCATTACCGCCTCGACCGCAGCAGAAAAGGCGTCTGCGTCGCCCGGCGGAATCGCCAAGCCGCACCCTTCTATCTCCCAGGCCAGGCCGGTTTCGGCTCTGGCGGTAGCGATCACCGGCCGACCCGAGGCGAGCATGTTGGTGAGCTTTGACGGCAATACCAGATCGGCGGCACCCTCGATCTGCGGCAGCAGGTGCACCGAAGCGAGTGACAGCAGCGATCCTAGCTGCTCGCGCGGCTGCAATCCCTTCAGCAGCACGTTAGGCAGGTCGCGGGTCGCCTCGGCGAGATGGATCATCTCCGGCCCGTCTCCGCAAATCACGAAGCGAATGTCGTCGCGCCGCTTCAGCTTGCGGGCCGCGTCAACGACAATGCCGATGCCCTGCTTGCGGCTGACATTGCCGGAATATAGCGCGACCTGCTTGCCGTCGAGCGCCCACTCGGCACGATAGGCCCGGTCGTCGGAATTGCTTTCGACCAAGCTCATGTCCGCCCAGTTGCGCACCTCCAACACTTGCGCTGAGGAAGGAAGCAGCCTTGCAAGTTTAGCGCACATCTGCGGCGAAATGCTGCTGTAGCGATCAAAGCCGCGAAAGGCCCAGCATTGAAATGCGAGCGCGAGCCGGGCAGCGCGGCCTTCCTGCGCGACAAGGCCCGTCGCAAAGGCGGCCTCCACCTCGAAATCCTGCACATGAACCCAGGTTCGCGCACCTGAAAGCCGCCCCGCCATGCGCGCAAGCGGTGCCGACATCAGGGAGGGCGCGATTGCGATCACCACATCAGGCCGCTGGAACAATATGTTCAGCATCACCGGGATCAGCGCGCTGAACACGAAGCTCAGATGATGGATGATGCGCCGGAAACCCGTTGGATTTTCTGGAACATAAATCGGGCAACGGGTTACAGAGACGCCCTCCTCCACCGCATGGCGATAGAGAAAGCGGCTATACCCCTGCGCCACCCGCCAATGGGGATAATAAGGCGCAGCAGATACGACGGAGACCTGCGTTCCCGCCTGCGCCAGAAATGTCGCCATGTCGCGTGTGTAGGGACCTATACCAATAGGTTCCGGCGCGTAATTGAGCCCGATGATTAGCACTTTCATGGGAAACCCCAATATTGAACGACGCTAATCCTCTCCCGAACTATCTATCATTCACGCCAAAGCGTGCGTTCTGTTCAATTGGAGCGACCCATTTTCATGTTCTCAGTTCTGCCGCGGCCATATGCATCGTCATGGATCGAGCGCACACAGCAACATATTGTTGCTTTGCACTCAAAATGTCGATGATTAACAACCGCGCCGCGACATAGCGCGCTTTTGTTATCCTATTGTTTAAAACGCTGTAACGTCATGGTCTCTATTTATATTGCGACCGTCCAGCTGCCCTGTTTGGCATTTTCGCTAGAGCTTGTTGACTCCTGAACCTTCTTTGATTCGCAAGCACAAGTCAACGTCTATTTTAACACTGGATAAAGTCTTCTTCTCCTCACGAATCGGTACGTTATCCCGAACAAATTTCAGGCAAAATTCTTGAGAAGCAGGGGAAGAATCCGGATGCCTAGTAACCGTGTCTTGGTTATGTGCAACCGAACGATGTTGATCTATCACTTTGGAAACATAGATAAATATATCTAAAGTTAGCCTTTCGATCGTTCAGCTTGCCTCATTTTGGTTAACAGCCCTTTACCACTCCCAGGAAAGAGTGTTATCGCTGCGTTGCAGCATAGGTGACTGCGCAATCGCAAAAATAAGCAGCAATTCAGCATGGAAGGTAACGTCGAGTGCGTATTCTTCATGTTATCGCATCTGCTGATTCAAGGGACGGTGGACCGATTGAGCATGCGGTGCGCACTGGCCATGCGTTTGCGCTGCGCGGCCACAGCCAGGATTTCCTGACCTTCGATCACGCGTCCATGAGCAGCGCGACCGACCTGAACGCCCATGTTTTCACCTTCGCGCGCCGACCGCGATCCGGCTGGCTCGGGAAGTTTGCCAGCGTTATATTGGATCTCCCGCTTGCGCTTGGCTGGATGCGCCGGCGTCTGGCTGATTATGACGTGGTGGTGGTTTCCGGCCTATGGAATGTCGCGACACTCGCCGCGCGCCTCGGCCTGCCTCGCGGAAGGACGCCTTACATCGTTTTCATCCATGGCATGCTCGATCCCTATTTCAAGCGTGCCAATCCGCTGAAATCATTTATGAAACAGTTGCTGTGGCTGGTAAATGAGCGCGTGCTCGTCCGCCACGCGGACCGGGTACTTTTTACCTGTGAGGAGGAACGCCGACTCGCGAGGCGCAGCTACTGGCCTTATTCCGCACGCGAGCAGGTTGTCGCGTTTGGAACGGCCGATGTCCCTATTCCAAGCCAGACGCAGCTTGCTGCTTTCGCTGATCATGTCCCCGGTCTTGGCGATCGCCCCTTCCTGCTGTTCCTCAGCCGCATTCATGAGAAGAAGGGCGTCGATCTGCTTATCCGCGGCTACGCCGCATGGCTGCGACTCAATCCTGGAACCAGCTTCGACCTTGTCATCGCCGGCCCCGACAACAACGGCCTGCGCGATCGCTTGAAGGAGTTGGCCCGGCAGGAGGGTGTCGATAGTCGCATCCATTGGCCTGGCATGCTCAAGGGTCACGCCAAATGGGGGGCGTTCCGGCGCTGTGATGCATTCATCCTGCCTTCTCATCAGGAAAATTTCGGCATTGTCATCGCAGAAGCCTTGGCCTGCGCGCGCCCTGTCCTCATCAGCGATAAAGTCAATATCTGGCGCGAAGTTGCGGATGACGGCGCGGGGCTTGTTGAAACAGACTCGGTAGAGGGAGTCACCACCCTGTTGCAGAGGTGGACGTCGCTTAGCGACGACCAGCGCAGGCTGATGGAAGATGCAGCGCGAGCGACGTTTTCGCGCCGCTACGATTTGAACAGTGCAGTGAAAGATCTTGAGCACATCATGCTCGAGACGATTCAGGAGAGAGGCAAGGTTACCGATAAAATCAAAATGGAAGTGGTCGCACAATAACATCCAAACGGATGAAAATAGATTAGCCTTCCTTATGTGATTTTGGGGTTACGACATGGCTAAAAGGACCGCTCTCATATCAGGCATAACGGGTCAGGACGGCGCGTATCTTGCACGCTTCCTGCTCGAAAAAGGGTATCATGTCCACGGCATCAAGCGCCGATCATCGTCATTCAATACCGGACGTATTGAGGACATCTATCAGGACCCGCACGAACCAGACAGAAACTTCTTCCTCCACTATGGAGACCTGACAGACGGGTCGAACCTCATACGCCTGGTCGAACATTGCCAGCCGGACGAAATCTACAATCTTGCCGCCCAAAGCCATGTTCAGGTGAGTTTTGACACTCCCGAATATACGGGCAATGCCGATGGCCTGGGGACGTTGCGCTTCCTTGAGGCGATCCGTATCCTCAAGATGGAGAAGGCCACTCGCTTCTATCAGGCTTCCACATCAGAGCTTTACGGCCTTGTTCAGGAAGTGCCGCAGCGCGAGACGACGCCCTTCTATCCTCGCTCGCCCTATGCGGTGGCAAAGCTCTATGCCTATTGGATCATCGTCAACTATCGCGAAGCCTATGGCATGCATGCGTCAAATGGCATATTGTTCAACCATGAAAGCCCGCTGCGCGGCGAGACCTTCGTCACCCGCAAGATAACCCGGGCTGCGGCGGCGATCTCGCTGGGGCGTCAGTCAAAGCTCTATCTCGGTAATCTCGACGCAAAACGCGACTGGGGCCATGCGCGCGAATATGTGCGCGGCATGTGGTTGATCCTTCAGCAAGACGAACCTGACGATTATGTGCTCGCCACTGGCGAGACGACGACGGTGCGCGACTTCGTGTCGATGGCCTTCTCCGAGGTAGGCGTCGATATCCGGTGGACCGGCAAGGGCGTGGACGAAAAGGGTCTTTGCGCGCGCACCGGCACATGCCTGGTCGAAATCGATCCGCGCTACTTCCGTCCGACGGAGGTCGATCTGCTGATCGGCGATCCGACCAAGGCGCAGACGAAGCTTGGCTGGCATCATGAAACGTCGGTGCGCGAGCTGGTGGCGGACATGATGCGCGAGGATCTGAAGGTCATGCGCTACGAAAAGATCCAAAAGGACGCGTGATGAGCTTCACACTGCACAACAAACGAGTCTGGGTCGCGGGCCATCGCGGCATGGTCGGGCGCGCGATCGTGCGCCGTCTGGCAAGCGAGGACTGCGAGATACTGACCATCGGCCGCGATGAACTGGATCTCAAGGATCAGGCGGCCACCCGCTCCTGGATAGAGGATCGCAAGCCCGACGCGGTCATTGTGGCCGCTGCAAAAGTGGGTGGAATCCTGGCCAACTCTCGCTTCCCGGCCGACTTCCTCTATGACAATCTGGTCATCGAAACCAACGTCATAGAGGGCAGCTTTCGCGCGGGCGTATCGAAGCTGCTGTTTCTCGGATCGTCCTGCATCTTTCCCAAATTCGCCCCCCAGCCGATTGTGGAGGAAGCGCTGCTGACAGGCGCGCTCGAACCCACGAACCAGTGGTACGCGATCGCCAAGATCGCCGGGATCAAACTGTGCCAAGCCTTTCGCCAGCAGCATGGCGCGGATTTCATCTCCGGCATGCCAACCAACCTTTATGGGCCCTGGGACAATTTCGACATCGAATCCAGCCATGTGCTGCCCGCACTGATCCGTAAGTTTGACGATGCGAAGCGGTCAGGTGCGGACAGCGTCACCCTATGGGGTACAGGCACGCCGCGGCGGGAATTTTTGCATGTCGATGATTGCGCCGAAGCCTGCCTGTTTCTGCTGAAATCCTATTCGGGCGATCAGTTCGTCAATATCGGTTCGGGCTCGGACGTCACAATCAGCGAACTGGCTTCCTTGATCCGTGACGTGACGGGATTTACCGGCTCTGTCGAGTATGACGCCTCCCGCCCCGATGGCACGCCACGCAAGCTCATGTCGTCGGCTCGCATCAACAGCATGGGATGGACGCCACGGATCAGCCTGCGCGAGGGTATTGAGCAGACCTATCGATGGTATCTGGAAAACGTAAACGCACTGGCGGCCTAACAAGACCAGTATAGGAAACATGGTCGAATCTGGATGAGAGAATTATCGATGATCTCACGTCTCTCCAACATAGTCGAACGTGGTATCTGGGGCGTTCATATCGGTCGATATGACTTTGCCATAAGCACATCATGGGTTCGTGCAGTTCCAGATCTTTATTCCATAAAGCATTCACGATTATACAGATTCGGCCGATGCCTGATCGTCATCAGCGCTCTGGATCGTCACGGATAACCGAAAGCACAAAGCGGCCAGGCCGCGATGTAAGCAAAGGTGTAAGGCATGCAGCGACATCGACAGGGACATGGCGGCCACTATGGCGTTGCGACCACAAGAGCAACATTGCTGCTTGCCGCTGCGCTGGTCACACCGAACGTGGCGAGCGCGGCGCGGCCCGACCCCACGATAGCAGCGACATCCCTGCCAGCAGCCACGCCGGGCCAGACTGTGATCGGGGCGGGCGACCTGATCGACATCCAGGTCTATGACGTGCAGCAACTGAGCTTTCAGGGCATTCGCATTGATCCGGCCGGACATTTTTCCTACCCGCTGCTCGGAACGATAGACGCGCAGGGCAAAGCACCCCAGGTCCTCTCCGCGGAAATGGCCGAAGGACTGCGCCGCTACCTCGTCAATCCGCAAGTCACAGTCTTCGTCAAGGAATCCGCGACCAATACCGTCACCGTCATCGGATCAGTGACCGAACCGGGCAAGTTCAAGCTGATTGGCCACACCAGCCTGATGGACGCCGTCGCCCTTGCGAAGGGCTTTACCCGGATCGCGGACCAGAAACAGGTGACGATCCTGCGCACGATCGGCGGACAGCAGACAGCCGCGCTGTTCGACATGCGCAAGATCAGACGCGGAGAAATGACTGACCCGCCGCTACTGGGAGGGGACAAGGTCGTCGTGGGCATCAACCATCTTGAGGCGGCATGGCGCGATGCGCTGCTGGCGGCGCCGCTGCTGGGCATATTCGCGCAACTCAACAACTGACCGGATCGACATTTTGGCAAGCTCCGACGGGAGCGACAAGGAACAGGCACATGGCAACCATCGCGCCAAACCAGATCACCCAACGCCCCCGCCGCGACGATGACGGCGGTAGCGAAGGCATGGATATAGACTTCCCCGCGATCTGGAATCTGCTCCGGCGCAACGTCCACCTCATCGGCGGAGTGGTGGCGATCGCGCTATTGATCGGGGTGGTCATCCTTATACGCGCCGAGCGACTCTATCGCGCGACAGCCACCGTGCAGATCGAGGAGCAGTCGGCCAAGGTTCTCAACAGCGAAGACGGCAGGCAGGCGAGCGGATCGCAGGAGGCCGAACGCTTCCTCCAGACCCAGCTCAGCCTCTTGAACAGCCGCGCCATGGCGCAATTGGTCGTCAAGAAGCTCAACCTTGCCTCACGTATCCCGCCAGGGCCAGACGGCCGCATCCTCTCCCCGCAGGAGCGGGAGGAAGCCGCCATCGCCAAGCTGCAATCATCGATGAGCCTAACCTTGCCGCGAGATTCGCGGGTAGCGCAGATCACCATCACGGACCGCGGTCCGCGCTTCGTGGCGGACGCCGCCAACGCCTATGCCGAAGAATTCATCCAATATAATCTGGGACGCCGTTTCGGCGAGACCAGCTATGCCCGCACGTTCCTGGAAAATGAACTTGGAAAGGCCAAGAAGCGTCTCGAAGCATCCGAAGTGGCGGTGGTCGATTATGCCCGCCGAACCCGCCTGATCGACGCCACGGGTGGCAAGGGCACGGAGGATGGCGTGCGCATGCTCACCTCTTCGAACCTCATGGACATCAATTCCGCATTGGGCCGCGCCAAGGTTGAACGGATCGAAGCGGAACGGCGATGGCGTCAGGCGCAAGCGACCCCCGCGCTGAACATGCCGGAAGTGATGACAAACCCTGCCGTACAGCAACTTGTCGAAAAACGCGCGCTCAGCACCGCCGATTACAGCCGGGACCGGGAGAAATTCAGGGAGGATTATCCGGGCATGCGCGACCGTGCAACCGAGCTGACCGCCCTCAACAACGAGGTGCAGAAGATCGCCCAAACCATTCGGGGCGGCCTGCGCAATAATTATGAAATCGCGGTCAACCAGGAGCGTGCCCTCGCCAGCCAGCTCGAATCGCTCAAGACCCGCACGGTCGAGGAGCAGAACAAGAGCATCGGCTACAATATCCTGCGGCGCGAGGTCGATACCAATCGTCTGATGTATGACGGGCTGCTGCAACGCTTCAAGGAAGTGAGCGCCGCAGCGGGCGTGACCGCCAATAATATCTCGATCGTCGATCGGGCGGAGGTTCCCAACCGGCCTTTCACCCCGCGGACGACCATGACGCTTCTCTCCAGCCTCGCTTCCGGCTTTGCGCTGGCGCTCGTTCTGGTGGGCGTCCGCTCGCGACTTGATGACATCATCCGCTCGCCCGAAGATGTGGCCAGCGCGCTTGATCTGCCGGTGCTGGCGACCATTCCTTCACACCCGTCCCGCTTGTCGATGACGGAAGTGATCGAAGGCTCATCCCTCTCCGAAGCCTTCTGGTCATTGCGGCTGGCGGTCGAACGCACATCGTCCGGCGGCGTGCCACGATCTCTGCTGTTCACCAGCAGCCGATCATCGGAGGGTAAGTCGACCTGCGCTTACGCCGTCGCATTGAACTTCGCCCGCAGCGGGCGGCGCGTGCTGTTCATCGACGCCGATCTGCGCAGACCCACCCTCCACCGCGCCATCGGCCTGCCTAATGACAAGGGGCTGGCCAGCGTCCTGGCGGGGGAAACGACGCTGAACGATGCAATCCGCTATGGCGTGGTGGATCGGCTGGACGTCCTCACCGGGGGGCAGCCGACCCGCAATCCCGCCGAGCTGCTGGCGCAGCCGGTGCTCGCCTCGATCATCGCCGCAGCCGAGCAAAGCTATGATCTGGTTGTCATCGACAGCGCGCCGGTACTCCTGCTTGCCGACGCCATCGCCCTCGCTTCGGCGGCCGGGGCCACGGTATTCGTGGTGGAGGCCAATGGCGCCAGGGCGCGCGAGGCGCGCGCAGCGGTCCAGCGGCTGGATGAGAATGGCGCCAGGCTATGCGGCGCCGTTCTCACCAAATATGACCGAGAACTGATGCAGTATCGCTATTGAACGGCTGCGGCGATGTCTCACACATTCACCGATGTATGGGCGGAGGCGCGGCCCGTGCCATGCGCCCCCTCCTCTGTTTCATTGGCAGGCCTGGACTGCCGCCGGGTCGCTTCCCGCCGCCTTCAGGCAGGCCTGTTTGCGGATGTCCTCGCTCGATTCGGCGGTCTGATCGTTCCCGCCATCTGCGGGCGTGCTCGCGGCCTCGGGGGCACTGACTCCCAGCTTGCTGAAGATGGCCTGGCGCAGCGCTACACTTTCCTTGCGGTAGAAGGCATCGTCGATCCAGCCATTGGCGCGCGCGTTGCACAGGTGCCAGGACATCTGCCCGACAACCTCGCCCAGATTGTCCCCTGCGGCCTGCAACTTGCCTTTGCCGGCTCCGGCCAATGGCTTGCTCTCCTGCCCCTCCGCACTGACCGAAGGCGAAGGGCCGCAAACATCGGCGAGTGTCTGCCGCCCCCCTTCGGAATTGCCGCAGGACGCTAGGAGGAAAGACATCATTGCCGCCGCTGGATATCGAATCTGCATGTAACGCCTCCTCAAGTAAATATACTGATAAATAGCTTATTTCGATCTAGTATAAAAGTAATTATTAATAATAATATTTTCATGACCTGATTTACTTGTGAATATATTTGGAAATATCATTATATCTATAATATTTGGAGGAAATTTGAGGATTTTTCCCCAATTGATGCTGCGTTTAAGACACTCCCAGACGCGCGATAGCATCTGGCGCGGAGCTTTGCGCGCCAGCGTCATTCTGGTGACCGCCTGTGGCGGGTCCTCCTCCAATATTGTCGGCGGCGCGAACGGCGCCGGGACCGGAAGCCCAAACACCTCCCCCTCCTCGTCCACCGCGCCCATCATCTTCAACGCGCCGCAATCGGCTCAGGCAGGCGACATCATCTATTTGCAGGGCGAGAATTTCGGCCCCGCCCCGGCCGTGGTGATGCAGTCATCCGGGTCCAATCCTGAAAGGCGGCTGCGCATCGTCAATCACGTGGGCGATTGGTTGGCCGCTGAAATCCCCGCCGATGCAGGACCCGCTCTGGCTGTCCGCGTTGTAAGCGGCGCCTTGTCGAGCGCGACTGTCTCGTTGAACGCCCCGATCATCTACAATTTTGACAGTATTGCAACCGCTCCGGGTGGTGCGTTCCGCATCTTTGGCCGCAATCTCATGCTCGCATCATACACCCCGCGCGTTGACGTAGATGGGGTAGCCGCCTCTGTCGATCTCGCCGCCAGCGGCCCGGAAATGCTCGTGGTCAGGGCGCCATCGAACCTGACCCAAAAGCAAGCTGTAGCGGTGCGGGTCGATAATGGCGGCGGCTTGGCTCCAGCTACCGCCGATCAGACAATAGAGATCGTGGCTGGTGCAGGACACAACATCTTCGGTGGGGAAGCAGGATGGCTGGATCTCTTCGCCTCCCTTCTTGGCCGGATCGCGCAGGTGGATTGCAGCGGGAACAGGTCCGCGTCGCAAGCCATCCAGACGCAGGCAGACGCGCTCGCCCGGAGCGGCGGGGGAATGATTTCGCTAAGCGCGGGAGTCTGCACACTGGACAGCAGCATAGTCCTCCCCAGCAACATCATCCTTCAGGGCGCGGGACAGAATGCGACGCAGCTTCTCTACCGCAGCGACTACCCGCTCTCCGCCATCCAGAAACAAGTGATCGCGATCCGAGATCTCACCCTCACCAACGCGGGCGCGTCTGAAGGACCGATTCTTCACAAGAGCCGTTTCCTGCTGCTGCAAAATGTGACGATGAACTTCGGTACGCAGCGCCAGTCTTTTTTTGACGGCAACGAAAACACCCTCGTGACCGGCTGCACCTTCAACCAGACCGGCAGCATGAACCAGCAGTCACCCTATCTGTTCAGCGATTCCAACGGCTTGATTTTCCAAAACAACGTCACGCGTCTCGTCATGGGCGCGGCGGCGTTCGAACGCACGCGCAATAGCTATATCGGCAAGAACCTGTTCCGCCGCGACGCCAGCCGCCAGGACGAAGCTGGCGCGCTGCACATGATGACGGTTGATTTCGCGTCCGGGATTGCGATCATCGGCAATGTCTTCGACACGGTGAATGGCCCTATCACCAATCGCACCCGCAATGACGGGGAAGCGATCCTGACCGAAGGGGGCGGAGCGATCCGAACGGAAAGCATCGGGACCGTCGAGGCCGCTGACGCCAACAGCATCACTGACAGCAGGTTCTCAGCAAAGCTCGGCCCCTTCTCGCAAATGCCCGGCAATTATGGGATCGCGATAGTCGCAGGCCGGGGCGCGGGACAGACCCGCTCGGTACGCAGTGTCAATGGCTCGGTGCTGACTGTCGACCATCCATGGAACAGCATCCCCGACGCGACCAGCAAATATGCGGCCTTCGTCTGGGGGCTGCAAAAGGCTCTGATCAGGGATAATGTTTTCAGCCAGATGCCACGCGGCGTGTGGCTCTATCAAACCGCTATTCGTCATGTGTTGATCAGCGGAAACCACTTCCTGGAAAGCGGCGGCGTCTATCTGCGTTCCTATCAAAATCTCGATACGGGCATGTTCGACCCGATCTACGATGTCGATATTCTGGATAATGAGGTGAAAAACCTCACCCTTTCCTGGCCTTCTTACCTGACATCGATGTTCGTGAACGCGGACGCACGCGCCTTCGGCATTGCGATGATAGGGATCAGGTTCCGCGACAACAGCATAACGGCGCACAATCCACCCTTCACGCTCAGTTCGGAGGAATATGCCGGAAATGAAGGATATTTTGCGATGATGCGGGTGGAAAATAACACGCGCTACGAACCGATGGCCGTGCCCCGCGTGCTTGGGACGATCTTTCAACGCAATAGCTGCACCGATTGCGAGGTCGCATATCGGATCGGGACAGGAAGCGGCGGCACAGTGATCAGCGCGGCGCGCACATCGGGACGCGGGGAGTTCTTCGAAGATTGGAGGACCACCGCCTCGGCCGAAAAGGCGGTGAACACCGTTATTGAATAGCGATACCGCACCGCAGAACAAATCGGACGATTATGAAACACTCATGGGTACAAAATCTGTCCATTTGTGCACTTGCTAATAAATGAATTTTGAAGCACGATTATGACCAACGGCATGAACGGAGCATCATTGTTATGATTCGGCCGAAAGATTTCTCATTTGTCCGAACTATTTGCGTTGGCGATCTCATGTTGGATCGCTTCATATATGGCGCAGTTACCAGGATATCACCGGAAAGTCCGGTCCCTGTAATCGCAATAGAGCGGACGGAGAGCGTTCCTGGCGGTGCAGCGAACGTTACGCGTAACATTGCAGCAATGAACGGCGAATGTTCTCTAATCGGCGTCATAGGCAATGATAAGGTCGGATCAGATCTGATCGGTTCCCTGTCGGAATTTGATCATGTCCACTTCGTGCCAATAAATGACGATGCCCGTCCAACGATAGAAAAGACCCGTTATGTCGCGCAGGGGCAGCAGCTGCTACGCGCCGATCATGAAAGCGTCCATAGCGTATCGAAGTCCGCCGAGGATCGAATTTACGCATGTGCGGTAGAAATGCTGCAATCGCGAGATGTTCTTATAATTTCCGACTACGCCAAGGGAGTAGTCACCGACGGATTACTGCGCCGCCTGATCCCGGCGGCGCGCCTTTCCGGCGTTCCCGTCATCATCGATCCCAAGTCCAGCGATCTCACCCGCTATGCTGGCGCGACGGTGCTGACGCCTAATATCAATGAAGCGCGAGCGGCGACTGGAATGATGATCACGAACGATGCCGAAGCCGAAGCCGCTGGACTGAAGATGCTCGCCATGGCGCAGTGCGACGCCATCCTGCTCACGCGCTCCGAGCAGGGCATGTCACTCTTCCGGCGAGATCAGGCTCCCCTCCATATCTCAGCCAGCGCACGCGAGGTTTTCGACGTCTCAGGCGCGGGCGATACCGTCGTCGCAACCCTCGCCATCGCGCTTGGCGGCGGCATGACGATGGATGACGCAGCCAGAATGGCCAATGCAGCGGCCGGCCTCGTGGTGGGCAAACGCGGCACCGCCACTGTGTCGATCTCCGAAGTGCAGGAAGAACTGAACCGCCTCGCCGAGCAGCATCTGCAAATCCCCAGCGGCAAGGTGCGCACCCTCCGCTCCGCCCGCGTCCAGCGGGAGGATTGGGCGGCACGGGGCTTGACCGTGGGCTTCACCAACGGCTGTTTCGACATATTGCATCTTGGCCATGTGAAGCTGCTGGAGTTCGCCCGTAGCCAATGCGACCGGTTGGTCGTCGGCCTTAACAGCGACGCGTCGGTCAAACGGCTGAAGGGGCCGGCCCGCCCTCTCAACATGGAGATGGATCGCGCACAGATCCTCGCCGCGCTCGCCTTCGTCGATCAGGTGCTGATCTTTGAGGAGGACACGCCCCTGGAGGCCATCAAGGCGTTGCAGCCCGACCTGCTGATCAAGGGCGCAGATTACAAGTTGGAGGATATCGTCGGCGCCGACATCGTGCACGCGCGCGGCGGCCGCGTCGTGACCTTCGACCTTCTTCCCGACCGCAGCACGTCGCGAACGATCGTCCAGGCGGCGCTACGCAATGGTGACGCAGGCCTGACGGGAGTGGCCATCTCTTGAGCAGACCAATCCTCATCTACCGGCTGGGCAGCCTCGGCGACACGCTTGTCGCGCTCCCCTGCTTTCATCAGATCGCACGGCACTTTCCGGACAACGAGCGGGTGGTGCTGACAAACAATCCGGTTTCCGGCGCTGCGCCTGCGCTGGAGGCGGTGATCGGCGGCAGCGGCCTCATCCATCGAACCATCGCCTATGATGTGGGAGAGCGGTCACGCGCCCAACTGATCCGGCTGCTGCTGAAGATTCGCGCAACTGGCGCACGCACCATGATCTACCTCGCCGCAGGCCGCGGACCGGACATGGTCGCGCGAGACCTGACTTTCTTTCGCTATGCGGGCATTCTCAAGGTGATCGGCGCACCGGTCTCGCCCGACCTCCACAACAACCGCATAGAGGCGGATGGCGCTACGATCGAGCCGGAGGCCGAACGCCTGGCTCGTACCATCGCCGATCTCGGCGCTCTTGACCTTGCCGACCGGAACAATTGGGATCTGCGCCTCACCCCGGCCGAAATAGCAAAGGGGCAAGAAGCTCTCGCTCCCCTTGGCGGCAAGCCGTTCCTCGCCATCAGCGTCGGGACCAAGCTGCCCGCCAATGACTGGGGCAAAGAAAATTGGACTGCGCTGCTTTCCCGTCTCGGCGGCGAAATGCGGGGGCTGCCACTGGTCGGCCTTGGCGGCGCGGGCGATTTCGCGCCAACGGAACGACTGCTGCGCCGCTGGCCAGCGGAAAGGCTGAACCTGTGCGGTCCACTCAGCCCGCGGCAGTCGGCTGCTGTCCTGGCGAAGGCGGCGCTTTTCATCGGCCATGACAGCGGGCCTATGCACCTGGCGGCAGCGGCGGGAGCGCCGACGCTCGGGCTTTTCGGCGACAATAATCCGCCCCGGAAATGGCATCCCTATGGCGACCATTGCGGAGCCATTCAGGACATGAGCGGAGTACGCAACATCAGCGTCGGCCATGTAGCCGCCCGCGCCCTCGCACTGTCGCGGTGCGCCCATGCCTGATGTCATGGGCGCAGCCGTGCTGCTCGATCGGGATGGGACGATCAACGTCGACACCGGCTATGTCAGTGACCCCGCCTGCATCAGGCTGGAGGAAGGCGTGATCGACGGCTTGCGGCTCCTGACGGCCGTCGGGCTTCCCTTGATCATCCTGTCGAACCAGTCCGGCGTCGGGCGCGGCTATTTCGGCCTGAGCGATCTGGTCGATGTCAATCATGCCATCGCCAAACAACTGGCCGCGCACGATATCAGCGTCGCGGGCTGGTATATCTGTCCCCACGCGCCGGGCGACGATTGCAACTGCCGCAAACCGCTGCCCGGACTGGCGCTGCATGCCGCGCAGGATTTCTCGCTCGATCTGCGCCGCTGCTGGATGATCGGTGACAAAAGGTCGGACCTGCAACTGGGTGACGCGGTCGGCGCTTCTTCGATCCTGCTGCTGACCGGCGAAGGTGCACGCCACAGCGACTGGGCGAAGGCGACCGGTAAACCAATCTGTTCCGATATGGTCGAAGCGGCCAGACTCATCCTGGCGGGGTCATCCTACCCGGCCACGCAATTGCAGGCGGCGCGATGACGCACTCCCAGTCCATCCTCTATATCGGCCCCGACAGCGGAACCTGCCGCGCGCGGCGGCTCGCCCTCGGCCGGTTGGGACACCGGGTGAAGGCGGTCGATCCCTTCGCCGCCCTGCCCTTGGGCAGTCTCGCGCGCAGTTGGTCGTTCAAGACCGGCGGCTTCGGCTTCGGTGCACTGGTCCGCAGCCACATCGCGGCATGCGCAGGCGATCAGGCATTCGACCTCGCCTATATCGACAGCGGCGAATTGATCGACGGAAAGACGGTTCAGATGCTCCGCCGCTTCGCGCCCATCGTCGTGAACTACAATCCGGACAATCCCTATGTCCGGCGTGATGGCGGCCGCTGGCGTGCGTTCCTCGGCGCGGTCGCACATTATGACTGCCTTTTCGTTCCGCGTGAGAGCAATGTCGCGCAGGCAAAGCTTGCGGGCGCGCGGCGGGTACATCGGGTCTGGTTCGCCGCCGACGATCCGCTACGCGATCCTGACCGGCTGCCCTCGGAAGAAGCGAAGAAGCCCTACCTCTCGTCCATTTCCTTCGTCGGAACCTGGATGCCAGAACGCGGCGCCTTTCTCCTGAAGCTGGCGCAAGCAGGCCTGCCGCTGCAAATCTTCGGCCCGCGCTGGAACAAAGCTCTTGAATATACCGCGCTCGAACCTCTGATCACGCTGGGTGAGTTGACGCCGCAGGCGTATGACGCAGCGGTGGCGGCAGCCGACATCTCCATTGCCCTCCTCTCTCAAGGCAATCGCGATCAACACACAACGCGCTCAATGGAGATCCCGGTGCTTGGCAGCCTGTTGTGCGGCCAACGCACGCCTGAACATCTTCAGCTATACGAGGAAGGGCGGGAGGCGCTCTTCTGGTCCGACGCGCAGGAATGCATCGATCATTGCCGGCAATTGCTGACAGACCCCGCGCGCCGTCGCCGCATAGCCCAGGCGGGCCGGGCGCGCGCCCTCCGCAACGATCATTTTAATGAAAGCCTGATGAGTTCCATGCTGAACCTGGCGCTGAGTGCGCAGGCAGCCCCTTCGACGCGGGCCGTCGCATGAGGCGCCGCATCGCCCAGGCATTGTCGACACAAGCGGGCCGTCGTCTCTCCCGCGTCATGTCGGCGCAGTTCCTTAACCAGGCGACAACCATCATCCTACAGATCGGTCTGGTGCCGGTGCTGCTCTATGCCTGGGGTAAGCAAAGCTATGGCGTCTGGTTGTTGCTGTCCGCGGTGCCCACCTATCTCACTTTCAGCGACTTCGGCTTCACCCTGATCGCGAAAAATGAAATGCTGATGCAAGTGGCGGGCGGGCGGCGCGAGGA
Organism: Sphingobium quisquiliarum P25; assembly: GCF_000445065.1. Taxonomy (GTDB): domain Bacteria; phylum Pseudomonadota; class Alphaproteobacteria; order Sphingomonadales; family Sphingomonadaceae; genus Sphingobium; species Sphingobium quisquiliarum. The sequence continues at coordinate 8,026 of NZ_ATHO01000128.1, read as the reverse complement.
AGCGCTGCGTACCTTCCACAGCGTCTTCGCGCTGCTCAACCTCGTCATGCCATGCCTCATCGGCTTGTCCGTACTGCTGATTTGCAGCGTCGATCTGTCGCATGCGCTGAACCTTGGCGAATACGCCAATGGGGACGCCCGCGCGGTGCTGATCCTGCTGCTGCTCAATGTCGTGTCCTACCAATATTTCCTGCTGATCTGCGGCGGCGTGCGCTGCGAGAACCGGCTGGCTATGGAGGCCAGCTGGGGTGCCCTGTCCCGCCTCGCCGAAGGACTGGCGGTCGCCGGCTCCGCACTGCTCGGCGGCGGACTGGTCGCCGCCGCAGCCGCCGCGCTCATCACCAAATTGCTCGGCAGCGTTGGTCTTTATCTCTGGCTGCGAAAGGCCTCTCCCTGGCTTTCGCTCGGCCATGCGAAAAGCAGCGCGGCGGAGATCAAGCGCCTGCTGAAGCCCGCCCTCGCCTTCATGTTGATGCCCATCTCACAGTCGATGCTGATCCAGGCGCCGTTGATGATCATCGGCGTGCTGATCGGTCCCGCGGCGGTCGTGACATTCGCAACCACACGCACGCTCGCTCGCACCGGCACGGCGATCACCAATCTGCTCAACGGCACGGTGCAGGGTGAATATAGCATCGCTTTCGGCCGCGCCAATCAGGCGATGCTGCACAAGGTGCTGCGCTATCACCAACGGGCCGGGCTGGCCGCGATCATAGCCTTCAGCGTGCCGCTCTACCTGTTCCGCGATCCGCTGATGCGACTCTACACCCATGGCCAGGTATCGGCGGTCGATCCCTTCTTCCTGATGGTCATCCTGACGGTAGCGGCGGAAATGATGTGGAGTTCCATTGCGACCCCCCTTTCATCGATCAACCGCCATGTGACCTTTGCCAATCTGTCGCTGCTCATCTCATTGGCCGGTATCGGCCTGTGCTATGTCTTCACCCTCCATTTCGGCCTCAACGGCGCCGCCGCCGCCATGCTGACGGTCCACGGCGCGATCCTTGTCCTCAGCCAAGGGCTTCGGCATGCAATCCGGCTCCCGCACCCCTCGCTTACCGCACGGGAGGCTCATAGCGCATGATGCCGGTCACGCAGGTTGCGCTGGGGCGCTTCCATCATTTCCATCTTGCCCGCCAGCTGGAGCAGCGCGGCAGGCTGGCTGCGATATGGAGCGGCTATCCACGCTTCAAGCTGAAGGACGAGAGCGGAATTTCCCCGGACAAGATTCATAGCTTCCCGTGGTTCTATGTTCCGGCTCAAGCCGCGCCCCGCTTGCCCGTCATCGGCGCGGTTCCATCGGTGCGCCGTTATATGCATTGGCGGGCGATAGAGGCGATTGATCGCCGAGTGGCAGCGAGCCTCGACGCACCAACGATCCTGGTGGGCCTGTCGAGCGGAGGATTGCAGGCCGGCCGGCGCGCACAGGCACTGGGCGGCGCGCATGTCTGCGATCGCGGCTCGACCCATATCCGGTTCCAAGACTCCATTCTGAAAGAGGAATATGCGCGCTGGGACATCCCCTACCAGCCCATCGATCCCAGGGTCGTTGCGAAGGAAGAGGCGGAATACGCCAATGCGGATATCATAACCGTCCCGTCGCAATTCTGCTTTCAGACCTTCATTGATGCCGGCGTCCCCACAGAGCGCATTCGGATCATTCCCTATGGCGGGCGGCTAGACCGCTTCGCACCTACCGGGGAGCCCGATCCCGATGCCTTTACGGTACTGTTCGTGGGCAATGTCACCATCCGCAAGGGCATCGCCTATCTGCTTCAGGCTTTCGCCGCTCTGCCCCACCCCGCCAAACGGTTGAAGATCATCGGCGCCATCGACCCGGAGGTCGAACCGCTGCTGCGCAAAATGCCGCTGGACTCGGTCGATTTTCTCGGTTCTGTCCCCAATATCTCGCTTCCCGGCCATTACAGCAGCGCAGACGTCATGGTGCTGCCCAGCCTGGAAGAAGGACTCGCCCTAGTCATGGCCGAAGCAATGGCGTGCGGCTGTCCCGTCATCGCCTCAGCTAACACCGGTGCTCTCAATCTGTTCACCGATGGCGTGGAAGGCCGCATCGTGCCCGCGCGTTCCACACAAGCCCTGCTCGAAGCGATGCAGGACCTTGCGCAGGACCGTGTCGCCGCCAGCGAGATGCGCCAGCGGGCACGCAGGCGTATCGAATTACTGGGCGGCTATGATCGCTACGGGGAGCAATGGGCGGACTTACTGGGGGAGCTTGACTCCGCCTCATCCACGACGCGCCGGGCGGCGGCATGAACTACAGCCCGAAGCTGTCGGCGAGGCACGCCGTACCCACGATGCCCACGCTGTCGGTTATCATCCTCACCTTCAACGAGGAACGCCATATAGAGCGCGCCATCGCAAGCGTCCGTTCGATCGCTTCCGACATTCTGGTGGTCGATTCCTTTTCCACCGACCAGACGATCGAGCTTGCCCGCAATGCGGGTGCGCGTGTTCTCCAGAACCGCTTCGTCAACCAGGCGAAGCAGTTTCAATGGGCGCTCGACCATGGCGATGTCCGTTCGGCATGGATATTGCGGCTTGACGCCGACGAGGTGATCGAACCTGACTTGGCAGAGGAGCTCATGCGGGACCTCCCTTCACTTCCAGAGGATGTCGTCGCCGTCAATTTCAAGCGCAAACATATCTTCATGGGCAGGTGGATCAGGCATGGCGGCCGCTACCCGCTCGTCCTGCTGCGGCTGTGGCGCAAGGGCCATGGGCGGGTCGAGGATCGCTGGATGGACGAACATATCGTCACCTGGGGCGGCCGCACCGTCACGGCCAGGGGCGGGTTCGCAGACATATGCCTGCACGACCTCAGCTTCTTCACGGCGAAGCATAATTCCTACGCCACGCGGGAAGCGGTGGAAATACTGAACGCCCGTTACGGCCTGTTCGGACAGGATAGAGAAAGGATCCTTGGATCGGCGCAGGCGCGGGCGAAGCGGTTCATCAAGACGAACATCTATAATCGGATGCCCCTGTTTGCCGGACCGGCTCTCTTCTTCTTCTATCGCTACATCATCAAGCTGGGATTCCTCGACGGCCGGGAAGGCCTCATTTATCATTTTCTGCAAGGCTATTGGTATCGTTTCCTGGTCGCCGCAAAGGTGGTCGAACTGGAACAAGGATTGAAACAGTGCGGCGCAAACGCCGATCGTCTGGACCGGCTGCGCCAGTTAACGGATCTGAAATTGTGAAGTGAGGCGATAATGATCACGATCGTCGTCCGCCTACGGATGTGAGGGAATGATGTCCTACAAGCCAATCCGCAAAGCCGTGTTCCCTGTCGCAGGTCTCGGTACGCGCTTTCTGCCCGCAACGAAGTCAGTGCCCAAGGAACTGCTCCCCGTCGTTGACCGCCCGCTGATCCAATATGCCGTCGATGAGGCGCGCGAAGCGGGCATCGAACAAATGATCTTCGTCACCGGCCGCGGCAAAGGCGCGATCGAGGATTATTTCGACATGGCCTTTGAGGCCGAAGCCATCCAGCGCGAACGCGGCAAGGACCTGTCCGCCCTGGAAGGCACACGCATCGAGCCTGGCAACGCGGTTTTCCTGCGCCAACAGGAACCGCTTGGCCTTGGCCACGCCATCTGGTGCGCGCGCGACATCGTCGGCGACGAACCCTTCGCCATCCTGCTGCCTGACGAATTCATGAAGGGTGCGCCGGGCCGGGGATGCCTCAAGCAGATGGTCGATGCTTACAACCAGGTCGGCGGCAATCTCGTCTGCGCGCTCGAAGTGCCAATGGCCGATACGCCCAACTATGGCGTCATCGACCCCGGCAAGCGTGACGGCGTGCTGACCGAGGTCAAGGGCCTCGTCGAAAAGCCCGCGCTGGGCACCGCGCCCTCCAACCTCATCCTACCCGGTCGTTACATTTTGCAGCCCGAGGTCATGAAAATCCTCGAAACCCAAGAAAAGGGCGCAGGAGGTGAGATTCAGTTGACCGACGCCATGGCCTCCATGATCGGCCGGCAGCCTTTCCATGGCGTAACCTTCAAGGGCCGCCGTTTCGATTGCGGCTCTAAGGCGGGCTATATCGAAGCGAACCTTGCCCTGGCACTGGAGCGCGAGGATCTGGGCGAACATATCCGCGCATTCACCATTGCGGAACTCGACATGATCAAGATTTCGGCCGCAGCCTGATCGCCCCTGCCCCGCATAGCGCCGGAAAACTCTTCATCCGATTGGTCGCGCCAACGACAAACAGATCGCCCGTGCTTTCGAGAAGGTCGCCTCTTGGATAGGTGATGTAACTGAAGCCCAAGAGCCTGACCTTCTCGTGTCCAATGCCGGGCTTGCAGATCCCTTCGGCAGTCCGATCGACCAACTGGGCCTTGAATCTAGCGAAAGTGGCAGGATAGCCATGTGGTGGGCGCATTCCTGATGATGCGCGCATCCGTGTCCACAAAAGCCCTCTCTAGCTAGCCGCCAGTTCTCCGGTCGCGACCGAGATCTTGCGTCGGATCGCCATGCTCTATGCCATTGAAGACGAGGTGCGCGGCTCGGCCGCTGAACAGCGCCGCCTTCAGCGTGCCGAACGCAGCCGCATCATCGTCGAGGATCTCAAGCTCTTGATGGCCACTCCGCTAGATCAGCGCCAAGAGCAAGTTGGCTGAAGCCATTCGCTATACAACAAGCCGCTGGGACGGCCTCGTCCGTTTCATCGGCGACGGCCGCATCGAACTCGACACCAACACCTTCGAGCGATCAATCCGCCCCTTGGCTTTGAACCGAAAGAACGCGCTTTTCGCCGGATCTGACGAAGGCGGCGACAACTGGGCGGTCATCGCCACGCTCATCGAAAGCTGCAAGCTGGGCGGCATCAACCCCAACGACTGGCTGGCGCAGACCCTCACTGCGCTCGCCAACGGCCATCCCGCCAATCGCGTTCATGAACTCATGCCCTGGATCAACGTGGGCTGAGACCACTGCTTACAATAGACCGGTGCCATCATCAGCTTGGGCGGACCACTCTTGGTTGGTTGGCATGTCGGAGTCCGCGTTATCTGCGTCCGAGCCCGAAAAATTAAGTTGGCCGGCAAGAGTCGCATTCCTACGGTCGGACCGTTCGGCCAATGATACCTAGCCAAAAGGATCGCTGAAAGGATACGGCCCCAGCATCTATCGCACAATGTCATTCCATTGTGGCGTTAGTGACATTCAATTAGCATTCCGTCACCACCCACGTGGCTCTGCACCCTCTTGGTTACCGAACGTTCTTTACGATTTGTAAATTTGGCGTGGTTATAGAAAATTCCCGTGAGGGTGGGAAATGGCATGAATCTGCAACATCGTGATACCGCTCCGGCGATTTCCATCGTCGTGCCCTGCTTCAACGAGGAAGAGAGCCTGACGGCGCTGGTCGATCGGGTATCGGCAGTCTGCCATAGCGCCGCATCCGGCGATCACGAAATCGTCCTCGTCAATGACGGCTCGCGCGATGGGACCTGGGCCCTCATCGCCGATCTAACCCTGAGGATCAGCGTGCAATAGGCACCCCCTTCGTGGGGTGATCGGCGTGCAAAAAGGACCCCTTCATCCCGGGGATTTAGTCGGCCGACTGGTTTTGATCAGTTGGCGAGAACGGGATGTTGATCGTGGAGACAGTGGTTCGGATTCGGCGTGAGCATGCAGCGGGTAAGGCGATCAAGGCGATCGCTCGTGACCTTCGTTTGTCGCGGAAGGTCGTCCGCAAAGCGATCCGGTCGCCGGAGGCGGCGTTCAACTATCAGCGCAAAGTCCAGCCGCTGCCGCGGATCGGTCCTTATCAGGATCGTCTCGATGCGCTGCTTGAGGAGAACGAAGGTCGCGGCCGCCGCGATCGGCTACGGATGACGCGTATCCATGACCTGCTGGTGCGCGAGGGGTTCGATGGATCCTATGATGCGGTGCGCCGCTATGCGGCGCGCTGGCGTGCTGCGCGGCGGAAGGATGCTGGCGAAGGCGCACCGGCGTTCATCCCGATGACCTTCCAGCCGGGTGAGGCCTACCAGTTCGACTGGAGCCACGAGGATGTGGAGATCGCCGGCAAGCCGATGCGGGTGAAGGTGGCGCATATGCGTCTCTGCGACTCGCGCGCACCCTATGTCCGGGCCTATCCGCGCGAGGGCCAGGAGATGCTGTTCGATGCCCATGCCCGGGCGTTCGCGTTCTTCGGCGGTGTGCCGCGACGCGGTATCTACGATAATATGAAGACGGCGGTGACGGCCGTGTTCACCGGCAAGGAGCGTGTGTTCAACCGCCGCTTCCTGATCATGACCGATCATTACATGGTCGAGCCGACCGCCTGCTCGCCGGCGGCGGGATGGGAGAAGGGCCAGGTCGAGCAGCAGGTCCAGACAATCCGAGGCCGCTTCTTCCAGCCGCGGCTCCGGTTCGCCAGCCTGGCCGAGCTCAACGGGTGGCTGGAGGCCGAGTGCCGGCGCTGGGCCGAGCATCATGCCCATCCCGAACGCGGGGATATTACCGTCGCCGAGGCGCTGGATATGGAGCGACCGGCCCTGCAGCCGATCCTGGCACCGTTCGACGGCTTCCATGAGAGCGAGCATGCCGTCACCGGCACCTGCCTCATCAGCTTCGATCGCAACCGCTACTCGGTCATGTCGACGGCCGCACGCCGGACCGTTCAGGTGCGCTCCTATGCCGATCGCATCGTCATACGCTGCGGCGATGCGATCGTCGGGGAGCATGAGCGCCACTTCGGTCGGAACCGCACGATATACGATCCCTGGCATTATCTGCCGGTCCTCGCGCACAAGCCCGGCGCGCTGCGTAACGGCGCACCGTTCCAGGACTGGGATCTGCCGCCCGCCCTGCACCGATTACGGCGAAGGCTCGGCACCGGGGACGAGGCCGATCGCAGGTTCGTGCGGGTCCTCTCGGCGGTGCTCACCGATGGCCTGGAGCCGGTAGAGGCTGCCGTGCGCGAAGCGTTGGCGAACGGAACGGCCAGCGACGAGCTGATCCTCAACATCCTCTCCCGGCGCCGCGAGCCGGCGACACCCCACAGCATCGTCACTTCGGAAGACCGGATGCTGCAGCATCCTCCGCTCGCCGACTGTGCCCGCTATGATCTGCTGCGAGGCTATGATGCAGCGGCATGATATGATCGACACGATGCGCGGCCTCGGACTCAAGGGCATGGCGGCGGCGTTCGACGAGGCGGTCACCACCGGCCTCCAGCGCAAGCGCACCACCATGGAGATACTGACCGACCTGCTCCGTGCTGAGGCGACCCACCGGGATGCAGCCTCCATCCGCTATCGGATGACGGCTGCGAGGCTGCCCGTGGTGAAGGACCTGGAGCGGTTCAGCTTCGAGGGCACACCGATCAATGAGGAGATGATCCGCTCCCTTCACGATGGCTCCTTCCTCCCGCCTCGCCGCAATATCGTGCTGGTCGGCGGCACGGGGACAGGCAAGACCCACCTCGCCATCGCGATCACCGCCAATGTCGTGCGAAGGGGCGCTCGCGCCCGCTACTTCAACACCGTCGATCTGGTGACACGCCTCGAAGAGGAGACCCGGATCGGCAAAGGCGGGACCCTGGCGGCGCAGCTGTCGCGGCTCGACCTGATCGTTCTCGACGAGCTCGGTTATCTGCCGTTCGCCCGCTCGGGAGGGCAGTTGCTGTTCCACCTCATCAGCAAGCTTTATGAGCGGACCAGCGTCATCATCACCACGAACCTCGCCTTCGGCGAATGGCCGACCGTGTTCGGCGATCCCAAGATGACCACGGCGCTGCTCGACCGCGTCACCCACCACTGCGATATCGTCGAGACGGGCAACGACAGCTGGCGCTTCAAAAACCGCAGCTGACAGCCACCTTCGGCGCCTTCAAAAATCTATCTTGCGCTGCGCGCGCCTCCGGTCGGGCTACGCCCGCCCTCCGCCGCACGCAGCGCAAGGCCATCTTCAACAAACCAGCATCATATTATCTGAAAAGGGGGTCCCTCTTCGACGCCGATCGGGGGTCCCTTTTGAACGCCGTTTGACA
>NZ_ATHO01000127.1 GCF_000445065.1 Sphingobium quisquiliarum P25 | reverse complement strand
TGGACGGCGGCGACGATCGCCACCGTCATCATCAGCCCGGCCAGCGCCGCCACCCCTGCGATCTTCGCCGTGCGCGACATCGGACGTCTCAGTTGCCCATGAAGCGGCGGAACCGCTCGCGCCCTTCGACCTCCTCAGCGGCCTGGCGGGCGGATTGCAGCGCCTGCGCCCGGCCCTGCGCCGCGACTGCGGCGGTCAGGTCCGCGAGCTGCTGCGATTGCAGCGCCAGGAGCTGGTTGCCCGCCTGCGCCGCCTGGAGCGCACCCGTCGCGGATTGGCTGGCCGAGACCAAGCCGTCCATCGTGGTGCGTGTGCCTTCGATGTTGCCGACGACGCCGGCCTGCACCTGCAAGGCATCCTGAAAGGCGCCGACGCTATCTTCCCAGCGGGCATTGGCGTTGGCGACCATCTGCGCGTGATCGCCGGTCAGCGCGGCGCCCTTGTAGCGGCCGTCGAACGCTTGCTGGATGTCCTGCACGTCGTAGGCGATGCTCTGCGCTTCGTTCAGAAGCTGCTGGGTGTGCTGCACCTGTTGCTGGAGCTGCTGGAGCGAGGAGAAGGGCAGCAAGGTGAGGTTGCGGGCCTCGTTGATGAGGCTCGTCGCTCCCTGCTGGATTTGCTGGATTTGATTGTTGATCTGCTGGAGCGACCGGGCGGCCGTCAGCACGTTCTGCGCATAGTTGGTCGGGTCATAGACGATCCCGCCGAACTGCGCATAGGCCGGCATCGGCAGGGCGATCGGCACGACGGCCGCGCTGGCGAGAGCGCCGGCCAGGATGGCGCGGCGCAGGGGGAATCCGGTCATAGAGGTAACTCCTGCTGGGGTTGGCGTCGAGCATCAGGGGGAAGAAGCTCGACGGCCCAGGCGCAGCCGCGATGGCGCAGCCATTCAGCCGCGAACGCGGGTGCCCCGTGGGTTTCGATGATGTCGGCGATGGCGAGCTGGTCGGACTTCGACGAGGCCGCGGCGAAGGTCAGCGCGACCTCGCCCAGCCCCAGCTCGAACAGCCGGTTGCCGCGCCGGGACTGGCAGTAATAGTCGCGCTTCGGCGTGGCCCGGCTGAGGATTTCGATCTGGCGGGCGTTAAGCCCGAACCGCTCGTAGATGGCGGCGATCTGCGGTTCGGCCGCGCGCTCGTTCGGCAGGAAGATGCGCGTCGGGCAGCTCTCGATGATGGCCGGAGCGATGTTCGACGTTTCGATGTCGGCGAGGCTCTGCGTCGCGAAGACGACGCTGGCATTGCGCTTGCGCAGGGTCTTCAGCCACTCGCGGAGTTGGGCCGCGAAGTCGGGGCTATCGAGGACCAGCCAGCCCTCGTCGATGATGATGAGCGTCGGCGAGCCGTCCAGCCGGCCTTCGATCCGGTGGAACAGGTAGGACAGGACGGCGGCGGCCGAGCCGGCGCCAACCAGGCCCTCGGTCTCGAACGCTTGGCAACGGGCTTCGCCGAGCCGCTCGGCTTCGGCGTCGAGCAGCCCGCCCCACGGCCCGCCGATGCAATAGGACGCCAGCGCCTGCTTGAGCTGCTGCGATTGAAGCAGCACGGCGAGCCCGGTCAGCGTGCGCTCCAAGATCGGCGCGGACGCCAGCGAGCCCAGCGCCGACCAGATATACTCCTTGGCCTGCGGATCGACCGCGACGCCTTCGCTCGCCAGGATTGCTGCCAGCCATTCGGCCGCCCAGGCGCGTTCTTCGGACAAGTCGATATGGGCGAGCGGCTGGAGCTGCACGCCGTCGCCGGCCTCGTCGGCGAGCATCCCGCCGAGATCCTGCCAGTCACCGCCCATGGCCGTAGCGGCGGCGCGGATGCTGCCGCCGAAATCGAAGGCGAAGACCTGCGCGTTCTCGTAGCGGCGGAACTGCATCGCCATGAGTGCGAGCAACACCGATTTGCCGGAGCCGGTCGGGCCGACGATCAGCGTGTGGCCGACATCGCCGACGTGAAGGGAAAACCGGAACGGGGTCGAGCCTTCGGTCTTGCCGTAGAGCAAGGGGGGAGCACCGAAATGCTCGTCCCGTTCCGGCCCCGCCCATACTGCTGACAGGGGGATCAGGTGGGCGAGATTGATGGTGGAGATCGGGGGCTGACGGACGTTGGCGTAGGTGTGGCCGGGGAGACTCCCAAGCCACGCCTCAATCGCGTTCATGCCCTCTGGAATGACGGTGAAATCGCGGCCCTGGATGACCTTTTCCACCAGCCGCAGCTTCTCGGCGGCAATGGCGGGATCGCGGTCCCACACCGTCACGCTGGCGGTGGCATAGGCCATGCCGGCATAATCGGCGCCCAGCTCCTGCAAAGCGATGTCGGCGTCGGCCGCCTTGTTCGAGGCATCGCTGTCAAGCAGCGTTGACGCCTCGTTGGTCATCACTTCCTTGAGGATCGCGGCGACGCTCTTGCGCTTGGCGAACCACTGGCGACGGATGCGGGTCAGCAGCTTGGTCGCGTCGGTCTTGTCGAGCATGATCGCGCGGGTGGACCAGCGATACTCGAAGGCGAGCCGGTTCAACTCGTCGAGCAGGCCGGGGAACGTGACGCTGGGAAACCCGACGATCGTCAGCGTGCGGAGATGCTGGTCGCCAAGCTTCGGCTCGAGCCCACCGGTCAGCGGCTCGTCGGCGAGCAGCGCGTCGAGGTGCATCGGCGTCTCGGGGACGCGCACACGCTGGCGCCGCGTCGAGATCGTCGAATGGAGATAAGTCAGCGTCTCGCCGTCATCGAGCCAGCGGACCTCGGGCACGAAGCCCTCGACCAGATTGAGAACGCGGTCGCTGCGGTCGGTGAAGCCCTTGAGCAGCTCCCACGGATCGACGCCGGTGGTGGAGCGGCCCTCGTAGAGCCAGCCTTCGGCGCGCGCGGCTTCCTCGGCGGGCGGCATCCACAGCAGCGTCAGATAATAGGCGCTCTCGAAATGCGCGCCTTCCTCGCGGAACTGTTCGCGTCGTTCCATATCGACCAGTGCCGACACGGGATCGGGGAAATCATCCTCGGGATAGTCGAGCGCGGGCGTCCGCTGCGCTTCGACGAAGATCGCCCAGCCCGAACCGAGCCGGCGAAGCGAATTGTTGAGCCGCGAGGTGGTCGCCACGAGCTCGGCAGGCGTCGCGCTGTCGAGATCGGGACCGCGGAACCGGGCGGTGCGCTGGAACGAACCGTCCTTGTTGAGCACGATGCCTTCGCCGACCAGAGCGGCCCAGGGCAGGAAGTCGGCAAGGTGTGCCGCATGCCCACGATATTCGCGAAGGCTCATCATGGCCGCATCCAGCTCGGGTAACGGAGGTGGCGGCGGGCCACGTCCACGAATTGCGGATCACGACGGGCGGCCCAGACGGACAGCGCGTGCCCGATGGCCCAGATGACCAGCCCGGCCATCCAGAGCCGCAGGCCGAGGCCGATCGCGCCCGCCAGCGTCCCGTTGACGATGGCGAGCGAGCGCGGGGCGCCGCCGAGCAAGATCGGCTCGGTCAGCGCCCGGTGGACGGGGGCATAAAAGCCCGAGATCGGCTCGGCGCTCTCCATCAGACCAGCGCCCCGCCGCCGAAGCTGAAGAATGACAGGAAGAAGGAGCTAGCCGCGAACGCGATCGACAGGCCGAACACGATCTGGATCAGCCGGCGAAAGCCGCCGCTCGTATCGCCGAACGCCAGGGTCAGGCCGGTCACGATGATGATGATGACCGCGACGATCTTCGCCACCGGCCCCTCGATGGATTCGAGGATGCTTTGCAGCGGAGCTTCCCACGGCATCGACGATCCGCCCGCACGGGCGGGAACGGAAAAGCTCAGCGCGATCACGCTGGCGGTGGCTGCGAGCATGGCGCGGCGTGCGCCAGACGCAAGGGCATGGATCATGACAGGTCTCCGGGTTGGGGGGTGGTCAGCGGCGTGAGGCGGTAGTCACCGGTCGCGGCGTCGAGTCCTTCGACGCGGGCCAGCTCGGCGAGGCGGCGGCCGTGTCCGTCGCGGGTGAGGACGGCGATGATGTCGATGGTCTCGGCCAGCAGCGCGCGAGGGACCGTCACGACGGCTTCCTGAATGAGCTGCTCCATGCGCCGGAGCGCGCCGAGCGCTGTGCCGGCGTGGATGGTGCCGATCCCGCCGGGATGTCCGGTGCCCCAGGCTTTAAGGAGGTCGAGCGCCTCGGCGCCGCGCACCTCGCCGATGGGGATGCGGTCTGGGCGCAGACGCAGCGACGATCGGACGAGATCGGACAGCGAGACGACGCCGTCCTTGGTCCGCATGGCGACGAGGTTCGGCGCGGCGCACTGAAGCTCGCGCGTGTCTTCGATCAGGACGATGCGGTCGGTCGTCTTGGCGACTTCGGCCAGCAGCGCGTTGACCAGCGTGGTCTTCCCGCTGCCGGTCCCGCCCGCCACGAGGATGTTCGCGCGGGCGGCAACGCCTTCGCGCAATGCTGCGGCCTCAGCCGGCGACATGATCTCGGCGGCTGCATAGTCGTCGAGAGTGAATACCGCGACGGCGGGCTTGCGGATGGCGAAGGCCGGCGCCGCCACCACAGGGGGCAGCAACCCTTCGAACCGCTCCCCGCCTTCCGGCAACTCGGCCGAGACGCGCGGGGACCGGGCGTGAACCTCGACGCCGACATGGTGCGCGACCAGGCGAACGATGCGCTCGCCGTCCGCGGCAGCCAGCGTCATGCCGGTGTCGCTGATGCCTTCACCAAGCCGATCGACCCACAACCGGCCATCGGGGTTCAGCATCACCTCGATGACAGCGGCATCGTCGAGCCAGGCCGCAATCGACGGCCCGAGCGCCGTGCGCAGCATCCGCGCGCCGCGTGTCTTCGCCTCGGAATGGATCGGGAGGACGGTCAAGAGAAGGCCCCTGAATGGGCCGGGCGAACCGCCGCCCGGCGTCAGAGGCACATCAAGAGAGACAGAAAAGGGGACGCTTCAACAAGTAAACGCGGGCGTCGTATTCTGGCGAAGAAAGACAGGTAGCAGCGTAGGCCGCTCATTCTTCTTGAGGTGGCAAGTCCTCGCTGATTTCCTGTCTGACTTTCGGCCCTTTTGCGAGTCGGCGACCCAGCGCCTCCATGAAGGCGTCGTAGCGATCATTCCCAAGGCGGCGCATCGCGGCCCGTTCCGCTTCGGGCGGCGGCGGCGTGTTCGACAGCCAGAAGCGAACGAACAGCGCGATCATCTCGATGCCGATCCCCACGTCGCGCTCCAGCCGGGTGGTGCGCCGGTCCAGCTTGTCGAGCCGCTTAGCGATGGCCGCCTCGCGCTGCTCGTCGGCATCGGGCGACAGGAAGGAGGCGATGGCGGCCTCGGCGATCAGCGAACGCGACTGCCCGCGCCGATCGGCATAGGCTTCAAGCGCGTCCTTGAGGTCCGGTTCGAGATAGACGGACAAGGGGGATTTGATCGTCATAGCTCGATGCCATCCTCGGGATCGAGCGACGCCTGCCGGACCACGCGCTGCATCTGGCGGCGCACCGTCGCCTGCCGCGCCGCGTCGCTATCGAGGTCCGGCTCATCCAGCTCGAACTCATTGGCAGGCGCGGGCCGGGGCGCCGGCGCAATGTCGATATGGCGCTCCAACGCCGGCTCGCGGCGCAGGTCCGCATTGGAGGCATCGTCCTGCCCGTCCGCCTTCTTGGCGGCCTTTTTCTTCTTCGGCTTCTTCGGCGCATCATGCTCGATCGGTTCGGGCATCGGTGGGGCTTCGATCGGCGCCAGCATACTCCAGTCGTCGGGGCGCGGCGGGCCTCCTCCGACATTCCTATCGGGCGGCGACATCACTCGCTCCGTGAACCGCCGGTCCTTGAAGTAGCGGGCCTTCTTCGCCCGGATCGGCGGGATGCCCGCGACCATGACGATCTCGTCGTCGGGCGGGAGCTGCATGATCTCGCCGGGGGTAAGGAGCTGGCGGGCGGTCTCGGAGCGCGACACCATCAGATGCCCGAGCCAGGGCGAAAGCCGGTGGCCGGCGTAATTCTTCATCGCCCGCATCTCGGTCGCGGTGCCGAGCGCGTCCGAGATGCGCTTGGCGGTGCGCTCGTCGTTGGTGGCGAACGACACGCGCAGATGGCAATTGTCGAGAATCGCGTTGTTCGGCCCGTAAGCCTTCTCGATCTGGTTGAGGCTCTGGGCGATGAGGAAGCTCTGGATGCCGTAGCCGGCCATGAACGCCAGCGCGCTCTCGAAGAAGTCGAGCCGCCCCAGCGCGGGAAACTCGTCGAGCATGAGCAGCAGCCGGTGGCGCGATTGCCGCGCCTTCAGGTCTTCGGTGAGCCGGCGCCCGATCTGGTTGAGGATGAGGCGGATGAGCGGCTTGGTGCGCGAGATGTCGCTGGGCGGCACGACGAGGTAGAGCGTCACCGGCAGCTCGCCCTCGACCAGATCCTTGATGCGCCACTCGCAGGTGCGCGTGACTTGGGCGACGACGGGATCGCGATAGAGGCCGAGGAACGACATGGCGGTCGAGAGCACGCCCGATCGCTCGTTGGCCGATTTGTTGAGCAGCTCGCGCGCGGCCGAGGCGACGACGGGATGGACGCCGGCCTCACCCAAATGCGGCGTCGTCATCATCGCCCATAGCGTGCTTTCGATCGGGCGGCGGGGATCGGACAGGAGGGCGGCGACGCCCGCCAACGTCTTATCGGCCTCGGCGTAGAGGACATGAAGGATCGTGCCGACCAGCAGGGCATGGGAGGTCTTCTCCCAATGGTTGCGCTTCTCCAGCGAACCTTCCGGGTCCACCAGCACGTCGGCGACGTTCTGCACGTCGCGCACTTCCCAGGCGCCCTTGCGGATTTCGAGCAGGGGATTGTAGGCGGCCGACGCACCGTTGGTCGGATCGAACAGCAGCACCCGTGCGTGCTGGGAGCGAAAGCCGGCGGTGAGCTGCCAATTTTCCCCTTTAATGTCATGCACGATCGCCGAGCCCGGCCAGGTGAGAAGCGTCGGCACCACCAGCCCCACGCCTTTGCCGGATCGCGTTGGCGCGAAGCACAGCACATGCTCAGGGCCGTCGTGGCGCAGATAGTCGCGCCCGAGCCGGCCGAGCATGACGCCGTTCGGCCCGAGCAGCCCGGCGGCGGCGATCTCCCTGCGCGACGCCCAGCGCGCCGAGCCATAGGTCTCGGCGTTCTTCAACTCGCGCGCACGCCAGACCGACATGCCGATGGCGACGACGATCGCGGCGAACCCGCCCGACACGGCGATGAACGCGCCGGTCTGGAATATCTCCGGCGCGTAGGCGTCGAAGGAGAACCACCACCAGAAAAAGGCCGGCGGCGGATAGATCGGCCAATCGAAAGCCACGAACCAGGGCGCCCCAAGCTCGGGCTGATAGGCGAGCGCCGCGGCCGTCCATTGCGTTGCAGCCCATATGGAGCTGAGCACGATCAGGAAGACCGTGAAGACCTGACCCCAGAGGATTTTGGTTGCCGACATGGCATCGAAGTCGATGCGTGCCGGACATCAAATCAAGTCACTGTTATTATGGAGGAAAGCCTAGCGTAGAAATACAGGGAATGGCGTATTTGCGCCTTGTCGTTCAACTATGTGCCAGCCTATTCCTAGGACCTGACGGGCCGCTTTCGAGTTACGCGCTACGATCATTGATCCGGGCTTGCGCGCGCAATAATCGACACGACTGCGGTTGTGGATGCGGTCGCTTCGACGCAAAGGGCGGCGAGTTGCCGGGTTGCGGTTCGGCGATGTTGAAGGTTCAGCGCCAACGCCAGCGATGCGCGATGATGCGCCCGGACTTCCTTGTTACTCGCACCGGGAAAGACGTGCGCTATATATGCTTCAAGCATCCGGTTCGCATCGGTTTCGCTTGGCCGAACGCCGTCTAACGATTCGTGTAGTGTGGGATCATAGACCGCCTGCGCCAGCGATATGATGACTTCGCGGCATAGCAGGCCGATCGCCTGCCAATCTTCTTCGGCGGATGCGGTTTCATGTTGCGCTCGCGCCTTGGACAATGCGCGATCAACCCGCTCCCATCCTGTAGCCTCGCGCGGTTCCGATGGCAGCGACGATCGCTTTGCGATCGCGTCGATCGCGGCACCGAATAGCTGGCGGACATAGAAACGCCGATCCTTGTATTGCGGCAGCTCCGCGCTCCAATGACGATACCATGCCCACAGATCGACGTGCGGGTTGTCGTATGTGACGCCTTCTGGGATCGCTTGTCGGATGCGGACTTCTCGCGCCCGGTAATAGTCGTCAACGTCCTGAATACGCGCGCCGCCGGTTGCAACGTCGATCATCATTGCACGATGGATCAGCAATTCCGATAGCAACGCAGCCGCGCCAGTTGAGTTAGGGGCGTCTAGCGTTTCGACACGAATATCTTCGTGTTGCCTGCTGGCTTGCTGCGCGCTCAAAATAGCTTCGGCGATCCGCTTCCGATCCTGTTGCGACAACGATCGCAACGCTTCGGCGATCGGGTTCGGCGCGCGCACGATGATTGCTTCGTCTTCCAAGTCGGAAAACCAATCTAGCGCGGTTTCGAGTTGTTCGACGGACGCTAGGCAATGCCGCAGCAGCATCGACAGATCGAAGCGTTGAAGGCTTTCGAGAAATTCGCACGTATTGTCCGTCGTGTTCGCCATTTGATCCTTATGCCGGTTACGGCGACTACGATCAATCTTCCAGCGACGCTTCCACTAAAGCCCCAGCCCCCGGCCGCGTCCGAACGACCAATCCACCCCGCCGTTGCCCCGCATGACGCCGGAGATGTGCTTGCCGATCTGCCGGTCGAGCGACGGGGACCAGGGCACGAGCTGGAAGCTGAGGCCGTTGTCGATCATGGCGAAGCGGCCCGAAGCGAGGGTGACGCGCTGGCGCACTGTGCCGGCGACATATTCGCCGGCCTTGGACGGCGCGTGCAGCAAGCCGATCTCGGCCGACAAGTCCTCGGCCGCTGCGTCCAGTTCGCGCCGCCGCAGCGTGTCGAGCAGATTGCGCGCGAAGATGATGCGCTGCCCCTGCCGCCGCGCCAGCCCCTCGTCGGCGAGATGCTCGGCGCGCGCTTCCATCGCGGCGCGCACCTCGGTTCCGAAGCCGCCGCCGAGGTCATGGCTGTCGCTCGACAGATTGCGGCGGTCGAGCCATGTTGCCCCCGGCGCGCGGACCTGCGCCGACAAGTCAACGTCAGACCGAACGGCCAGCGCCGTGCGCTGCCGCCCCTTGCGGTCCTCGAAATGGCGCAGCTCGACGATGGAACCGGGCCTGCAATCGCTAGTCGCCTCGATGTCGCGAAAGCGGACGTGGTGGGTGCGCCCGTCGATCCCATCCACGATCGCGTAGGCGCCGCCGGTCAGCTCGTCATCCAAGCCGCGATCGACCAGCCTGCCGATGACGGGCTGTGCGGGATCGGCGTCGAGCACATAGGATGCGGCGCCCCGGTCGATACCAAGATCGGTCATCGCCTTGTGCATCCGCTTGATGATGTCACCGCGCTCGCCCAACTCGCGCAACGCCGCCTGCGCGTCATCCGCGAGCGTCCACTGGCCGGGAGCGATCTCGCTGGCGAGGCCCAGCCTCTCCAGCTTGCGCAGCCGTCCGATCCTCAGCGCACGGTCGGGATCAGGCCGCGCGCCGGGCTCGGGCGCCATGTCGATCAGGCCGTCGCGTTGCATGGTGCGCGACACGTCGCGGTCGATCTCGGTCCAACGTTCGGCTTCGACCTGCCGCCCCAGCGACAGCCGGATTTCGTAGTCGCTGCGCAGCCCGAGTTCCTGGGTGACGATCTCGCGCGCCGTCGCCCGCATCCCCTCGCGGATATAGTCGCGCGAGATGACAAGATTCTGCCCGTCATCGCCGACGCCGCGCACGATGATATGGACATGGAGATTGTCGGTGTTCCAGTGCTCGACTGCCCGCCAGTCGAGCCGAGTGCCGAGGTCCGCTTCCATTCGCGTCATGAGGTCGCGGGTGAAGGTCTTGAGGTCGCGCATCTGCTCGGCGTCCTCGGGCGAGACGATGAATCGAAAATGATGCCGATCATCCTCGCAGCGCGCCGCAAACTCGTTGCGGTCGAGGCCGTCCGCGTCGGCGCCGAACAGCACGCCCCGCTCGTCGTCGCGGGTGACGCCATCGCGTTGCAGATAGTTGAGGTGGGCGGCGAGTGAGGCGCGGCCGCCATGCCGGACCACGCGCGCCTTGACGACGACCTGGCGCGATCGGTGGCCGAGCCGATGGG
>NZ_ATHO01000126.1 GCF_000445065.1 Sphingobium quisquiliarum P25 | reverse complement strand
TCCGCGCCGCCCTGCGCGAGACGGACGGCCACCGCGCCGCCGCCGCCGCCAAGCTGGGCATTTCCGAACGCACATTGCGCTACCGGCTTGCCGAGATGCGCGAACTCGCAGCGGCTTGAGGGAGGGAAGGCATGACCGGCATTTCCCCGACTGACAGCGTGATGGCGATCCGCAACGCCATCCTCCAGAAGAACGCCGCCCTGCGCGACGTCGCCCAGACCGGCGCGCCCGGTGGCAGCGCGGGCGTGGGCGGGGCCGAGGGCACAAAGCCTGGCGGCTTCACCGAAGCGCTCAACTCCGCCCTTCAGCAGGTCAACGGGCTTCAGGCTCAGGCAGGCGAGGCGGCTTCCGCCTTCGAACGGGGCGAAACGACCGACATCGCCGCCGTCATGCTGGCCAAGCAGCAGGCGTCGGTCAGCTTCGAAGCGACCCTCCAGGTCCGCAACAAACTCCTGTCCGCTTACAAGGACATTATGAGCATGCCGGTATAATCCATGAGCGAGAACGCACTCACCATCGA
>NZ_ATHO01000125.1 GCF_000445065.1 Sphingobium quisquiliarum P25 | reverse complement strand
GCGGCCGCTCTCCCCGCCAGCAGCGCGCCCGCCTTTGGCGGCGCGAAGGGCGCTGATGCGCTGAAAGCGCGCTTCACCGGCTTCATCAAGCAGCCTGCGGTGGCGAAAAGCCTGCCGCTGCTGGGCCTGCTGGGCGTGGTCGCCACCGCTGGCGCAGCCTGGCTGGCCCTGCGCGAACCGCCGCAGCGCGACCTGTTCCGCGGCCTGCCCGATGCCGACAAGTCCGCCGTCGCGCAGGTGCTCGACCAGAATGGCGTCACCTACGATTTCGACAATTCGGGCGCGATGACCGTCGCGGAAGACGATTATTTCAAGGCGAAGATGATGCTCGCCGCCCAGGGCCTGCCCAAGAGCGCGCCTGACGGCAACAGCATGATCGACAGCCTGCCCATGGGCGCAAGCCGCGCGGTGGAAGGCGAAAAGCTCCGCTCCGCCCGCGAAATGGACCTTGCCCGCACGATCGAGGCGATCGACAGCGTCGAAAGCGCCAAGGTCCATCTCGCCGTCGAACCGCCCAGCGTCTTCCTGCGCGAACGGGCCAGGCCCTCCGCTTCGGTGATGCTGCGCCTCGCTTCGGGCCGCACGCTGACCGACGCGCAGGTGAGCGCGATCGTCCATCTCGTCGCCTCGTCGGTGCCCGAACTCAGCCCTGATCAGATTTCGCTGGTGGACCAGAATGGCCGCCTGCTCAGCAATAATGACGGCAACGCCGCCGACGACCGCCAGCTCGCGGTGCAGTCGAAGATCGAGGACCGCTACCGCCAGTCGGTGATCGCGCTGCTCACCCCGATCCTTGGCGAGGGCAAATTCTCGACCGAGGTGCGCGCCGAACTGAACTTCGCCGAACGTCAGGCGACCCGCGAAACCTATCCGCAGGATGAAGCCCGCCTTCGCACCGAAACCGGCAGCTGGGCGTCCGATCCGCGCGGCCAGGGCGCTGGCGAGGCGAGCGGCATTCCGGGCGCGCTCAGCAATCAGGCGCCCGTCAACCCCACCGTCACCCAGACCAACCCCAACGGTCAGGCGGTCAGTCAGGGCACGCAGGCGGCTCAGCCCGCCACGCCGCCCAGCGCGCCGATGAAGACGGAGGAAAGCTTCAACCGCAGTTTCGAGCTTGGCCGCGAAGTGTCCGTCACGCGCGATGCGGTCGGCACGGTCAAGCGCCTGTCGGTCGCCGTCGCGCTCGACAATGGCGCGGACGGCAAGCCCCGCAGCGCGCAGGAAATCGCCGCGCTGGAGGCTCTGGTGAAGGGCGCGGTCGGCTTCGACCAGGCGCGCGGCGACGTGGTCGCGCTCTCCTCGCGCAGCTTCGTCAAGGCCGAGGAAGTGAAGGCGCCCTGGTATGAGGCTGATTGGGTCTCCCCACTCGTGCGCAACCTGTCGGCCCTCGCCGTCGCCCTGCTGGTCGTCTTCGGCATCGGCCGCCCGCTGCTCAAGCGCCGCGCCGCCGCGCAGGAGGCCGCCG
>NZ_ATHO01000124.1 GCF_000445065.1 Sphingobium quisquiliarum P25 | reverse complement strand
CAACTCCATTACGCAGGGGGCTACGTGCACAACCCGGCAACCCAATGACAGCCCGCCTGCGCAACCAACCGAGGCACAGGAGATTGCCGGGATCGACCGGCATTCCCACCCGCTCCACGCGCCCGCCCGCTTGTCGAATGGCCGCGGGGACCACATCTTCGCGGTCGGCCGTCGCCGATGCCGCCATGATCAGCACAAGATCCGCCTCCGAAGAGTCCGCGAGCAAATTGGTTAGAGCCGCTTCATCATGATCGCAGATCCACACATGATTCAAATGTCCGCCAAGCCTCTCGACTCGCTGCCTTATAACGGTTTCGGTCTTGGCGAGAAGCTTGAGGCTTACGCTGCCTAGACTGGTTTGCACGAGATTGACCGAGAGGGGCCCGAATGCAGCTATACGGACCTTGCAACCATCCGCGACTTGCCCCGCTGAGACAAGTTCGGCTCGGGGCACCGCATAGGGAATTATCTTGACGGTGCCTACCACGTCGCCCGCGCGCACCGGCGTCATCGGCGCGACGGCGGCGAATGTGATCGCCTCCGTTGCCCGATTGAGCTTGCCTATGCCGTCGGGTGCATAAACGAGAAGGCCGTTCGTCTCGGCGATCAGATCAGCCCGCCCATGGACGGGAGGTTCGGCGCGGACATGATCTCCGGCCAGCCTCTGCGCAATCGCCATCGCGACATCATTTTCACCAATATCGTCCGTATCGAGCCGAGCAACGGTGAGCGCTTCCAATCCCGCATGCCGGACCGCCGCCAGATCATCGCAATCGAGCACGCGCCCTTTTGGCAAGCGGCGTCCCGGAATCGAGAGGCTATGGGCCAGGATCGCACCCTCGGCCTCTTCCAGCGATACCCGTCCAAACCTCACTTCGAGCTCCGCAAGACTGTCGTCATCTCGGCCAGGATGGAAACGGCGATCTCGGCTGGTCCCGCCGCACCGATTGGGAGCCCTGCCGGCCCATGGATGCGGGCGAGCTCCTTATCCGTGAAGCCGGCGGCGCCGAGCCGCTCGAGCCGGGCAGCATGTGTTTTTCGTGATCCCAATGCGCCGATATAGAAGGCCGGCGAGTTCAGAGCGCGCGCCAGCGCCGGATCATCAAGCTTTGGATCATGCGTCAAACTGACTACCGCGGAGCCGCCGTCCGGGCGCCAACGATCAAGCGCTTCGTCGGGCCAATTCTCGTCTACAGGTTGATCAAATCGGGCAGCCGCCGCGAACATGCCGCGCGGATCGATAACGGTTGTCTCATAGCCCGCAAGGCGCGCCATCGGGACGAGCAGCTGGGCGATATGAACCGCCCCCACGATCGCGAGACGACGGCGCGGAGGATAGAGATTGAAGAACCATTCCTTCAGAGGGGCCGCATTCTCGCGGGTCGCACCGCTTGTCAGATCCGTCGCCAGACCCAGCGGCAAACCCTGCGCCCGTGCATCAACGATACGCTCGATCAGCGCAGGCGGAAAATGTGCCCCATCGACGGTCTGTAACAGGATGGAGATTCGGCCGCCGCAAGCAAGTCCCACCTCCCAGGCCTGCGCGTCAGCCACGCCATAATCCAGGCGACGAAAGCCGCCCCCTGCCGCAATCAATTCGAGAGCCTGAACGATGACGTCGCCTTCGACACAACCGCCGCTGACGGAGCCTTCGAAAATTCCGTCGTCGCGGATCACCAGATGGGATCCCGCCCGCCGAGGCGCCGACCCCCAGGTCTCGATCACTGTGGCAAGCGCGACATGACGGCCCGCCGCAAGCCATAGCGCCGCGGCATCTATCACGACATCCAGGTCATCCGCTGCCTCAGCCATGATCCCATTCTGATCCAAAAAATGCTGAACTTAAAGGATTACGGCCGGAGCGTCCGAAAAATCGGATGCTCCGGCCGTATCCATTCAATGCACCACCGGCTTCATGCCGGCAGAGGAGGGGAGATCCCAGGCCAATCTCGACAGACCAACCCAAGATCCTCCGATCAGCTTTAGAAACGGAAGCTGGTCTTTACTCCGTAGGTGCGTGGCATGGCCGCATACCGAACCGCCGTATCGTACAGGAACGCTACGTTGTTCCAGTAATATTCGTTGGTCAGATTCTTCACCCAGAACTGGACCTGCCATGCATTGTCCGCATCCTGAAGTGCAATGCGAGCATCAACGGTGGTAAACGGCTTGATGTAGGTTACCGCCTTCGTCACCGCATCATGACCGATCGCAGCCTGCGTGCTGCTGTTATAGGTCAGGCTGGCACCCAAATTCACTGCCAGGCTGGCGCCAAGCGGAACGGTATAGTCGGCGTTTGCACTCGCATTCCATTTCGGAGCGAATGGCACCCGGTCGCCGGCAAAGTCAGTAAATACCCCGTCGGAATTCAGACCGGAGTATTTTTTGATCTTCGCGTCGACATAGGTCACCGCGC
This sequence comes from Sphingobium quisquiliarum P25, assembly GCF_000445065.1. Classification (GTDB taxonomy): domain Bacteria; phylum Pseudomonadota; class Alphaproteobacteria; order Sphingomonadales; family Sphingomonadaceae; genus Sphingobium; species Sphingobium quisquiliarum. Next base: position 6,510 of record NZ_ATHO01000124.1, on the reverse strand, counting down.
CACTGAGGTTGAGGCCATCGACCGGCCGCCATACGATGGCCAGCTCACCGCCCTTGACGGTGGACTTAGGCACGTTGTCGAGTGCGAACACGGTGCCGAAAGGCGGCTGATCGAAGAAGCCCCTCAGCTGCTTGTTGCGGTAGTCATAGTAGAAGCCAGCACCGGTGAGCAGCACCGAGCGGTCGAACAGCTCCTGCTTGAAACCCGCTTCGTAGGTAATGACCGATTCCTGAACGACCGGACGATATTGACTGACAGTCGCCGCCGAAATCGTTGGGAAGCTGCCTGCCTTATAGCCCTTGGTCACGTTCGCGTAAAATAGCGAACCAGCCACCGGCTTGAAGTCGACGCCAACCTTCCAGGACAGATTATCCTCATTGAGGTTGGTATCGCCGAGGATGCTCTCAAAGGCATCCGGCCGTTGCCCATTCTCTACACCGATAAGTGGATTGCCGTTGGCATCCGTCAGCGGGTCGATCGCACTGGTGCAGTCACCCGGCTGCAGGGGGGTCGATGCTCCCAGGCCCACCAGGGATCTGGCGAACGTGTGGAGAATGTCGAACAGCCTGCGCTGGGCGTCGTCGCCATGTATCGGGTCGAAATTATTATCAAAGGTACAGCCGACGAAATGGCGCTTGCTGTTCGTATAGCGAAGGCCACCCTTCACCGTGATGGTGTCTGTCACATCGAAATCGACGTTTCCAAAGAACGCATAATTTTCGATCGTCTGCCGGCTGAAATCCGATCCTCTGGAAAATGGCACCGGCAGCAAAGTGCTCGTCCCGTCTATCTGAGAGAAATTCGAGACGATGCTATCTCCATAGGAAGCCTTGCTTAGCTCATAGACTTTGCTGTGCTGATAATTAGCACCGACGGTGACCCGCATGCGCGATGCGGCGTCGTTCGACAGGCGCAATTCCTGGTTGAAGTCACGAATATATCCGTCGTTGGCGACATAATCATAGTCTTGCACCGCAGTGCCGTCATCCGCCGCCCGGCTATTACGCTTATAGTCCGAATAAGAAGTGATCGAGGTCAGGGTCAGATTATCGGTCACGTCATAGTCGGTACGCAGCGCGGCATTATACATTCTGTCGTCACGGAAAGGTTCAGCATCCGCGGACCAATCGGCGGCGCGCGCCTTGCGCGGCGCATATGGCGTCACCAATGTACCCGTTTCGAAATTATAAAGCTGAGGGCTCAAAAATTGCTCCTGCCCCGCCGTGGCAGGACGCAGGAAGATGTACTGCCCGATCTGCGGCTCGCTGCCGTCATGCCAACCACTCAGGCTGGCCATGAAACTGAGTCTATCGGTGGGCTTCCAGTCTAGAGTGATACGGCCAGCGAATTCCCGCCGCTTCCCGAACTCGTCACCTGGACGAGAGAAGTAATTTTTCTGCCACGATCCCGCATAAGTGCTGCGGCCAGCGAGCCGTATATTGAGCGTGTCGGTCACAGGTCCACTGATGAAAGCTTCGCCTTCAACCGTGCTAAATCGTCCATAGCCAAGGCTGAACCCGCTCGTCAGAGTGTCGGTCGGCTTGTTGGCGATGTAGTTGATCGCGCCGCCGGTGGAATTCTGGCCGAACAGAATGCCCTGCGGACCTTTCAGTACCTCAACACGCTCCATGTCCAAACCGACCCCGATGCCGGGCAGCGCGGAGAAGCTGAGAGGCGCCTGGTCGACATAAACGCTAACCGCAGGCGATGCCGCCAGAGCGGTATCGAAATAGCCGACGCCACGCAGCGTGAACACCGGGGTGCCGAATGCCGACCGCGCATAGGTCAGACCCGGGACGGCCTTGGTCAAATCCTGGACGCTGCTGATACCCTGCTTGACGAGCTGATCGCCACTGACCGCCGCAATCGTGAGGCCGACCTTGTTGATCGATTCAGCGCGCTTGCTGGCGGTGACGATGATCTCGCCGGCACCCAGACTTTCACTCTGCGGCGCTTCGGCGGCTGCGGATTGGGCAGCAGGCTGCTCCGCCGGAGCCTCGCTCTGGGCGAATGCGGGCGAACAGAAGCAAAGAAGCGCGACGCCCGATGCGTATAAGTTAATGCCGTGCCGTTTCGTTGTGCTTTCTGGTCTGACAATCATAACCATCCCTCCCTAGATATGACCGAAGTATCGTTTCGCGCTCTTAAACATTTTTTCTTCGGTCGCGTTGAAAAACTATCCGTGTCTCCTGCCCACTTCACTCCGGTGTCAGGACAATTATTTCGTTTCTATTCGGCAGACTGCCGCTCCAACAGCAGCATCATCACCTTCAGAAACCAATATTTCAATGAGAGTTCCATCGCACGGGGCTTCCACCTCGGACGTCACCTTTTCGGTTTCCACCTCATAAAGGATGTCACCGAGAGCAAAGTCTGCGCCCAGCTGTACGTGCCAGCGAGCGATCGTGCCTTCTTCCATGTTCATGCCAAACATCGGCAACTTAAGCGACATCTTCATGCAACGTCTCCATCGCGTACAGCCGCGCGGATCGCAGCCTCAACCATAGCCTCATCAGGGATCACCGCATTTTCGAGATGGGGCGCGAACGGGATCGCCACATCCTGCACGGTGTCCCGGCGCACGGGACCACGCAACGAAGCAAAACCCTGTTCGGCGACGATAGCGGCAATTTCACTTGCGGCGCTGCATGTAGCACGCGCCTCATCGAGGATTACTAGGCGCCCGGTCTTGCGAACCGAGGCCAGGATCAGCTCCTTATCGAGCGGGAAGAGCGTCATCGGATCGACAACTTCGACCTCGATCCCCTCTTCGGACAATGTCGCCGCTGCGCGCATTGCATGACGCACCATCACACCGATCGCGACCACCGTGACATCGCGACCCTCGCGCTTCACCGATCCCTTGCCGAGCGGCACGACATGATCGCCATCGGGCACTTCTCCTTGCTCGCCGCCGCGGCGGGTGGGCAGCAGGAAGAGGACCGGATTATCCTCACGGATGCTGGCCTTCATCAAACCCTTGGCGTCGGCTGGCGTGCTGGGGATCACGACCTTGATGCCGCCAAGGTTCATAACGCCTGGATAGGGTGCATCGGAATGCTGGGCGCCAGATGAGCGGCCGGCACCTGTAGATGCCAGGTAAACGAGCGGCAGCTTGAGCTGGCCCGCCGTCATATAGCGAAGCTTGGCGGCCTGGTTCGCGATGGAGTCAAAGCCGGTATAAAGGAAGTTGCCATACATCATGTGGCAGATCGGGCGATAGCCGGCCGCTGCCATCCCAACCGCCATACCGGTCATGACAACCTCGGAGATTGGCGTGTTGATCACCCGCTTGCCCCCGAACTTGTCGAAGAGGCCGCGTGTATCGCCGAACAAGCCGATCCTGACATCCTCGCCATAGAGGATCACACGATCGTCGCGCTCCATTTCTTCATGAAGCGCTTCGTTGACAGCATGGATGAGGCGCCGCTTAGCCATTGGCGAACATATCCTCAAAAGCACGGGAGACAGGGGGAAGAGGATCATTCAAAGCATCGGTGATGGCGCTTTCGGTAACGCCCTCGACCCTGGCCCGGATAGCGGCCACGTCCTTTTCCAGATCCTCGGAGACGAGAAATTCTTCCAGCCGGCTAATCGGATCGCGCTGCTTCCAGCTCTCGACTTCTTCCTGGGTGCGATAAGGCGCTGCAAGGAAGCTTTCTTCGGATTCGACATGAGTCCGCCAGCGATAGGTACGAGCCTCGATGAGCGTGGCCCCTTCGCCTGAGCGCGCCCGCGCAACCGCCTCGCCAACGACCCGCCATACGGCGTGGACGTCATTGCCGTCGACCAGCGCGCCGGGCATGCCAAACGGTTCGGCGCGGCGCCAGATATCGCCAGCGTTCACCGTCTCATAAGGGGAGAATTGAGAAAATCCGTTATTCTCGCAGACCAGCAACAGTGGAAGCTTCCACAGGGCGGCGATGTTCAGCGCCTCGGAAATGACGCCCTGGCTGGACGCACCGTCACCGAAAAACACCACGGCAACCCGGCCCTCGCCGTCAAGCTGCGCGCCGAGTGCCGCACCGACCGCGAGCCCTACGCCACCGCCGACAATGCCGTTGGCGCCCAATATGCCCTTCGAGACGTCGGCAACATGCATCGAGCCGCCCTTGCCGTGGCAAATGCCGGTCTCTTTGCCCATGAGCTCCGCCGCCATAGCGCGCGGATCTCCGCCCTTCGCCAGGAAGTGACCGTGCCCGCGATGAGTGCTGGCAACCCAGTCGCTGTCGTCAAGATGTGCGCAGACGCCGGTGGCCACCGCTTCCTGGCCAATATAAAGATGCACATTGCCAGGAAGTTCGCCGGCTTTCCCGAGGTCACCAAGCCGCTCCTCCATCCTGCGGATAAGCAGCATGCGCTCAAAAAGCTGTAATGACCGTTGAAGGTCCGGACCATTCATAAGGACGCCTCCGTGGGCTGAGCCTGCGCAACCAGGCGATCACGCAGGATATTCTTCTGGACTTTGCCCGAAGCCGTGCGCGGAAACGCGTCGACCATCTCCACGCGCTCCGGCCATTTCTGTCGCGCTAGCCCTTGCTCCCCGAGGAAGCTGCCAATGTCGGCGACGGAAACGGGCGCATCCGCAATCACATAGGCGCAGACCCCTTCACCCAGCCTTTCATGCGGCATCGCCACCACTGCGACGTCGGTGATTGCAGGATAGCGATGCAGCGCATCTTCGATTTCCTGAGGGCTGATATTCTCGCCCCCGCGCACGATAACATCCTTTTTACGGCCGCTCACCGCCAGGAAATCGCCAAATTCGATCCGTCCGAGATCACCCGTGCGGAAGAAGCCGTCCTGATCGAACGCATCGTCCGTCAGCGCTTGATCGGTATAGCCCAGCATCACCTCCGGGCCGCGAACAAGGATCTCTCCTTCCGCCCCCTCGCCCAGCAACGCTCCCGTCGCTTCGTCGATGATCCGCACTTCATTGTTGACGATGCGCCCGTCCGTGGTCGCGCCAAGCTCAAGCTCTTCGACGCCCCGGACACCCAGCGTGACCGTTGGCGCCTCGCTGCTTCCGAAGGCGCGCGATATGGCGCACCCCGGGATCGCCTGCGCCGCCCGGCGCACAAGTTCCGGCGCAACCGGCGCCCCGCCGCAGATAAACAAACGCATCGTGGGGAGCAGAGCCCCGGCCGACACGACCGTATCCGTAAGTTCCCTGAGGAAGGGAGTTGCGCCAACGCTCATCGTTACGCCGTGCCGCTTGATCAGCTCGACCGCCTCAGAGGCGTCCCATCGCTCCATCAACACCGCGGCACAGCCGGTGACGAAACCCATTTCGAGCGCGTAAAGATAGCCGGTTATATGCGTAACCGGCGAGGGCATCAGCACCACATCGCTCGCACCAAGGCCCCAATAGTCCCGAGCGGCAAGGAGCTCGGCCATTAAGCTATTGTGGCTGTGCAGAACGCCCTTGGGATGGCTTGTCGTGCCCGATGTATAGAGCAGCAGCTTGACGGCATTGGGATCGGGATGGCCGCTTGCCACGTCAGGCGCGTTTGAAGCGAGAAGCTCCTCATAACCAAGACAGCCCTCCGCCTCACCCCGGACGGTAACGATGGTGGCAAGATCGGGAAGGCCCGCCTGAAGCGCGCGCGCCATATTGACATAATCGAAGCGGCTCTGTTGCAAAGATTGGCGGCAGTCAGAGGTAGGCTGTCGCTCTGCGCCGATCAGGCGGCTGCTGCGAAATGGTGGTTGAGCATGCCCATGGCCTCCGTCAGCGCCGAGGGCCCAATGCCAAAAGCTCTCTCCACAAGGCGCACCTCGCCCCTGATGCCGGGCTGCAGGCACCAGGGGCGAGCCTGTCCTTTGCGCAGGGCTCGCATGACTTCGAATCCCTTGATCGTGGCATAGGCCGTGGGGATCGATTTGAAACCGCGCACCGGCTTGATCAGTATCTTGAGCTTTCCGTGATCGGCCTCGATCACGTTATTGAGATACTTCACCTGCCGGTGGGCCGTCTCCCGGTCCAGCTTTCCTTCGCGCTTCAATTCGGTGATCGCTGCACCATAGCTCGGCGCTTTGTCGGTATTGAGCGTGGCAGGCTTTTCCCAGTGCTTCAGGCCTCGCAGGGCCTTGCCCAGGAACCGCTTCGCTGCCTTGGCGCTGCGGGTCGGCGACAGGTAGAAATCGATCGTGTCGCCCCGCTTGTCGACTGCCCGGTACAGGTAGGTCCACTTGCCCCGCACCTTGACGTAGGTTTCATCCAGGCGCCAGCTCGGATCAAAGCCACGCCGCCAGAACCAGCGCAGCCGCTTCTCCATCTCCGGGGCGTAGCACTGGACCCAGCGATAGATCGTCGTATGGTCGACCGAAATGCCGCGTTCCGCCAGCATTTCCTCAAGGTCGCGATAGCTGATCGGATAGCGACAATACCAGCGCACCGCCCACAGGATCACATCACCCTGGAAATGGCGCCACTTGAAATCCGTCATCGTTCCGTCCGTCCAATCTCCGCCAAGCATGCTCAAGCTTCACGATTTTTGCAACAGAGCC